>DASXQW010000016.1:0-7503 GCA_036506975.1 Casimicrobiaceae bacterium | reverse complement strand
TCGTTGCATGCTACAGCGGAAACCTGGGATTCATCGCCAGCAAGATCCGGAAAATTCGGATATGAAAATCACGAATCTTCACATCCTGAAGCGCCGGCTGTGGCATCGCGCATGCGCGCCTACCTGTCTATTGCCGCTCTGGGATCGAGCACGGCTAGCAAGCGGCCGATGATGGAAAGGTCTACCATGCACGGATCCCACTTGGCATTCAGTGAGTACCATGAGCAGATTGGTGCTTTGTGCGCTGTTGGCAATGGTTCCCTTAGCACAGGCGGCCAGCGGCTTGGACCGCTACGGTGCGGAGGGATCGGCTTCAAAATGGTACGATGCCGTTAATCTGCGGACGGGAGAATTTTTGCCGCAGGTCGGACGCGGTGCGGTTTCAGAGCGCCAGAATTTTGAAACAATCGCCCAGGTTGCGCCAGAAACGGCGCAGCTACTGCCGAGCAACAGACTCGGCGCCAGTCCATCACCAAAGGCACCCAAGGTATTGCGCGGCGCGAAGCCGGGGCGAGCGATGGCCCGGTCTGCAAAAACTAAGCGCGTTAACGCGGACCACTTCAAGCCGTCGACGCTGCGGTCAAGATACATGAACGACGCGGAGCAGTTCGCGAAGGCCAATGGCTGCGCTACTCCGGTCGCGACGATGAAGTTCGCCGTAGTCGGACCGGATAATTTTGAGGCTTTCGCCGTGACCTGCGGAGCAAATGTGCCGATGTCGGTTCGTTGCGATTCCGGCCGATGCCGGACGATGTAACAAAGGTACTGAGCTGTCGTCCGGCGGAGCGTCGTCACCGGACTTTGCGCTAGCCGGGGTCCAGCGTAAACAATTCCTGCGGTCGGGCAATGCCCTTCATCGCATAGCGGCCGAGGCTAACCAACAAGCTCCGCGCTTCGCCCGCCGCCTCGGCAAAGGCCCACGACACGATGACGGTCTGCTCGAGCGAGCCGCACAGCGACTCGATCCGCGCCGCCTCGTTTACCGCCGATCCCAGCACGGTGAAATCGAGTCGCCGCGGGCTGCCCAGGTTGCCGTAAAGCAGTTCACCTACGTGGAGAGCCAGATGCGTATCGGTCACCAGCAGCCCGGCGGCTTGGCGTCGGTCGTTGAGCGCGGCGATCCGGCGACGCAGGTTGGCGGCGGCGGCGAGCGCGCGCTTGCAGGCTCGCGTCGTGTCGTCGTCAGGGAAGATCGCGAGGATTCCGTCGCCCATGAACTTCAGGACGTGTCCGCCGTGGGCCTCGATTTCCTCGACCTGCGCCTCGGCGTAGTCGTTGAGTAGGGCGAGCAGCACGTCTGGGCTCACCATGTCGGAGAGCCGCGTGAAACCGATGAGATCGCTGAACCAAACGACGGCACGGATTGCTTGGGCGCGGCCGCGCACGATGTTGCCCGCGAGCACGCGTTCCGCGGCGTCACTCCCCAGATACGTCGTGATCAGTGTGCGCGCGGCGCGGTTGGTCGTTCGCAACATGAACGCCAGCGTGAGCGCAGGCATGATCCCCGCGAGCATTTCGATCTGTGCCTCGGAGAAGCCCGCCGGCGCGTCGGTCGTCCACGACGACATCATCCCTTCGCCTTCACCCAACAGCACGCTGTCGCCGACCTGCTGGGCAAACGCCACGTAGTCGGTGACGCCCTGGTCCCGGAAACTGTCGAGCAAGGGAAACTCTCCCCGGCGATAGGTCGCGTCCAGACGCCGGCGCAAGGATGGCTGCCGGCTCTCGAGCAGGAAGAAAAACGGGCTGCGCGTCCAGTTTTCGTTTGCCTGCGAGTCTTCCGCGCGCGTGATCGCTTCCTCGAGTGCCCCCTGGCCACGAATCCAGCGCACAAGCCGCGCGTCGAGGGTAGGGTCGAGCAGGTTCATGGCGACCGAGGAGCGCACCAGCGAGACGCCCGCACTGCTCAGTCGCTCGCATACGCCGCCAACGATTTCGATCTCGCTCGTGCCTGCCAACGTCGCGCGCAGGATCCACTCGCTGATCTCGGTCTTCACGCGTGCTTCCATGATGCCCCGGCGGAATCGTCGTCCGAAGGAGGGAATATCAAGCCGCCGCAACGGCTTTAAAGCGGCGCACGTGCCATCACTGAATCATCTCGTTGACGAATGACAGTCCAACCATACTACGCCTCACCAAGGTGAAGGACTGCACGACCGCTTGTGGCCGGCATCGCAGCCGTTGCTTCCCGAGGAGCAACCCTTGTCGTACGATATCTCACAACGGTTTCCCAGGGAGGTAAAGAATGGCAATCAAACTCTATTCCTGGTCGCCCAGTTCCGGCACGCGCGTTGCATGGGCGCTCGAAGAACTTGGCGTTCCGTATGAGTACGTGGAACTCGATGCCAAAAAGCTCGAGCATCGAGCGCCTCAATACCTCGCGATCAATCCCCACGGAAAAGTGCCCGGGCTTTCGGACGGCGAGCTGACATTCTTCGAGTCGGGTGCAATCCTGCTATATCTCGGCGAGAAGCACGGCGTAGCAAAGCAGCTATGGCCGGGCAGCGCGGGCCAGGCCCGCGCCGATGCAGTTTGCTGGACCGTGTGGGCGATGACCGAGCTGGGCAATTACATGATGCAGTATCTATACCATGGCCTTGACACGCCGTTTTCGTACAAGCCCGAAGACCGCAGCAAAGCATGCGCCGAGTACAACCGGTCGCAATTCATCCGCGGACTCGATGCGCTGCAGGCGCGACTCCAGAATCGCGAGTACCTGCTCGACGCGTTTTCGCTGGTCGATATCCCGGCCGCAAGCTGGCTGATGTTGGGCACCAAGTTCGGCATCAAGCTCGACAGCCATCCGCGCGTGGCCGACTGGCTAAAGCGCTGCGCGGAGCGCCCGGCATGCAAGCGCGCACGATAAGGCACATTGCGTGACATCGCCGACTTCTCGCCATGACGCCCCATCAATCAGAGATTCTCAGGCTTGAACTTGCGGCGGAGATTCAAGTGTCGCCCTGAAACCATGAAGACGCCGTCGCCCCGGTAATGGAGGGTACGTGGATATCTGGGAGAAATCGCGGCGCGCGCCTTAACAACTTCCAGGATGAAAAGACTGTATTTCCGTATCAGACTCAAGTCGACCAACTTGCATTCGAAATTGGCGTAGCACTCCTTGATGAGCGGCGCCTCGACTCTTGCGCCGCGAACCGGTGTGAGCTTGAACGTGGCGAACTTGTCTATTTCGGCGCCTGTAGAATTTCCAACGCCTACCACCACGCTCGCCAAGTCGACGGTCGGAATGTTGATCACGCATTCCTTGCTGCGCTTGATAAGCTCGAAGCTGTGATTTTCGTCCCAGATGTAGCAGCCGATCAGGGAGGGCTCGAACTCCATGACCATATGCCAGCCCATCGTCATGATGTTGCTTTCGCCGCGCCAGGCCGAGCTGACCAGCACGATCGGGCCCGGCTCGAGGAATCGGCGAATCTTATCAACCGGACATTCTGCCTTCTTGTACGCTTTCATCTCTGCTCCGGATTATCGCGATTCAAGCTACGCATTGCGCGGAAGACTCACGCGGGATACTAGCTGATCCGTTTCGCGTGCAGCAGGCGAAATTCGGTACGGCGAACGAAGCCAAGGGCGAGGTAGATGTCGATCGCCCGCAGGTTTCTGCTCTCGACGTGGAGGAACGGTGTCTCGCCCGCACGCAGCATCCGGTTGATGACGCGGCCCATCAGCGCCCGCGCGTACCCGCGCCCCTGCGCATCCGGATGCGTGCAGATGGCGCTAACCTCGCGAAAATCGCCGACCCATGTCCGCTCGCCCGCCATCGCGATGAGCCGCCCGCCTTCGCGAATGCCGAGGTAGGTTCCAAGCTCGATCGTGCGCGACCGAAAGGGTCCCGGCTTCGTGACCTCGACCAATGCGAGCATTTCGGCAACGTCGGCAGCACCAAGAATCGATGCGCCGACATCGCCTTCCGGCAGCGGCGACCGGTCGACGCGGATCATCTGGGTGATCTGCGATTCGTACAGCCTTTCCCAGTTCCCCGGCAGCGCCGGCACGAATGGCCCCACGATTCCCATGTCATCGCCAACCTCGACCAGCGCCTGCAGCGCCGCGACATTTGCCGGCCCGGCGCCCGGCAATCCCGCGATGGGCGAAATGGCGACCGGGTAGCGGCGCGCCAGCGTCCCGCCTTGCGCGATGTGCGCATGCCGGCTCGTGAGACTCGACCAAAAGGGGTTGTCGAGGTTGCGCTGGATATTGGAAGCGGTCATCGCGACAATTCTGTCACGCTGCGCGGTCGTCGTGTGCCCTGCGGATCCGACTGACGCCAATTGACCCGCACGCCCGAACCCAGAATAATCTGCTCAGCGCGGATGACGTGATCAGGTAAAACTTCCGGTCGATGACGCAGCAACCGAAGTACGCCGGCACGGTCGTCACCTATTCGTGCCGTGCCTCTCGCCATCACGAAAGCGTGACGCTGCGCGAACTCGCATGCAGGCTCGCGGCGATCAAGGGTTACGACTTCGCGGAGGAATTCGACCCTGCGCGCCATTACTCGGGCCCTCTGTATTTCGTACCGAACGATA
Organism: Casimicrobiaceae bacterium; assembly: GCA_036506975.1. GTDB lineage: Bacteria > Pseudomonadota > Gammaproteobacteria > Burkholderiales > Casimicrobiaceae > PALSA-1003. The sequence continues at coordinate 2,956 of DASXQW010000016.1, read as the reverse complement.
CGCTGGTCGGGATCGCCGCGGCACAGAGGTTGGGCATAAAAAACGAGCACGATTTGTTCGGCGGTGTCGTGCCCTTTGCATTCGCCGCCACGAAGACGATCACCCATCCGCTGCCCGATGCCGACTCGCGCGCGCCCGAAGGATGGTCTCCGGAATTTGCAAATCGCGTGCGCGACGTGGTGCTTCCGGGTTATTCGGCGTTTGCGACGCGCGACGCGCGCATCGCCGGCGTGCGACTACTCGGGCTGGGTCGCGTTCGCATCAAACCTCCGGCGGGGATAGGTGGCTTGGGCCAGTGCGTCATCGACGACGAACGGGCGCTGGATGCGCAGCTCCAGTCCCTCGACGACGACGCTCTGTCGCGCGACGGCCTGGTGCTCGAGCTGGACCTGGCGGAGGTTGTTACGCACAGCGTCGGCCAGGTACGCGTAAGCAATATGCGCGCAAGCTACTGCGGCGTGCAGCGGCTCACCACCAACCATCGCGGCGAGCAGGTATACGGCGGCTCCGACCTGATCATCGTGCGCGGCGATTTTGACCGCCTGACGGAGCTCATGCCGGCGCGGGAAGTCGAGACCGCCATCGCCCAGGCCCGCGGATATGACACTGCCGCGATAACTTCGTTTAGCGGCATGTTCGCATCGCGCTGCAACTACGATATTGCGCAGGGTGTCGATAACAGAGGGCAATGGCGCTCGGGCGTGCTGGAGCAGTCCTGGCGCATGGGAGGCGCCAGCGCGGCGGAAGTGGCGGCGCTGGAAGCTTTTCGCGCGGACGAATCGCTCGCTGTCGTCCGCGCCTCGACCACCGAAGTGTATGCTACCGAGTCGATCCCCGCCGATGCTGTGGTGTATTTTCGTGGCGTCGACGAGCATGCGGGAGCCATGACGAAGTACGTGCGTATCGAGCCTTATGCCAACCCGTGATCAGACGATCAAAGTCGCAATCGGCGACGGCCACGTTGTCGGAACGCTGGTCACGCCCGGCACCCAAATTCCGGGTGTACTGTTCGTGCACGGCTGGGGCGGCAGTCAGCAGCAATATCTCACGCGCGCGCGGGAAGTTGCCGCGCTGGGATGCGTGTGTCTGACCTTCGACTTGCGCGGTCATGCGGAAACCCGGACGCAATACGAAGCAGTTTCGCGCGAGCACAATCTGGTCGACGTGGTGGCGGCGTACGATGTGATCGCCAGCAACCCCAACGTCGACAGCTCCGCCATCGCCGTGGTGGGCAGCAGTTACGGCGGCTACCTGGCCGCCATTCTCACGTCCATGCGCGGCGTCAAATGGCTGGCGCTGCGCGCACCGGCGCTCTATCTCGACAGCGGCTGGGAATTGCCCAAGCTGCAATTGCACCGCGACCATGATTTAGTCGCGTACCGGAAGAAGCTCGTTCCACCGACGGAGAATCGGGCGCTGCGCGCATGCATGGAGTTTCAGGGCGACGTGCTGGTGGTCGAGTCCGAAAACGACAGCGTGATACCGCACACCGTGATCACCAGCTATGTGGAGGCGTGCACGCGAGCCCATTCGCTGACCTACCGCGTGATAAAGGGCGCGGATCATGGGCTGTCGGACGAAGGCGCCCAACATTCATACACCTCGCTACTGGTGAACTGGATGAGCGAAATGGTGCAGGGAGCGAGGGTGAGCGACAAGATCGCGCCGACGAATACGCCAACCGACCTGGGATGATGCCGTGATTGTCAAACAAATCTGGACCGCCAACGCTTACCGCAATTTCAACTACCTCATCGCCTGCAGCGAAACCGGCGAGGCCCTCGCCATCGATCCCTTGGATTACGAGAAGTGTTTAAAGGCTGCCAAGGATGAAGGCTGGAATATTACCCAGATACTGAACACTCACGAACACCGCGACCATACGGGCGGGAACGAGGCTATGGTCCGGAAAACCGGAGCCAAGATTCTTGCGCACAAGAATGCCAGGGACAAGATCGCCGGTATGGCCCGAGGCTTGGGCGCGGGCGATGTCGTCAAAGTGGGCAAGACGGTCGAGCTCGAAGCGCTGGATACGCCGGGCCATACCATGAGTCACGTGTGCTTGCTGTCGCACACTGACCAGCCGGCACTCTTCTGCGGCGATACGCTGTTCAATGCCGGCGCCGGGAATTGCCATAATGGCGGTCATCCGGAAGAGCTGTACAAGACGTTTAGCAAGCAGCTCGCCAAGCTGCCGCAATCGACATTGATTTACCCGGGCCACGACTACATAGAAAACAATCTGCGTTTCACGTTGAATCGCGAGCCCGACAACAAGACTGCCCGGGAGATGCTCGACAAGCTCACGGATCAAGACCCCAATAGCGCCTATATAACGACGCTCGAAGTCGAGGGGCAGATCAACACCTTCTTTCGTCTGGAGAGCCCCACGGTGATCGCGAAATTGCGCGAGGCGTTTCCCGATTTACCCGAAAAGCCCGACCAACGCACGGTGTTCTTGAAGCTCCGCGAGCTGCGCAACACGTGGTGACGAAACGCCGGAAACCAAAGGCGCGGTGATGGCGAATCTCGATGTCTCGCGTATCAGGAGCTGGCATGCGCATGTCTATTTCGATGCCGCCAGTCGCGATTCCGCCTGGGTATTTCGCGATGCGGTGACCGCGCAGTTTGGCCCCCTCGTGGCGTTGGGCCGCTTTCACGAACGACCGGTCGGACCGCATCCGCGATGGAGCTATCAGATTTCGTTTGCGCCGGCGCAAGTTGGGGAAGTCGTGGCTTGGCTGGCGCTCAACCATGGGGCACTCGACGTGTTCGTGCACCCCAATACGGACAATGAATTGCGCGACCACCGAGACAGCGCAATCTGGATCGGCCGAAGCCATCAACTGGACCTGAGGGCGGTCGGAGGCTGAGAACCGTCGTCCATGACCAGCGCACGCGCGACTCACTACGGCTTCGCCGCGCCGCATGATGCGCCGATTCCGTACCTGCAGCG
>DASXQW010000015.1:0-11529 GCA_036506975.1 Casimicrobiaceae bacterium | reverse complement strand
TATTGGCCGTGGTCGGTCGTCCGGCCTATGGCGCACTGCGGGACCAATCCCCAATAGTTCGGGCAGTACTGCAGGCGCAGCCGCTGCTCGCAAGCGATCCGACTCAAGAAGTCTTCACGTGAGCAACGCAACAACCCTTCGTTCATCGCCTGCCAGGGATCTCGCGGCGCTTCGGCAACGCGCGGCGGCACGCGGCGCGGCGCCGCCGCCACGGGCTCGATCGTTGGCGCGGGCGGCTCGAGCGACGCAGCCGTCGCGGCCTCGACCTTGCCTGCGGCCTTCCGTCCTCCCGCCTTGGGCCCCGCATTTTTCAGCGCAACGCGCGCATCGGTCTTAGCGTCGGGCGGCGCAACTTCGGTGCCTGCCGCAACAGGCTGATTCTGCGCCGTCTGTCGGGGCGCTTCGACTGCGGGCGCAGCATCGCGCGCCACAAGCAACGTCGTCGTCTCACGTGCCGGCTCGGCCGCGATCTCGGCGTTGTCGGCAGCGTGGCCCGTTGCCAGGATCCTGATCACGACGAATACGATGGTCGTTGCGATCGCGACCCCGAGCAGAAGCCACTTCACACTGAGGCGTCCGGGTGCGGTGCTGCGGTCAGCGGCCGATGCCGCAAGCGGAGTTTCCGATCGCTTGGCAGAGGACGCGAGCCTGCTTACGAGTCGACGTTGGGCCGGGCGCGGTGCAAACCGCAGCTGGCTCACGCTCGGAGCGCCCACGGCCGCGAGCAGCGGCTGCGTGACGGTGGCCGCGAACGCGCGCTTGCGCGCGGCCACACAGTCAGCGCAGATCCTTGCCCCTGGCGGGCACTCGCTGGCGCAAATCCGGCACTTCATGCGGCCCTTCTCCTCGCGGTGGCGACGGGGGTCGCCCGGTCACGAACGGCCTGTTTTCCCTTCCGTGATAGCGGCATAGGCGCTTGCTACGCGCGGCCTCTTGCATCCGTCTTGCTGACGACAAGCAAGCCGCATGCCGCAATCGCGGCGCCGTGAGCCGGACGCTGCTCAGCGCGGGAAAGCAGCGATCTTGCGTGCCTCGCCGGTCAGCTCGAGGATGTGCAAGCCGGTATTGGCCCGATCGACTGCGTAGATGTAGCCGCGATCATCGACCTCGACGTTGTTGGTCTGTATGGCGAGCTTGCAGCGGTCGGCGTCACCGATCTTGATGCAGCGCGGCTCCGTCTTGGCGGTGATCGATGGAATGAAATACGCGACCTCCCGCGGGTGGTACGGATCGCGAATGTCGACCGCGCGCACGCCGGCATTGAAATGTGCGAGAAACAGGATGCGGCGGTAGTAGATCGGCGTGAAGTTTTCGTTCGAGGAGTGCGTTCCGAACCGTCCGCCGCGCGTGCAGAAATCGCCGCTTGCCTCGGGCACGGTGAAGCTCGCCACGCCGAACGGCCGCGATTCGGCGGTGATGTCGGCGATCCAGAGCATCTGCCGCGCTTCCTGACATTCGTTGACCAGCGACTCGTCGACGACGGCGATGAAGTCGCGCGTGCCGCCGTCTTTGTCGTGCGCGAATTCCGCGACATCCATCTTGAGCAGAGGGAACGCGGTATGTGCGCCCACGTTAGGCGGCAGCACCAGCCGCCCGACTTCCGGATAAAGCAGGTTCGCGGCACTCGGCTCCGGCGGACCTTCGAGCAACTTCTTGCGATCGACGATCTGGACCATGCCCGCCTTGTTCGTGCCGTAGCCGAAGTAGACGCGATTGCCCGCCGGACCGGTCGAAATGGGACCGTGCAATTCCACCGGCACGTCGCCGGTGGCGCCGGGCTGCTGTCCGGGGAGACCGAAGTTACGGATGAAACGCGGCTTGGCCGGATCGCTCAAGTCGTAGACCTGCGTCATCCGCCGGGTGCGCCAGCCCTCGACGCCGGACACGAGGTATGCGATGCCGGTGTCGCACTCCCACCAATTCTTGTGCGTGCCTTTCAACGGGCCCAGGCGCGTGACGAGTCGCGGGCGCGCCGGATCGCCGACGTCCCAGATCTCCTGCCATGCATTGCCGAACGGACGCAAGAGATAGAACTTGGCCGCGTCGCCGTGCGGCAGCTCCTTACCGGAGCAGACTCGCACCATCTGCGCGCCGCCGGCTTCGCCCACGCCTTCCTCGCCGGCGATATGCGCGAGCAAGCGCGGCGCGCGCGGGTCGGTGACGTCGAGAATCGACGTGCCGTTGAATTCGGCGTTACCACTTAGCGGATTGACCGGCTTGGGCGTGCCTTCGGTGCCGCCATGATGGCCGACGTAGAGAATCCAGCGGCCGTTCTGCTCGCGTATGAGTGGCTGGTAGGCGCTGCGCGCCTGCAAGTCGTGGTAACCGACAAGCGCCAGGTCCTTCGCTTCGGGCGGATCGCCGGGCTTCGGCGCGCCGATCGCCGTCAGGCAAGCCATTAATGCCAATGCGCCGAATGGGATGCAGCGAATCTGCAACGGCTTCATGACCGCTCCGACTCCAATGCGTTAGCGAACTTGGCCGCCGTCCGACGCGGATCAGGCCGGCCGCGCTAGACCAAGATCCAGTAGAGCAGCCCGCCGATGATCAGCCATTTGCGCGTGTCGTGCGCGAGCTCGCTGCGGCTCTTGATGCGCATGCCGATGAGGTGCAGGTGATGAACAGCTATTGGCCGTGATCCTTGGTCGGCGCGCTCGGGCATTGCGCGACCTCGCCCCAATAACCTTCGCAGTAGCGGTTCCGCGTCCGCTGCTGGCAGGCGATGCGCGAGAAAAACGGTGCCTGAGCGCATTGCGTCATCGCTTCGGCCATCAGTTGCCACCGATCCGGGCCTGGTGCAGATGCGGGCGCTTTCGCGGCTGCTTTGCTGGGGGCAGGTGACGGCGCAACGGGCGGAGGTGCGGCCTTAGGCGGCGCTTCGGCGCTAGTTGGCGCTCCTTTGGGGGGCGCTTTGGATGTAGGCACCTTCATTTGTCCGGACTCAGTTTTCGACCCTTCAGCAGCAATTGGGGGGCGTCCCGGCAATGGCACCCCGGTCGGCGCGGGGGCAACTGTCTTCGGCGGCTCGACGCCTTTCGCGGGGCCAGGCGCGGCCATCGGCGGGCTTGCCGCCGGCGCCGCTGTCAAAGTCGTGTCTTGCGTCGCGGACTTGTCCGTCGGCGGAGTCACCGGAGGAGAAGGAGGTGCTTCCGCCGGCTTGGGCGGCTCGACCACGGCGACGGTTTCCCTGCTTTCGTCGCTGAGCATCCGGTAGCCGAAATAGCCGCCTGCCCCGAGAACAATGAGCAGCGCCACGACCGCGATTATCAGCCCCGCCTTGCGCGGCGATTCCGGCGCGGCCGCGGCCGCTACCGCAGCGGGGGCAGCCGGGGCCGGCCCCATCGCGGCGGCCGCTCGTGCAACGCTCGGCGCGGGCGTCGGCGTCGGCTGTGCAGGCGCGGCGGGGCGCGGCGGAGGCGCAGTCGCTGTCGAGCCTGCGGGCGCCGCCGTCCATGCCGGCGAAGATGCCGTGCCCAGCACGATTCCGCAATGGACACAGAATTTTGCACCCGGCTGGTTCTCATTGCCACATGCGGGGCACTTCATCGACGATTCCTCTCCCGGGACTCTGGACAGCGCCCCGACGCGGGCGCTGCGCATGAAAATGCGGGCGGCCTTGCACCGCCCAAGCGAGGCTTATTATGACCCCATCATTGTTCGGCTGTCACTTTACTGCGACGCGAAACGATCACGCTGTAGCCCACCGCCGCCGCTGCTCTCCTCTTCACTTCAACCCCCGTTGGATGCCACCATAGAGTACGCTCATCGGGCACGCCTCGACGCGATGGCCGACTCACGCTAGCTTGCGGCATCACCATGTCTGACGCCGTTTCGACCACGACTTCACCGCCAGCCACCGACGTCGATGGCAAATTGCTGCTCGCACCTGAGCAGGCACTGGCGCTGCTGCGCGAATGCTTTGTGAAGTTCCGATCCGGTTTGATCGACGTGGTCGCAACGTCAATCGACGGGACCAACGACCTGTTCGAGCAGAACAAATTCGTCACCGACGTCGAGGTCGCGGATTTTCGCAGCAAGCGCCCCGAGTGGCTCAAGCACTTCGAACAATCATTGCAGGAGCTATTCGAAAAGCGGCTTGCCGGCAATCGCCGCAGCGGCCGGCGTCCCGATGCCGACGGCTCGCTCGCGTCGTTGCGCGTGCTCAACGCCTTCGACCACGAAAAACAGTCTGCGCTGGTGACCGCAAACCAGTTCCTGCATCGGCTGACCAAGCGCGAGCTCGACGCGCTCGATCTGCGGGTCGGTGTGCTGCTCGGCGAAACCCTGACGCGGGAGATCGACAACCCCTTCGGGCCGGATTACATTCTCGACGCCGCCGGCATGACCTCGCGCGCACTGCTGCCGAATCCGCGCGTGTGGCGTCCGCTGATGGAGCGTGTGCTCGCGGATATCACGCCGGCAGCTCCCAAGACCTATATCCGTTTGAATCGCCTGCTGGCGGACCGGCACGTGCTTCCGGAGATCAAGGCGGAGCTTCGCGCGCGAAGCGAGTTGCGACCCGTTGACGACGGCGAGCTCCTGCCGCTTTTCGGGCGCCTGATCAAGGAGGCTGCTTCCAAGGAAGTCGCGCCACCGGAGCTCGCGGTCGATCTCGCGGTACCCGCCGCCTCAGCGGGCACCGGAGCCCTGCCGTCGCCCTCTTTGCCGGGCGCCGCACCGGCGAGCACCGCGCCTCCGGCTAGCATGGCAAATGCGGCACCCGAATCTGCCTTCGGAGTAGGCGCGCTCGCGGCGGTAACCGCGCCGCCTGCGGCCGCGTTGAATCCCTACGTCGCCGAGTTGGCACGTGCGGTGCCGCCTGCGGCCACCGCCTCAGCCACGAACGCCTTCGGCTTGCCGCAGCTCGACCCGTTGCTCGCGCTTGGATCGTTATCGGCGGTCGTCGCTGCACTCGACCGCTGGCAGCTTTTGGATCCGGGGATCGTCGCTGCGGCCGAAGCCGCGGCGGCGGCGGCGGGTCCGGGAGGCACGGAAGCAACGGTAGTGCCGTTTAACCGGATTCCGTGGATCCGCGCCGCCGTCGCCGACAGAGTCACTAATCCGACGGACAAGATCACCATCGACGTGATCGCGCTGCTGTTCGATTACATTTTCCGCGACCCGTCGATTCCCGAGTCGCTGCGCAGGCTGTTCGGCCGACTGCAGGTACCGATCCTCAAGGCGGCGCTGCTCGACCGCACGTTCTTCTCCGACAGGAAGCACGCCGCCCGAAGGCTCCTCGATCATCTCGCGGCAGCTGCCATCGGCGCGACGAGCGACGAAGGCTATCGCGTTGGATTCGAGCTGGTCGCGGCGGGTGTCATCGACGAAGTCTGCCGCGACTTCAAGGTCGACGTAGCCGTTTTCGACGGCGCAGACGCGAAGTTGCAGGAATTCATCGACGCGGAGCAGCGCAAGGCCGCCGCGCTGCTCGATCACGATGTCGCCGCGGCGCTGGTCGCCGAGGAAAGCGAGGCCGACCGAACGCACGTCCGGGCGCTGATCCGCGACAAGCTGACCGGCATCACGGTACCGTTCGAGGTGCGCGGCTTCGCCGAGACGATCTGGGCGGATTACCTCACGCAGCTGCGGCAACGCGAAGGCGCCGAGAGCGAAGCGTGGCGCGACGGCGTGAAGATCCTCGACGACCTGCTGTGGAGCATCACCGCGAAGGAACGCAACGCGCAGAAAGCTCGCCTCGCCAAGATGGTTCCCGCATTGATTCGCGGCTTGCGTTCGGGCGGCGCCTCAGTGCAGGTGCGCGAAGATCGCCTGCAACCGTTTCTGGAAGCGGTGTACAAGCTGCACATCGCCGCGATCCGGCCGCAAGCGGAACGTTCCGCCACCGCGGCCGTCGCGTGCGAGCAAGCGGGCGAAAGCGTCGAGGCCGCGGTCCCGACGCTCACCAAGATTCTCAACGTCCACGATTTCGTCGCCGAGATGGTCGTCGGCACGTGGCTGGCCTTCGATCACGATGGCAGGACGATCAACGCCCGCTTGTCCTGGGTCAGCCCGATGCGCACCAAGTACATCTTCACGACGCGTTCGCGCGGTCACGCGCTGGCGCTATCGCCGGAAGAGCTGGCCTGGCAGCTCCGCGACGGCACGACGCGCCTGATCGTCGAGCCGGTCCCGCTGTTCGATCGCGCGGTGAGCTCCGCGCTCGACGAGCTCGCGGCCAGGAAACCAGGCGCTGCGGCGGCGGCCTGAGGCAAACGTTGCGCGTTCAAGCGCGGCGAGCCGCGGTGACTTAGGCGCGTGGTGGCGCAAACCGCGTCGTCGAGCGGGTAACCCGGCTCGCGGCGGCCACTCAACACACGAGTGGCCGCGCACGAGCCACCCGTTCACGACGACTGCGCCACAACGCGTCTGCGTCCCAGCAGCTCGCCATTTCGCAAGGTCGCGTAACGGTGTACGCGTCACGCGACAGCAGCCTGCGTTAAGGAAGCGGCGAAAGCCTGGCGGGCGCCCGTTAGCCGCGCCGGCCGTCACGGGTGGCGCGGCAAGGGAGTCGTGGGTTGACTCCCGCAGCCGTGCCGGGACCCGTAGGTCGGCGCTCGCGGCGCTCGGGCGCTGGACAGGCTACGCCGCTGAACGCCAAGCCGATCGCTTGCGCGCGCTCGTTCCCGAAATTTGGGCGACGAATCCTTTTCCAGGCGTTCCTATTCGGCGCTCAGCCCCTTGCTTGCGAGGAACGCCGGGTTGAACAAGCGACCGAGATATAGCGACCCGCGATCGCATAGCAACGTGACGATGGTATGCCCTGGGCCCAGCTCGCGGGCGAAGCGCACTGCTGCGCAGACGTTGATACCGGTCGAACCACCGACGAAGAGCCCTTCGTGGCGGAGCAAATGGTAGACCATGGCCACGCAATCCTGGTCGGGGATCTGCAGCGCATCGTCGATCGGTGTTCCCTCCAGATTCGCGGTCACGCGACTCGAGCCAATGCCTTCGGTGATCGAGCTGCCTTCCGCTTTGAGCTCGCCGGTTTTGACGTAGCTGTAGAGCGCGCTGCCCATCGGATCGGCGAGCACGATGCGCACCGCTGGCTTCTGCTCCTTGAGGTAGCGCGCGACACCGGCCAACGTGCCGCCGGTGCCGGTGGAGCACACGAAGGCGTCGATGCGACCGGCGGTTTCATGCCAGATTTCCGGTCCGGTCGTTTCGTAGTGCGCCTGGCGGTTGACCACGTTGTCGAACTGGTTGGCCCAGATTGCATTCTGCGTCTCGGCTGCAACTCTGCCGGCCAGCTTGACGTAGTTATTGGGATCACGGTATGGAACGGCCGGGACGGGGCGCAGCTCGGCGCCGAGAACGCGCAGCAGTTCCATTTTTTCGCGGGACTGCGTTTCCGGAATGATGATCACGCAGCGGTAGCCGCGGGCGCTGCAGATATGCGCAAGGCCGATGCCGGTGTTGCCCGCAGTGCCTTCGACCACGGTACCACCGGGTCGGAGCGCGCCGCGCTGTTCCGCGTCCCGGATGATGTAGAGCGCGGCGCGATCCTTGACCGAGCCCCCCGGGTTCAGGAACTCGGCTTTGCCCAGGATCTCGCAACCGGTCTCGCGGCAGAGCGTGCCAAGACGGATCAGCGGCGTGTTACCAACGGCACCGGTAAAACCATCGCGAATTTCCATGCGTGTCGGCAGGGACTCGAGTGACGCAAGCGCGCCGGATCCGGAGCATTATCCATGAACTCTCCGCTGGCCATCCTAACGAACCTGCAGCGGCAGCTCCCAGGTTTCTGCGACCAGATGCTTGCCGAAGCTCTCGTGGCGCTTCTCGTGCACGCGCCGGAATCCCGCCTGGGTATAGAGGTGGCGGGCGGCGTCGAGGTCGCTCTGCGTCCATAGCGTGAGCTTGCGGTAGCCGGCGCGACGCGCGAAGCGCACGCATTCGTCGACGAGCCGCCTGCCGATCCCCAGCCCGCGTGCATGGGGCTCGACCAGCAGCAGTCGCAGCTTCGCCACTGTCTTCGTCTTGCGCACGAGAAATACCGAGCCGACGATCTCGCCGTCGCGCTCCGCGATCCAGCAGCGCTCGCGCGCGGGGTCGAACCGCTGCACGAACCGCGCCGCGATCTCGGCGACCAGCGCCTCGAAGCGTTCGTCGTAGCCGTATTCCTGCGCGTACAGTGCGCCGTGGCGATGAATCACCCAGCCGATGTCGCCCGGCTGGTGCGGCCGCAGAAGGTACGGCGGTTGGTGTCCGCGCCCGACTTCCGGCGCCGCGCCCAGCAGCGTCGCGATCGTGCGCATCGCCTCGACCACGCGCAGCTGCGCGGTGGGAGAAAGCCTGCCGAGCATGACCCCGATCTCGGCACGGGAGCGCGCGTCGAGTGCCGCGAATTCCCGCCGGCCGCGTTCCGACAACGCCAGCGACTTCCGCCTCCCATCCTCCGCGGAGGCCTTCTTGCGCACGAGTCGAAGCTGCTCGAAGCCGCGAAGAATACGGCTCAAATAGCCCTCGTCGAGCGCGAGCCGGGCGGCGAGCACCGCAGCCGTCGCCGGTTCGCCCGTCGCGGGCCAGTGCGCGAGCTCATAGAGCACGCGCACGCCCGTCAGTGGGAACGGGCTGTCGAGCAGGTGCTCGCGCAACACGCCGATCCGCTGCGTGTAGTAGCGATTGAACCGGCGCACCGCCGCGATGCGCTGCTCGAGAGCCACGTCGGCCTTAGCCATTGTTACGTTCCTGGAGTTGCCTGTTGTAGGTGCGAATTCATTCGCACGCTCTCGCCGCGGGTCACGCCGCGGCCGAGTGAATTCGGCCCTACAACATCCCTGATCTATGCCAATGTCAACCTTTTAGTTGCTTCTGTCAACTATATGGCGATCAGCCAACGGCCTTGGAACCGTTCATCCTTCGACAGGCTCAGGACGAACGGAAGCTCTGTCAGCCCACGTGCTGGCGCAGGAATTCGAGCGTGCGCTCGCGGGCGAGCTTGGCTGCTGAAGCGTCGTAGCTCTTGCGCTGATCGCAGTTGAAGCCGTGATCGGCGGCATACAGGAAAACTTGCGCCTCCGGGTGCGCCGCGGCGAGTTTTTCCACGCCGGCGACCGGGATCATCGTATCGCGCTCGCCGAAGTGCGCCATGAGAGGGCACTTGGGTTGCTCGCCGCTGGCGTCCAGTATGCCGCCGCCGTAGTACGGAACGGCGCAGGTGAAGCCGGGCAGGCGCGCGGCGCTCATCCAGACGATGAAGCCGCCCCAGCAATAGCCGACGATGCCAACGCGGCCGGCGGACGCCGTCGCGTCGCGGGCCGCTTCGACATCGCGTAGCGCCGCATCGGTGCCCGCCCGCGCCTTGAGCTCGCGGCCGCGCGCGATATCATCCGGCGTATAGCCGATGTCGACGTTGCGCTCATAGCGGTCGAACAGCGCGGGCGCGATCGTGACGTAGCCATCCGCTGCAAAACCGTCGCAGACCGCGCGGATGTGGCTATTCACGCCGAAAATCTCCTGCACGACCACCAAGCCTCCGCGCGGCTTGTCCGGACCTGTCGGATCGGCGCGATACGCTGCCAGCCGGAACCCGTCGGAAGCCGTCAGTTCCATCCATTGCCCCATCTCCCGCCCTCCTTTTCGCCGCCGATTCCATCGCATTATCGCACCCGTGCCGCGGCGTTCGCAGCCGGCATGGGATAATTTCGCCTAACGCACGCGCCGGGAGAACGGGACATGAACGAACACAAGGTCGAATCGCTCGTCCGCGAGCTCCTGCTCGAAATCGGCGAGGATCCGCAGCGCGAGGGCCTCGCGCGTACTCCGCAGCGCGTCGCGGCTGCACTGCGATTCCTCACCTCCGGCTACCGCATCGATCCGGTGAAGCTGATCAACAACGCCATCTTTACGCAGCAGACCAACAGCATGGTCATCGTGAAGAACATCGAGCTCTACAGCCTTTGCGAGCATCACATGCTCCCGTTCTACGGCCGCTGCCACATCGGCTACATCCCTCACGGCCGCGTGTTCGGCGTGTCCAAGCTCGCGCGGGTCGTCGACATGTACGCGCGCCGGCTGCAGCTCCAGGAAAGGCTGACCGAGCAGATCTCGCAGGAGGTCATGGAGTCGATCGGCGCCGTGGGCGTTGGCGTGATGATCGAGGCGCGCCATCTGTGCATGATGATGCGCGGCGTGGAGAAACAGAACTCGATCATGATCACGTCATCGGTGCTGGGTACCTTTCGCGAATCGGTCGCAACGCGGGAAGAGTTTCTCTCGCTGATCGGCAGCCGCAGCGTCTGAATCGCGTCGCCGGCCGACGCACCCCGATCGGGCGTTCATGCAGGCATTCGCACGCATCGTCGGGCTGACCGCGCCGCTGTTTGTGCTGGTGTTGCTTGGCTACGCCCTGACGCGATGGGGACGCTGGCCGAAAGCGGTGGCGGACGCGTTGACGCACTTCGTATTCTCGGTGGCGATACCGGCGCTGCTGTTCCGGCTGATGAGCGATTTTTCCAGGCTGCCGCCGGTCGATGCGCGGCTGCTCATCGCGTATTTCGGCGCGTGCATCGTCGTCTTCGTGCTCGCCCGCTTCATCGCGGCGCGGTTCTTCCGGCTCGACGGCGTCGCGCAATCGGTGTTCGCGCTGGGCGGGATCTTCGCCAACAACGTCCTGCTCGGCATTCCGCTCGCCAAGGTGACGCTGGGCGAACCGTCGCTGCCCGCGATCTCACTGGTGCTCGTCTTCAATGCGTTGCTGCTCTGGACGCTCGTGACGGTGTCGGTCGAATGGGCGCGCCACCGTGCGCTGTCGTGGTCGGGCTACCTGCAGGCGGCCAAGGCCGTGCTCGCCAATCCGGTGGTCGCGAGCATCCTCATCGGGACCGGATGGGGGCTCGCGGCGCTGCCTCTGCCCGCATTCGTCGATCAGACGCTTGCCCTCATAAGCGAGGCGGCCGTGCCGCTGTCGTTGATCGCGCTGGGCATGGGCCTTTCCGAATACGGAATTCGCGAAGGCTGGCGCGTGAGCACCGCCATCACGGTGCTCAAGCTCGCCGTTCAGCCGGCCGTCGTGTGGCTGCTCGCCTGGATGCTCTCGCTGCCGCCGCTGGAGACCCAGGCGATCGTGATGCTCGCGGCGCTGCCGGTCGGGGCCAACGTCTACCTGATGTCGCGTCAGTTCGACACTCTGGGCGGTCCGGTCGCGGCGAGCCTGGTTCTCTCGACCGCGCTCGCCGCGGTGACGACGCCGCTGATCCTTGCCCTGCTCGGGTCTGCCCCGAAATAGGCGGTCGCGGAATTGCCTCGAGGGCAGCCTTTTAAAACATGGCCTACGGGTTATGAGCCGTCAAGAAACCACGGTTGTATCAAAATTCTGTGGAAGTGCAGCGCCTTCTGCTCTGTTAACCTCGCCGCGGTCCATTTCACTACCATACTGGAGGCTACTATGAACACACGGGTCGTTGCCATTGGTCTAGCGCTAGGGGCTCTCGCCTTCACCCCCATCGCGGGGGCCGATGAGTTATTTCAGGCGCGGCTGACCGGCGATCAAGAGTTACCCCCTGTCATAACGGACACGACCGGACG
>DASXQW010000014.1:0-10000 GCA_036506975.1 Casimicrobiaceae bacterium | reverse complement strand
CGCCGCTTCCAGAAGGTCCTCGTCGACGAGCCGTCGGTCGAGTCGACCATCGCGATCCTGCGCGGCCTGCAGGAGCGCTACGAGATCCACCACGGCGTCGAGATCACCGACCCGGCGATCGTCGCTGCGGCGGAGCTGTCGCACCGCTATATCACCGACCGCTTCCTGCCCGACAAGGCGATCGACCTGATCGACGAGGCCGCGGCGCGGATCAAGATGGAGATCGACTCCAAGCCGGAGGCGATGGACCGGCTCGACCGGCGTCTGATCCAGCTCAAGATCGAGCGCGAGGCGGTGAAGAAGGAAAAGGACGAGGCGTCGAAGAAACGGCTCGCCGCGATCGAGGAGGAAATCAAGCGGCTCGAGCGCGAGTACGCCGACCTCGATGAAGTCTGGCAGGCCGAAAAGGCGCAGGTCCAGGACACGCAGCATATCAAGGAAGAGATCGACAAGATCAAGCTCCAGATGGAAGAGGCGCGCCGCAAGGGCGACTGGCAGAAGATGTCCGAGTTGCAATACGGCAAGCTGCCGGCTCTCGAGGCGCAGCTCAAGAAGGCGGACACCAAGTTCGCGAAGGAACAGGCGAAGAAGCCGCAGCTCTTGCGCACGCAGGTCGGCGCCGAAGAGATCGCCGAGGTCGTTTCACGCGCCACCGGCATTCCGGTTTCCAAGATGATGCAGGGTGAGCGCGAAAAACTCTTGCACATGGAGGATGCGCTGCACAAGCGCGTCGTCGGCCAGGACGAGGCCGTCCGCCTGGTGTCGGATGCGATCCGGCGCTCGCGCTCGGGCCTGGGCGACCCCAACCGGCCGTACGGTTCGTTCCTTTTCCTGGGGCCCACCGGCGTGGGCAAGACCGAACTGTGCAAGGCGCTCGCGGAATTCCTGTTCGATTCCGATCAGTTCCTGATCCGCGTCGACATGTCCGAGTTCATGGAGAAGCACTCGGTCGCGCGGCTGATCGGCGCGCCACCCGGCTATGTCGGCTACGAGGAAGGCGGTCATCTGACCGAAGCGGTGCGGCGCAAGCCCTACAGCGTGATCCTGTTGGACGAAGTGGAGAAGGCGCATCCCGACGTGTTCAACGTGCTCCTCCAGGTGCTCGACGACGGCCGTATGACCGATGGTCAGGGCCGCACGGTCGACTTCAAGAACACGGTCATCGTCATGACGTCGAATCTCGGCTCGCAGATGATCCAGCAGATGTCCGGCGACGACTACGGCGTGATCAAGCTCGCGGTGATGGCGGAGGTCAAGACGACGTTCCGTCCCGAGTTCGTCAACCGCATCGACGAGATCGTCGTATTCCACGCACTTTCCGAGAAGGACATCGAGGCGATCGCGAAGATACAACTGAAGGCGCTCGAAGCGCGTCTGGCCAAGCTCGAGATCACGATCGACGTCACGCCTGCGGCACTGGCGGAGGTGGCGAAGGTCGGCTTCGATCCGGTCTACGGCGCACGGCCGCTCAAGCGCGTCATCCAGCAGCAGATCGAGAATCCGCTGGCCAAGGAAATCCTGGCCGGCAAGTTCGCAGCCGGAGACACGATCAAGGTCACGGCTTCCGGCGGCGGGATAAGCTTCGCCAGGAAATAGCGCGGTTGTCGTAGCCCGGGCATCCCCCGGACTTGATCGGGAACTATGTCCGTGACAAAGACAAGGGGTAATCCGGCCAACAGGCCAGTATCCGGGGGCGCCTACTTCTTGGCGCGTTTCTTCGGTTTCACTTTTGGCGTGAACGGATCGGGCGGACTGTTGAGCATCGTCCGCAGCAAGCTGTCCGTCCGCTTGTTTGCTTCGCCAGCGGGCCGCAAATCGAGCTTGGCTATCTCCGCTGCTCGCTCTGCCGCTGTCAGTGGTTGGCGCTTGGTCATGGTTGGAGTCTAGGCCATGGGCGAGCACAAATCAAAAGCAGTGCGACTCGAACAGATTGACGGTTTCGCAAACAAGTTCCGAGAATTGATGGAGCGTTGGGAGAACAGGCTCGTTATAGGCAGGCAATCCCTCGCCAAACAATACACGGAAGGTAGGTTTACCGTCATTTTGGAATTTAAGCGTCGAATTCCATGGGGCAATGCCACTTCCCATAACAGTCTGACTTTCTCCGAGAGCGCCGCCAACGGTTCCGCTAGATATTCCCCCATATTTTTTCCCAGTGGAGTCTTCGAAATCGGCGCTTGCACTAGCAAGCCCCATCACTGGGATCAAGAGTTGGTGTTTATCAGCAACGTCCAAACGGTGAAGGGTCCAGATGGAGTCATACCAAGTTGGATGGGGCTCTATAACATTCAACAGAACCGCGGCAACTTTCGGGAACTGATTTATTACTCCATGCTGAACGGCCTTTGCAAGTTTCTTCCTGCTATCCATAGCGGGAAAGTGGAAACCCCTGTTTTGGACAGCTTCGCCGAACATGAAATCCAAAGCCGTTCTCAGGTTGTGAATTGCATCTCCAGCGATAAGCGCGACTTCATCTGGAATGGGCTTCAGAAGAGTGATTGTGAAACCATGCTCTCCTCGTTCGGCGTTTTTCTTTTCGGTGAGAATATAGAAGTCCGTCTTGAGGAATTCGTCAAGACACGTTTGGAGCTCGCTGATGTGCTTGTTGGCCCGATCAATCTTTAGGCGCGCACTATGGAAGCGGCCGGACGCCATCTGTCATGCCCATGGATACTTCTTTGAAAGCAGAATCTGGCGCAGCAAATAGAGCAAAGCCAGACGGAGCTTAATTTTGTACGCTGCTACCAATCCGCCGATACGTGAGCCGCTTCCCGCTGATGCCTTTGAGCAGCGCAGTCGTGCGCTCCGCATCGCTGAATCCGACCTTCTGCCATTTGCCGTTGATCTTCACCTTGGTTTCGCGATGGTTGTAGCGGAAATCAAATTCGGTCGCGTAGCGTTGCAAGTGTTGCGGGCTGACATGGTGGAATGTGCCGATGATGCCGCGCTTGAGGATGGAGAAATAACCTTCGACAGTGTTCGTATGTGCGTCGCCGCGTACATACTCGCCGCCGCTATGATTCACCGCCTGATGATCGGCGAACATCGGCGCGAGAATGCGATATTGGCCCTCGCCATCGGTCATCAACTTTGTCTTGCTCGCGTCGAGCTGCTTCATGAGTATCGGGCGCAGGTTGTCGGCGCTGACCGATGGCAGATGATACGACTGCACCTTGCCGCCTTTGCGGTCAACGAGAGAGAAGACCATCTGCTTGCCCCATGCCGCCCCGATATGCTTACTGTAGCGCTTGCTGCGGTGTCTATTTTTCTCTTTCCCGCCTACGTAGGTTTCGTCCGCCTCAACGATACCGCCATCGCCAAAAAATCCGCCGGTATGCTTCATCGCTTCGCGCAAGCGGTGGGTCATGAACCACGCCGTTTTATAAGTCACGCCGAGCATGCGCTCGACTTGTTTGCTGCTGATGCCTTTTTTGCTCGCAGCCATCAACGATGCGGCCAGCAGCCATTTATCAAGGCTAATCTTGGAGCGCTCAAACACCGTGCCGACCGTCACCGTGAACTGATCGCGGCAATGGCCGCAATCGTATACGCCGGGGCGATGCGCTTTGCCGTTGAGCTTGGAAATACGGTCCACCGCGCCGCAGTGCGGGCATACCGGACCCTTGGGCCAGCGCACCGATTCAAGGTGCTGGCGGGCGGCTTCCGGGTCGTTGTAGCGCGGTTCGTTAAACAGGTATTCAGCCACGATGTTTCTCCTATGTATGGCTGAATTATGGAGGATGATCGTGTCTTTGTCAAGTATACATTTCCCGACTTGATCCGGGGGATGCCCGGGACAGTTCTACGAACGGTGCGCCGCCCCGGGGCTTCGCGTGCGCTCAGCCCGGGTTACACGAACGCGGGCCGGGGCACGCGAAATCAAAAGTACGGCACCGCCCGCCGCGCGAACCGTCCCGCCCAGCCGTTGAGCACCTGCGCAGCGCGACGCCCGATCGCTTCCGCGACGCGGTCGCGCAGACTTACGGGCGCAAGGACGCGCAGCGCGCTGTCCGTTTCGGCGGCGATGATGGTTCGCCCGGAGCGGTCGATCTGGAAGCGCATGCCCTTGACCAGCACGATGTCGCGCACATCGCGCTCGAGGGTCACCCACAGGCAGCCGCGATCGACCGCGATGATCGTGCCCTGCGCGTTTTCGAGGACGAGCGTTTCGCGCCGACTCAGGACCGAGCGGCGGGTGTGGCGGGTGAGGGAAACGGTCTTGGCCATGGTATTCTCCTGATGAATGCGTATAATGCATGCAGGGCCGGGGCTGCTGGTGCGGCGAGATTTGGCGTCTGCTGAGTAAAGTATCGGGGCCGACCCGATCACTTTCAAACGAATTCGCTGCATGCAAGGCATGAGGAAATGGAATGCCTAAAGGCGGACTGGCAATACCGGCGCGCAAGCCCCGCCTGCCTTCGCTCGATCTGCTCAAGGGCTTCGAGGCCGCGGCGCGACACTTGAGCTTCACGCGTGCGGCGGAGGAGCTTTTTCTGACCCAATCGGCGCTGTCGCGCCAGATGCAAACGCTCGAAGAACAGCTCGGCATGCCGCTGTTCGAGCGCCGGCATCGCCAGCTGCTGCTCACCGAAGCCGGACAGGTGCTGCACGCAACGGCCAAGACCGTGCTCGACGAGCTCACGCAAGCCGTGGCCACGATACGCCGCGACCAGGCGGCACAGCCCTTGACCATAACGACCAATCAGCCCTTCGCGTCGCTTTGGCTGATTCCGCGCCTGTCGCGATTCCGCGAGCGCCATCCGGGGATCGACGTATACATCTCGGCGGACAACCGCATCATCGACCTCGAGCGTGAGCGCATCGACCTCGCCGTCCGCTACTGCACTGAAACGATGGTGCCGCCGGGTTCGCCGCGGCTGTTCGGCGAGAAGCTGGTGCCGGTGTGCAGCCCGGGGCTCGCCGCGGATCGCTCGCGGCCGCTGAAGCGGCCCGAGGATCTGGCGCGCCACATCCTGCTCTCCATCGACGACGAGCGCGGGCGCTTTACCTGGCTCAACTGGTCGGCGTGGCTCGCGGCGATCGGCATCCACGAACTGACGCCCGCCGGGTCGCTGCGCTTCAACCAGTTCGATCAGGTCATTCAGGCGGCGCTCGCCGGCCAGGGCGTCGCGCTGGGACGCGTGCCGCTGATCGATCATCTCCTGCGACAGGGCAAGCTCGTCGCGCCGTTCCGCAACCGATACACCACCACGCGCGCCTATTTCATCGTCCGCGCCGAGCACGCGGCGGCGCGCCCCGAAGCGCAGGCTTTCGTCGACTGGCTGCGGGACGAAGCGCGGAAGGAGGCCGTCGATGCGGAATCCGCGGCGGACGCGGGCGCCGGGTAGCGTAACGCGAGGGAGGCGCGATGAACGAGGGTTCCGCTCACGAAGCGAGCGACGCGCCGTCGCCGTGGGTCGTTCGCTTTGCACCGCTGGTCGCGAGCGGAGCGCGCGTGCTCGACCTCGCGTCGGGCCGTGGCCGGCACGCGCGGTTCTTCGCCGCGCGCGGCGCGCGCGTCGTCGCCATCGATCGCGACCCCGCCGCGCTCGCGAGCCTGGCCGCGGTGCCGGGCATCGATGCCCGCGTCGTCGATCTCGAAAAGGGCGATTGGCCTTTTCCGGGCGAGCGCTTCGACGCCATCGTCGCGGTCCATTACCTTCACCGCGCGTTGTTTCCGCTGCTGCTGGCTGCGCTCGCTGCCGATGGTGTCGTACTCTACGAAACCTTCGCCGCGGGCAACGCCGCGTATGGCAGGCCCTCCAACCCCGATTTCCTGCTGACGCCGGGCGAGCTGCTCGAGTTCGCACGCGGTACGCTCACCGTCGTCGCATTCGAGCAGGGTGTGGTCAACGATGAGCGCCCCGCAGTGATCCAGCGGCTTGCCGCCGTTGGCCGCGGCAGACCGTGGCCGCCGCCGCTAGCCTGAGGGTTCCCTGAAGATTAGGGTAAAATGCCGCATTTTTCAGGTTCGAGTCGATGCTGAAGGGAAGCCTGGTCGCAATCGTCACGCCGATGCAAGCCGGCGGCGCGCTCGATCTGCGTGGGTTTGCCAAGCTTCTCGATTTTCACGTCACCAGCGGCACCTCCGGCATTGTCGTCGTTGGCACGACCGGCGAATCGCCGACCGTCGATGTCGAGGAACATTGCCTGCTGATCAAGACTGCGGTCGAACACGCGGCCGGGCGCATCCCGGTGATCGCCGGTACCGGCGCCAACGCGACCGCGGAGGCCATCGAGCTCACCCGCTACGCCAAGGAAGTCGGCGCGGCCTTCGCCCTGTCGGTTGTGCCGTATTACAACAAGCCCACCCAGGAAGGCCTCTATCGGCATTTCCGAACCATCGCCGAAAAAGTCGATCTGCCGCTGATCATGTACAACGTGCCGAGTCGCACGGTCGCCGATCTCGCCAACGATACGGTGCTGCGCCTGGCGGAGGTTCCGGGCATCGTCGGGATCAAGGACGCGACCGGCGACCTCGCGCGCGGCAGCGAGCTCATCCGATCGCTCCCGGCTGCGGGCAAGGCGGACTTCGCGGTCTACAGCGGAGACGACATCACGGCGTTGCCACTCATGCTGATGGGCGGCCACGGCGTGATTTCGGTGACCGCCAATGTCGCGCCCAAGTTGATGGCCGAAATGTGTGCCGTGGCCCTCGCCGGCGATATCGCCCGCGCACGGGCGGCGAACGACCGCCTGCTGCCACTGCACCGCAAGCTCTTTGTCGAGGCGAACCCGATCCCGGTGAAATGGGCGCTCGCGGAAATGGGCCTCATCAACGGCGAGCTGCGGCTGCCGCTGACACCGCTGGCCACGCAGTATCACGAAACCGTTCGCGCGGCGTTGCGCGATGCCGGTTGTCTCTGACGGAGATTCGAGCATGTTGCACGTTTACCTTTATCGCCGCATCGCGGCAACGCTTCTCGCCGCAAGCCTCGCTGCGCTGCTCGCCGGATGCGAAACGATGAGCATGTCGCTCGGCAAGAAGATCGACTACAAATCTTCGGCGTCGGCGCCGGCGTTGGAGATACCGCCCGACCTGACGACGCCGGCGTACGACGATCGCTATTTCGCTTCGACCGCGTCGGGAGCCGCCGCAGCGCGCGCCGCGGGCAAGCCGAGCGAGGTCCTGCCCCCGAATCCGGAAGCGCGCCTGGTGCGCGCGGGCTCGGAGCGCTGGGTGGTGGTCAAGGCGACGCCGGAAGCGGCGTGGAGCACGCTGCGCGAATTCTGGACGCAGAACGGTTTCGTCGTCGCCGTGGAGCAGCCGACGCTGGGGATCATGGAGACCGACTGGGCGGAGAACCGGGCCGGGTCACCGCAAAGCATCCTCGCGAAATACGTTGGCAAATACATCGAGTTTCTGACCGATACCTATCGCCGCGACAAATTCCGCACCCGCATCGAGCGCGGCACCGAGCCCGGCACGGTCGAGATCTACATCAGCCACAAGGGTGCGGCGCAGGTGGCAACCAAGATAAGCCAGGGGGCGGGCGAAGATTACGTCTGGCAGCCGACGCCGCCCAACCCCGAATTGGAAGCCGAATTTCTATCGCGGCTGATGGTCAAGTTCGGAACGCCGGCGCCGGCCGCGGTGACGGCGGTGGCGGCGCTGCCGCAACAACCTGTACGTGCCCGGATCGAAAAAGGCAGCGATGGCGCGAGTCGTCTGGTCGTCGACGACGCGTTCGATCGGGCGTGGCGGCGGGTAGGCCTCGCGCTCGACCGCACCGGCTTCACGGTGGTCGACCGCGACCGCTCCAAGGGCCTCTACTTCGTTCGCTATGCCAATCCCGACCTCGACGCCAGGCCGAAAGGCTGGCTCGACAAGCTGAAGTTCTGGAAGGGCGACGAAAAGGACAAGCCGGAGCAGTATCGCGTCGTCGTGACGCAGGCCGATCCGGCCAGCGTCGTTACGGTCCAGGACCCGGCCGGCGTCGCCGACCGCACGGCCAACAGCGACAAGATCCTCGCGCTGCTGCAGGACCAGCTCAAATGACCGCGCCCACGCGTGCTTTGACCACGCCGGGCTAAAGCGGCATGCGTTTCGCGTCGCTGGGCAGCGGCAGCGAAGGCAATGGCCTGCTGGTCGAGGTCGGCGCGACGCGGGTGCTGATCGACTGCGGCTTCGGCGTCCGGGACACGATCGCGCGGCTCGCGCGGATCGGTGTCGCGCCGGAGACCGTTACCGCGATCATCGTCACGCACGAGCATTCCGATCACATCTGCGGCGTCGCGCCGTTCGCGGCGCGGTTCGGAACAGCGGTGTGGCTCACTTTCGGCACGCTGGCAGTGGTCGCGGAGCGCTTCGCGGACCTGCCACGCGTGTACGGTTTCGACAGCCACGACGTGTTCGAGGTTGGCGACATCGAAGTCCGGCCCTTTCCCGTCCCTCACGACGCGCGCGAGCCGGTTCAGTTCGTCTGCTCCGACGGATGCTGGCGGCTGGGCGTTCTGACCGATCTTGGCGTATCCACCGCGTACGTCGAGGCGAGCCTGTCGGGCTGCGATGCGCTGGTGCTCGAGTGCAATCATGATCTCGATCTGCTTGCCAATGGCGATTACCCGTATTCGCTCAAGCAGCGCATCGCGGGCAGGTTTGGACACCTCGACAATGGCGCGGCCGCGGGCCTGCTGACCAGGCTCGACAACTCGCGTCTCAAGCACTTGGTCGCCGCGCACTTGAGCCAGCAGAACAACCTGCCCGGGCTCGCCCGCGCGGCGCTCGCCGCTGCGCTCCACTGCGAGGCAGACTGGATCGGAGTCGCCGATCAGCACCTGGGTTTCGATTGGCGCGAGTTCATCTGAAGGGAGAGTCATGGAGAAACGGCAGGAGCTCTATCGCGGCAAGGCCAAAACGGTGTACGCGACCGACGATCCGAACGTGCTGGTCATGCATTACCGCGACGACGTATCCGCGTTCGATGGCGTCAAGCTCGCCCAGCTCGAGCGCAAGGGCGAAACGAACAACAAATTCAATGCGCACATCATGGGCAAGCTTGCCGCGGCCGGCGTTCCGACGCATTTCATCAAGGTATTGAACGAACGCGAATCGCTGGTGCGCGCTATGAAGATGATCCCGGTCGAGTGCGTCGTGCGCAACGTCTGCGCGGGCTCGATGGCCAAGCGCTACGGCATCGAGGAGGGCACGCGGCTGCCCGAGCCGATTTTCGAATTCTTCTTGAAGAGCGACGCGCTCCACGATCCGCTGGTTAACGACGATCACATCCGCGTTCTCGGCTGGGCCACGCCGTCGGAAATCCAACAGATGAAGGCGCTCACGCACAAGGTGAATGCCGTGCTCAAGCCGCTGTTCGCAGACGGGGGGATCGACCTGGTCGACTACAAGCTCGAGTTCGGGCATCCCAATGACGACCCCGGAGGGCCGTTGGTGCTCGGCGACGAGTTCACGCCGGACGGCTGCCGCCTGTGGGACCGCGCGACGCGGGACAAGATGGACAAGGACCGCTTCCGGCGCGACCTCGGCAGCGTGATCGAGAAATACAGGGAGGTTGCCCAGCGCATCGGGGCGCCCCTGTAGCAGACTCCTGGCTCGCGACGCTCTTCAGCAACCTGCTTCGAGTAGCGCGAGCCAGAAAAAAGCCGGCCCGAGGCCGGCTTTTTTTCGTGGGATTGCTTGACAGCTATTTCTTCGTCTCCTTGGAGGCGTCGGTCGCCTGTTTCGCAGCGTCCTTCGCGTCCATGGCCGAACCCTTAGAGGTGTCGGCAGCTTTGGACGCGTCCTTGGCCGCATCCGCGGCCTTATCGGCTGCGGCTTTGGCAGCATCTGCGCTAGCATCGGGTGCCGGGGTGACAACGACCGGCGGAGACGGAGACGGCGGAGGCGTTACGACGACCGGTGCAGGCTTTTCGCAGGCGGCGAGGAAAACCACCGCGGCAGCGATAAAAACGAATTTGTTCATGGTGATCCCCTTACTCGAGTTGGGTCGGAACCTTGCGTGAGAAATCGGCTGGGCGCCCTCGATCAACCCGGGAGGCG
>DASXQW010000013.1:0-21287 GCA_036506975.1 Casimicrobiaceae bacterium | reverse complement strand
CTTGTTTGCTGCGCGCATTTTCCAAGGACTAGAATGATCGAGGCTCAGCGGTCGGTCAAGCAAACTCCGGTGATGGATAACCACAATAATTTATCGTTGGTCATTGCATCGCCTTTGGGATTATTGTGTCGCGTTCTAAGGGCGAGTCGGCGCAACGGGATCTTCTAGCGACAGAGGAGGAGGCAGTGCGTGCGGTCGTGGTACGCCAGACCGGCGGTACGGACGTGCTCCGTATCGAGGACATCGATCGACCGGCCGTTGGTCCGCGCGACGTCCTGATTCGTGTCGCCGCATGCGGCGTCTGTACCCTCGACGTCGTTACGCGCAACGGTACGTATAAGCAGCGCGTCGAATTACCGATCATCCCCGGTCACGAGATCGCTGGCACTGTCGCAGAGTCAGGCGCGGAGGTGCGCCGCTTTCGCGCGGGCGATCGCGTTGCGACCACGCAGCGCTATCACATCTGCGGCGCCTGCCGATTTTGCCGCAGCGGCCATGAAACCTTGTGCCCCGAGCGGCGCTTTCTCGGACAGCAGGGGTTGGTCGGCGGCTACGCCGAGTATGTCGCCGTCGAGGAAGACAACGTGGCATTGGTGCCATCGGGAGTCTCCGATGAGCAGGCGGCGATCGCCGCGTGCGCTATCGGTACGACGCTCAACGCGGTGCGAGACGTGGCGCGAGTCGCAATCGGCGAGCGCGTTATGGTCACGGGCGCGGGCGGCGGGCTGGGCGTGCACGCGGTACAGCTGGCGCGTCTTGCCGGCGCCTGGGTAATCGCTCAGACGACCTCCGCAGACAAGGCGGTGCTCCTTTCAGAGATCGGCGCACACGAGGTTCTGGTCACGACGCGCGGCGAGGATTTCTCGGGGCGGGTGAGGGAGCTCACCGGTGGAGAAGGCGTCGACGTCCTCATTGACAACGTCGGCACGGTGCTGTTCACTCCAATGCGCCGCAGCCTCGCGGTCAACGGACGCTGGATTCTGGTCGGTCAGCTCACGGGGGGCTTCGTGGAATTCAGTCCGGCTCAGCTTTTTCTGCGCAACCAGTCGATGCTGTCCGTGCACAGCACTTCGCGCGCGCAGCTCGAGGACACCCTGGCTTTGATCGCACGAGGGGAGATCCGGCCGGTGATCTCCGGAGTCCATTCCCTCGAAGAAATCGCGTCCGTGCACGCGCGCATGGAGCAGGGGAGCGTACCCGGCCGCATCGTGGTGCGACCCGGCGAGGCGAGAGCATGAGTCCCGCCGTCGCTGTCATCGTCGAGAACACGCTGCAGGCCCTTTACACCGGTCTCGTCCTGGGCTGCGTGTACGGGCTGATGTGCGTCGGCCTCGCCCTGATTTTCAGCGTGATGCGGGTCATCAACTTCGCCCAAGGCGAATTCCTCATGCTGGGGATGTACGCCGCGCTGTTCGTCTTTACCCAGCTCGGAATCAGCGCGCTGCTCGGACCGTACGTCGGACCGATCGTCGCCGCCGTGCTCGGGGGCGCCATCGTGTTCGGCGTCGGCATCGTGGCCTATGAAGGGCTGCTGCGTTGGATCACGGGATTGGAGGTAGCAGGCACCGAAGGAGAGGGCCACTACCCGCAGCTCACGCTGACCCTCGGCCTTTCGCTCCTGCTCTCGAACGGCGGCCTGATCGTGTTCGGCTCGGAACCCCAAACGATGCGCACGCCGATGTCGTCCAACGCCTGGGAGCTCGGCCCGCTTTTCGGTTCCGATATCACGCTGTTCCTCAACCAGGCGCGGAGCCTCTCATCCGTCGTGGCGCTCGCCGTGGCCGCGGCGGTGGCGCTTTTCATCGCGCGCACGCGCCTGGGAAAGATGCTGCGCGCGGCGGCGGACAATCCGGAGGCGGCGACCTACATGGGAATCCACGTGGGGCGCGCGTATCGGCTCGCGTTCGGCATCGGAGCTGCAGTCACCGCGATCGCGGGCGGGCTCGTCGCGACCTACTATCCATTCCAGCCGTACATCGGCATCGAATTCGTCATCGTCATGTATGCCGGCGTGGTGCTTGGCGGCATGGGGAGCGTGAGCGGCGCATTCTGGGGCGGACTTACGATCGGCTTGATCCAGCAGCTCTCGACGCTGGTGCTCCCGAACCAGCTGCAGAACGCCACAATCTTCGTCGCCTTTCTCCTGATCGTGCTGCTGCGCCCGCAAGGTCTTTTTGGCCGGAGTGTCGAGCGTGTCTAGAGCGCTGGCCATAATCGTGTCGGGGGCGGCGCTCTTCCTGGGCGCAACCTGGTTCGTGCAGGACCGCTACTACCAGCTGATGTTTACGCTGGTGCCGATCTGGGCAACCGTCGGAGTCGCCTGGAATCTTTTCTCGGGATACTCCGGACTGATGTCGTTCGGCCACGCCGCGTTCTTCGGCATCGGTGCGTACACGGTCGCGCTCCTGCTCGTGAAGCTCGGCCTGAGCCCCTGGTTCGGCATCGTGATCGCCGGGTTTGCAGGGGCGCTCGCCGGAGTCGTGATCGGCTTTCCGACGTTCAAGCTGCGCGGACACTACTTCGCGCTCGCGATGCTCGCTTACCCGCTTGCGCTTCTCTACGTGTTCGAGTGGCTCGGATTCCAGGAGGTCGCGCTTCCCATGAATCGCGAGACGCCCGCCGCTTTCATGCAGTTTTCGGATCAGCGCATCTATGTGCTGCTCGCGGTAGTGTTGCTGGTCATCGCACTTGCCATCAACGTGGCGGTGGCGCGCTCGCGGTTCGGACTGTCGCTGCTCGCGATCAAACAGAACGAGCTGGCGGCAATGGGGGTGGGCATCAATCCGCGCCGCTGGAAGCTCAAGGCCATTGCGCTTTCCGGTGCGCTGACCGCCATCGCCGGCGGCCTCTACGCGGTGGTGCTGCTTATCGTCACTCCGCCCGCAGTGTTCGGGATGCTCGCTTCCGCGCAGGCGATGATCGTCACGCTCTTCGGCGGTATCGCGACGGTCGCCGGGCCCGTCATCGGCGCGCTCATTCTGGTGCCGCTGGGGGAGACGCTGCACGCCGAGCTCGGCAGCCGCATACCGGGCATCCAGGGCGTGGTTTTCGGCGCGGCGATCATGATCGTGGTGCTGCTCGCGCCGGAGGGCATCCTGCCGTGGATCCAGGCTCACCGGGCGCGCCGGCGCGGCGCGGCCACCGAGGAGGCGCTTGCGCTCGACGCCGCCACGTTCGTGCGCGCCAGCGGCGCAGCGCCCGACAGCGGGGCGCCCATTCTGCTCGCCGTGAACGACGTGTCGGTGCGTTTCGGAGGGCTCCGCGCGCTGCAGAAGGTTTCGTTCGAGGTGCGCAAGGGCGAGGTCCTCGGCATCATCGGACCCAACGGCGCCGGCAAGACGACGCTCTTCAACGCGCTCAACGGCTTCATCGTCCCCAGTCCCGGCAGCGTCGAGCTCGACGGCCGCGAGCTCGTCGGCGAGCCGCCCTTCGCAGTCTGCAGGGCGGGAATCGGGCGCACCTTCCAGGTCGTGCGAGCTTTCGCGCGCCTGTCCTTGCTCGACAACGTCGTCGTCGGCGCGTTTTCGGCGGAGCACACCGACGACGCCGCCTATGCGCGTGCGCGGGAGGCGATCGCGCGGGTGGGCCTCGCCGGCCGCGAATCGCGGCTCGCCTCGTCGCTCACCACCGTGGAGTTGCGTCTGATGGAGATCGCGCGCGCGCTCGCCGCCGGGCCGCGCCTGCTGCTGCTCGACGAGACGCTTGCCGGCCTCGGCGCGTCGGAGACCGAGCATGTGCTGAAAGTGGTGGAAGCCATCCGGCGCGGAGGGGTCACGGTCGTTATCATCGAGCACACCATGCATGCGATGGTGCGGCTCGCCGACCGATTGCTCGTCCTCGACCACGGCGAAGTTTGCGCAGTCGGCGATCCTGCCGCGGTGACGAGCAATCCGGCGGTGATCGAAGCGTATCTCGGCAAGCGGTGGGCGGCCCGTGCTGCAGCTTGAATCAGTGCGGGTGTCGTACGGCGGGTTGCGCGCCCTGGACGGCGTCGATCTGCAGGTCGGCAAGGGCGAGTTCGTCGCGATCGTCGGCCCGAACGGGGCGGGAAAGACCACGCTCTTCCGCGCCATTTCCGGCGTCGTGCCGCTCGAATCCGGACGCATGCTCTACGAGGGAAAGGATCTCGCATCGGTCGAACCGCACGACCGCGCCGAGCTGGGAATCGCGCACGTTCCGGAGGGGCGGCAGGTTTTTCGCAGCCTGTCCGTACTCGAGAACCTCGAGATGGGCGCGCAGACGCCCCACGCGCGGCAAGACTGGAAGCGCACCGAGGAACTCGTGTTCACGCTGTTCCCCAAACTGGCCGAGCGCAGGCGCCAGTCCGCCGGCACGCTTTCCGGCGGCGAGCAGCAGATGGTGGCGATCGCGCGCGGCCTCGCGTCCAAACCGCGGCTGCTGATGCTCGACGAGCCCTCCATGGGACTCGCGCCCACGATTGCCGACCAAATCTTCGAATGTGTCGAGCGCGTCCACCGCGAGCAGGGGATCGGCATCCTGCTGGTAGAGCAGCGTGTCGCCGAGGCCCTCGAAACCTGTGATCGAGGCTATGTGCTGGAGTCCGGGCGCATCGTACTGCAGGGAACGCACGATACGCTGCTGAGCGACGCGCGGGTGAAAAAGGCCTATCTGGGACTCTGATCTCAAGGATCGAAAATGCAATTCGCTACAGCGGTAGCCGTGGTCGGGAGCGCGATCCATGCGCCGCGCGACGCAAAGCAACGCTCGCTCGAGGAGGCAATGTACGCGGTGGCGAAAGGCGCGCTCGTCGACGCCGGGGTTTCCACCGACGACCTGGACGGCATCGTCGTCGGCGCCAACGACCAGCTCGACGGACGGGCGATCGCCATCATGATGGCGTCGGGCTCGGTCGGCGGGGTCGGGCGCGACATCCTGTCGACGCCGTCTGCCGCCGAACACGCCTTTGTGCTCGGCGCGATGCGCGTCGCCACGGGACAGTACCGCACCCAGCTCGTAGCCGCGTGGAGTCCGATTGAAGTGACATCGATACCCGACGCGCTGAGGCTTGGAACCGATCCCTATTTTCACCGCCCGCTGCCGCTCGATGAGCTGTCCGCGGCTGCCCTGCAGGCAAATGCGCTGGAGCACGCGGTGCCGGGGCTGCGTGAAGCCGCCGTCGGCATCGCCGTGAAGAACCGCAGCAACGGCGCACTCGCGCATCCCGATCGCGCACCCGCGCCACTCGAGAAGGCATGGATCACCGGGGGGAAAGTGCTGCGCTGGCCGCTGACCGAGGGCATGGTGTCACCGCCGGCCTACGGTCTCGTCGCGCTGGTGCTGGCGGATGCGGCTTTCGTAAAAGAGCGCAAGCTTTCCTCGCCTGCCTGGATCCACGGCATGGGCTGGGCCACCGAGCCGGGTTTTCTCGGCGACCGCGACCTGTCGGCGGCCCCGGCGCTTGCCGAGGCGGCGCAGCAGGCCTACCGCACCGCGGGAATCAAGGATCTGCGTAAGTCGTTCCAGGTCGCGGAAATCTCGGATGCGACGCCCTATCAGGAGCTGCTTGCGTACGAGGGCCTGGGGCTGTGCAAGCGCGAGCAGTGGCTGCAAGCGCAGGAGAGTGGGCGGTTCGCGGCCGGCGGTTCGCTGCCGGTCAATCTGTCGGGCGGCACGCTGTCTTTCAACCCCGTGTACTGCGCCGGCCTGGTCAGCATCGCCGAGGCTGCGAATCAGGTACGCGGCCAGGCGGGCCATCACCAGCGGAAGAACGTGCGCCGCGCGCTGGCGCATGCGGCGAGCGGCTTCGCGATGCAATACCAAACGGTCGTCGTGATGGGAAGCGACCGGGCTGAGGCTCGCTCATGACAAACGCGCGGGTAGGAATCATCGGCATCGGGCAATCCGAATTCAAGGCGCGGCGCGAAGACGCCAACTATCCGGAGCTGGTGCGCGAAGCCGTGGTGCTGGCGTTGAAGGATGCGGGACGCGAACTCGACGACATCGAAGCCGTGGTCTACTCGCTCGCGCCCGACGCGCTGCTCGGCATCGGCAACGCCGAGCGGCTGGGTGTCGATGCGGTCGGGGCGCGGAACAAGCGCTTCATGCGCATCAACACCGGCGGCGCGACCGGCCTGTCATCGGTCGCGGTCGCGCATGCGCACGTTGCCTCGGGGGCCTGCGATATCGTGCTCGCGGCGGGCGGCGACAAGGTGGGCGAGAGCGGCGACTCGCAGACCATCCTCAACAAGATCTGGGACCCGACCTACGAGCGGCAGCTGCCGCTGGGCACCATCACCATGCTCGCGATGTCGGCCGTGCGCGCGATGCATAAATACGGCTTGACCGAAGAGGACATGGCGCGCGTCACGGTCAAGAACCGCGCCAATGCCTCGCTCAATCCCAAGGCGCATCTGCGCAAGAAGGTCACCATCGAGGACGTGGTCGCCTCGCGCTACATCGCCTGGCCGATCAAGCTGCTCGACGCCTGCCCCCAGTCGAGCGGCGGCTGTGCGATGGTGCTCGCGAGTGAGCGCTACATCAAGGAGAACAAGCTCGAGGCGGTCTGGATCACCGGCGTGGCGCATTGCTCAGAGAGCTACTTCATGGGCGACCGCATGGGCAACAACTACGTTGCCGACCACGCCGACGCCCATGCGTTGGGCGAGAGCTTCGAGCGCTCCTACCGCATGGCCGGGATCAAGGATCCGGCGAAGGAAGTGCACGTTGCCGAGCTATACGCGCCGTTTTCCAACACCGAATTTCACGCCGTCGAGGCGGCAGGACTCGCCCCGATCGGCAAATCGATGGCGATGTTGCGCGAAGGCCAGTTCCACATCGGCTCGCGGACGGCCGTCAATCCGTCGGGCGGAACCCTGTGCACCAACGCGATCGCGGTGTCGGCGATGGTGCGCGTCGCCGAGGCCGCATTGCAGGTATGGGGGCGCGCCGGCGGTCATCAGCAGCCCGGCGCGAAGATCGCGGCCGCCAGCGGCAACGGTGGCGACCACCAATTTTTCGGAACGATGGTCGTCGAAGCGTAATCAATTGGAGTGACTGGGTCATGGAATTACTTACACGCAGGGAATCGTGGAACATTGGCTACGAGCATGCGTTGGGCGAAACCGCGAGCTGGTTTTTCGTGCAGGTTCGCGACCACGCCAAGATCTACGGGCGGCGCTGTCCGAAGTCGGGGCGGGTGCTGGTGCCGCCGCGCTCGTTTTCCGACCAGACGCTCGAGCCGACCACGGAATGGGTGGAAGTCGGCCCCGGCGGGCGCATCGAGACCTTCACCATCGTGTGCGAGGCGTTCAAGACGCTTCCCGATCCTCCGTACGCATTCGGCTATGTGCTGCTCGACCATGCCGATACCGCATTGGGAGGCTACTTTCGCGGGATCGACCTTTCCGATCCGTCGAAAGCCGCCGAGAAGCTCAAGGTCGGAACGCGCGTCGTCACTCGCTTTGCCGAACGGCGCACGGGCGATGTCCTGGACTTCTGGTTCGAGCTCGAAAACGTCGAGCGCGCGACGGTAGGGTGGCAATAGATCGGTCTTGACGACTATGCGTGCACCCTACAGCCGGAATCTGTTCGACCTGATCTGCGAGCAGGCCGAGCGTTATCCCGAGCAAGTCGCGGTCATCTCGGGCGATGCGCGCGCGACGTATCCGGATCTCGCGCAGCGCGTCCGGCGCATGGCCTCGGCGTTGCGCGCGGCAGGCATACGGCGCGGCGAGCGCATCGGGATGCTCGTCAATAACCGGACGGAGTGGATCGAGATCTGTATCGGCGCAGCCGCGATCGGCGCGATTCCGGTGCCATTCAGCACCTGGTCGAAGCGACGCGAAATCGATTTCCTGCTCGCAGACTCGCGCGTGCGCATGCTGTTTGCGCTCGACCGCTTCGGCGACCAGGACTACGCGGCGGATCTCGCGGCGCTGCTGCCGCAGCGCGCCGAGCGTTATCCGATGCTGGAAACGGTGGTGCTTATCGGCAGCGCGTCGCTGCCCGGCAGTCGCGACTATGCGAGCTTCGTTGCCGGGCACCCGCCGCTCGAGGAAGTGCCGCCGCCGGGTGAGCGCTCGGGCGCCGAAGACATCGCCTTCATTCTGTACACTTCCGGCTCCACCGCGTACCCCAAAGCCGTTCCGCTGGCGCACGGCGCAACGATCGAAAACGGCTTCGCCATCGGCGAGCGCCAGGGGTTGCAGCCCGGCGAGCGGGTGCTGCTTCCGCTGCCTCTCTTCTGGTCGTACGGTTCGGCAAACGCGATGTGTGCGAGCTTCACTCACGGCGCCACACTCGTGCTGCAGGGCCGGTTCGAGCCGGCGGAGACGCTCGATATCATCGAGCGCCATGCCTGCAACCTGATCTACACGATGCCGGCGATGACCACGGCGATGATCACGCATGCCTCGTTCCGGCGCGAGCGCACTCGCAGCCTGCGCAGCGCCATGACCATCGGCACCCCGCAGGACGTGGCGACCATCGCCGAAGTGCTCGGTGCGCGCGAGGTCTGCAACGTGTACGGCCAGACCGAGTCGTACGGCAACTGCTGCGTGACGTGGCACCACTGGCCGCTCGAACGCCGCATGCAGGTGCAGGGCCCGCCGCTGCCGGGGGTCACGATCCGCATCGTCGATCCCGAGAGCGGGCAAGCGCTCCCGCAGGGAAATGTGGGGCTTATCGAAGTGAAAGGGCGGCTGACGCCTGGCTACGACGGCGCGAGCAGCGAGCAGAACGCCAAGGCCTTTACGGCCGACGGCTTTTTCCGCACCGGCGATCTCGGCCGGCTCAACGCAGATGGAGATCTGCAGTTCGTGGCGCGCGATAGCGAGATGATCAAGCGCGCCGGAATCAATATCGCGCCCGCCGAGATCGAAGAAGTGCTGCAGCAGCATCCTGGCGTCGCTGCCGCCGGAGTCGCGGGTGCGCCACATCCCACCAAGGGGGAGATCATCGTCGCGTTCATCGTGCCTGCGGCCGGCGCCCCGGTCAGCGGCGAAGAGCTGCGCGCGCATTGCCGGGCGCTGGCGGCGAGCTACAAGGTCCCCGACCGCATCGAGATGTGCGATGTGCTGCCGGTGACGACGACCGGCAAGTTGCTGCGCCGCGAACTGAAGCAAATGGCAGCCGCGGCAGTGGAACGCGAAGCAGAGACAAGGTGAGCTCGATGAGCGCCGCCGGGCCGCCCCAAGGCGCGAATTGCGCCCCCTCGGGGGGCAGGGCAGCGGCGAGAGCCGCAAGCGTGGGGGTACACCAATGAGCACGCCGCAGCAGGCCTGGGGAAAATGGGGTGCCGACGACGAGCGCGGCGCCGTCAATGCGATCGGGCCGGAGCAGGTTCGCCGCGCCGTCGGATTGGTGCGCTCGGGGCAGATCATTGCCCTCGGGCAACCGATGTCGCCGAAGGCGCCCGTGCCGAAGCATCGCGCACCGATGCAGCATTTCATGGACCGCGACGGCGGCGACTACGCCGCGGGCGCCAAGCGGCCCGGTGGATTCCAGTTCGCGGAGGATACGGTCGTCATGCCGCTGCAATTTGCAACGCACGTGGACGCGTTGTGCCACGCGTGGACCGACGACAAGCTCTACAACGGTTTCCCGTCGATCGGCACGCGCAGCACGACTCGCGCGACGCGCTGCGGGATCGAGAAGATGGGCCCGATCGTCTCGCGCGGTGTGCTGCTCGACATGGTGCGCACGACCGGCGCCCCGCTGCCGATCGGCGCCACGGTGTCGCGCGCAATGGTCGAATCGGCCGCGGCGCACGCCGGCGTGGCGATCGGCGCGGGCGATGTCGTGCTGATACGCACCGGATGGATCGAGACGAAGCTCGCCGACCCCGGATTTTACGACGGCGAGCCGGGGATCGATCTCGAGGCCGGGCAGTGGCTCGCCGAACGCGGCGTCGCCGCCATCGGTGCTGATAATTTCGCGATCGAAGCGATCCCGTTTCCAGAGGGACAGGTGTTCCCCGTGCACCAGTGCGTGTTGCGCGGCTACGGCGTCGCGCTGATCGAGGGACTGATGCTGAAGCCGCTGGCGGAGAGCGGCGCGAGCGAGTTCCTGTTCATGGCTTCGCCCCTGCCGATCGTCGGCGGTACCGGGAGTCCCCTCGCTCCCGTCGCGGTGCTCTGATGAACATTCGCCAGCTCGAGACCTTCTACTGGATCGCGCAGCTCGGCACTTTCAGCGCTGCCGCCGAGCGCCTGCATACCTCGCAAGCAAGCGTGTCGGCGCGGATCCGGGAACTCGAAGAAGAGCTCGAGGTGGCCTTGTTCGACCGCATCGGCCGGCAGGTTCAGCTCACCGTCAAGGCGCGCGAGCTGCTGGTGCATGCGGAAAAGGTGGTGGCCGAAGCCGCGCGCCTCAGGCTCGCGGCCGGCAGGCCCGACATGGTGCAGGGAGTGATCAAGATCGGTCTGGGAGAGGCCATCGCGACGCGCTCGCTGGTCGCCATCATCAACGAGCTCAAGCGCCGCTATCCAGACTTGGATGTCGAGTTCGATATCGATCTCAATATGAACCTCGTACGCAAGCTCACGCGCGGCGCGATAGATGTCGGACTCTTCGGCGGACGGGTGGATGCGGCCGAGCTCAATTTTGTGCCGATCGGGGCGATGGCCGTAACTTGGGTGGGCGCTCCATCGCTCTTCGGAGGACAAGCTGTCGTCAGCCCCGCAGACGTGGTTGCGCTGCCGATCATCAGCTTGCCGCGAGAGGCCCGGCTTTATGCGATGCTGCAGGAATGGTTCGCCGAAGGCGCGGTTGTTCCCACGCGGGTGAGCTATTGCAACAACCTGATGACCATGCTCCACGTTGCCCGCGCCGGGCTCTGCGCGTGCCTGGTCCCCGCCTACTTCGTCGCCGCGGACGTCGAAGCCGGCATTTTGCAGGCGCCGATTGCGGCCCCGCCGCTTGCTACCCTCAAGTTCTTCGTCGCCACGCGGCTCGAAAGCGTCGATCCGGCGATTGCCGAGATCGCTTCGATCGTGGCCGAGGTAACTCGACTTTCGAACGGCAACCACAAAGTTGCGCAACCCGTACGCGCCGTGTTTGGGCAGAAGGGGCGCGGCCCGCGCTGAAAAGGACGCCCGT
Organism: Casimicrobiaceae bacterium; assembly: GCA_036506975.1. GTDB lineage: Bacteria > Pseudomonadota > Gammaproteobacteria > Burkholderiales > Casimicrobiaceae > PALSA-1003. The sequence continues at coordinate 10,229 of DASXQW010000013.1, read as the reverse complement.
GTCCCGATTGAACGGATGGCTAGCCGGCGTGCGCGTACTCGATCTCTCGCGCTACCGGCCCGGTCCTTTCGCCGCGATGCTGCTCGCCGACATGGGCGCCGAGGTGCTCAAGATCGAAGGGCCCGACGGCGACGACATGCAGCACCTGGGGCCGCGCGACGCCGCGGGAGAGCCCATCTTCTATGCGGCGCTGAACGCCGGCAAGAAAGTACGCCGCATGGATCTCAAGAGCGCCGCCGTGCGTACGGAATTCCTGCGCCTCGCCGAATCGGCGGACGTGCTGCTCGAGACTTTCCGCCCGGGCGTGATGGCGAGGCTCGGCGTCGGCTATGAAACCGTATCGAAGGCCAACCCGCGGCTCGTCTACTGTGCGCTCTCCGGCTATGGCGCCAATGGGCCGCTGGCGCGTGCTGCGGGACACGACGCCAATTACCTCGCGCTCACCGGGATCCTTTTCCGCAACGGCCGCGGCACCGGGGCGTATTTCGATCCGCCGGTGGCGGACGACGCTGGCGCGCTGTTCGCCGTCATCGCGATTCTCGGCGCGCTGCGCGAGCGCGATCGCACAGGGCGCGGGTGCGAGATCGATATCGGACTCGCGGATGCGGTCTGGCCACTGCAGAGCTTTCAGGTGGCCGACTATGGCGAGCGCGGCTTTTCGCCCGGTCCCGAGGAGACCTACCTCAACGATGGCGCTGCCTGGTACCGGGCCTACAGGACGCGCGACGGATTCCTGGTCGCCCTTGGCGCTGCCGGCGGCCCGTTCTGGAAGCGTTTCTGCGAGGCTGCGGGGCGGCCCGAATGGATCAGCCGCGAAGCCGACCCGCTGCCGCAGCGTGATTTGATCGCCGAGCTGAACGGTTTTTTCGCAGGCCTCGATCTCGAACAATGCGTCGCGCGATTCGAGCCCGCGGATTGCTGCTTCACCCCTGTGCTGACGCTTGCCGAGGCCATCCGGTCCGGACAGTGCCAGGCGCGGCGACTCGTGCGGCGCGCCCCCGAAGGCGCGCTTCAGGCGCTGTTTCCCGCCTGGGTCGACGGCGAACCGCCCGCCACCCGCCCCGCGCCGCGCAGCGCGCAAGGCGGCTTCGAGGACTGAACATACAAAGGCACTTGATCGGTATCCATAAGAACTTATCGTTTGATATCGGGCTGCGCGGGCATTATCGTGACAGGCTACCGAGCAGGAGGAAAACCGATGTCCAAAGAGCCGTTGCCGCAGTCCATCGCGGATTTACCCGCGCAACGGGCGTCAGCACCAAGGTCCGAGGCCGAAGCACGCGCGCTGTACTTCAACACCGGCAACGCTTTCAATCTGCAGCTGCCGCCGGTCCCGGACGAAAGCTTCACCGCCGAGCCTGCGAGGGCGTTGGATCGCGATACACCCACGAGCCTGATCGCCTGCGACCGTTCGAAGAAGCTCGGTTGCGACTTTCCCGCGACGACGCCGCTCGTCCTCGCGCGCTATGCGCGCATACGCGCCGGCGAAACGCTGGAGACCAATTTCGCCGCGAGCGGGGTCATCGCGTACGTGATTGCCGGGAGCGGGTCCACGCTGTGCGGCACTGAGCGCATCGAGTGGAATCCCGGCGATACCTTCGTGCTGCCGGGCGGCTGCAAGCACGCGCATCGCGCAGGTCCTGCCGACGCGGTGCTATGGATCGTCACCAACGAGCCGCAGCTCGCCTTTGAAAACCTGTGCCCGCCGCAGCTCGGCCAGGCGCCCACCGACGTGGTTCATTTCCCTGCGGACGAGGTGCGGCGGCAGATCGAGCTTTTGTACCAGGTCGGGCGCGGCGAAGATATCGCGGGCTCCGCGCTGATTTTTTCTTCCGATCGTCAGGAAGCGATCCGCAACGTCTTGCCGACGCTGACGGTGGCGATGAACTCGCTTCCCGCCGGCAAGTCACAGCGCCCGCACCGGCATAACTCCGTGGCCGTGTCGCTCGTGATCCAGGGCGAGAACTGCTATTCGATCGTCGACGGTCGGCGCAAGGATTGGTCGCAATGGGCGACCACGGTCACACCTGCCACTTCGATGCATTCCCACCACAACGGCGGAAGCAAGACCGCGATGTTCCTTATCGTGCAGGACGGCGGCATCTACTATTTCACGCGAGCTCTGGGTTTCGAGTTCGCCGTCGACTGATTTCCAAGGAGAAGCCATGGCTCTAGCCCAGACTCAAACCCGGTTGCAGGTCCGTCCCTTGAATCCAGCGCTCGGCGCCGAGGTGCGCGGCGTGGACATGAGCAAACCGATGGACCCCGCTACGTTCAAGGAATTGCACGACGCGTGGATGCAATATCTCGTCATCGTCTTTCCGGAGCAGCACGTCACCGACGAGCAGCACGTCGCCTTCACGCGCAACTTCGGCGAGCCGGAGATCTTTCACCAGAGCATCATCAAGTCGAAGCGCGTGCGCGAGATCTTCCGCGTCTCGAACGTCGACGACGACGGCAAGCTGATGCCGCCGGACCATCCGACGGTGCGCCAGCTCTCGGCTGCTCAGTACTGGCATACCGACAGCAGCTACCGAACCATTCCCTGCACCGGCGCGCTGCTGCACGGCGTGGAAGTCAGCCGCACCGGTGGCGAGACCGAGTTCACCAACATGTACCTGGTATACGAGGCGCTTCCGGAGAACCTCAAGCGCCAGGTGGAAGGCCGCAAGGCGCGGCACGATTTCGATTACCTCAGCCGCTATACGGGGCAGACGTTGAAGCCGATGACGCCGGAAGAGCGCGCTGCCGTGCCGCCGGTGTGGCAGCCGATGGTGCGCATCCATCCCGTCACCCGGCGCAAGTCGCTTTATATCAGCCCGATCTACAACGACGAAGTGGAAGGCATGTCGCCCGAGGCGGGCAAGAAACTCATCGCCGAGCTCGCCGAGTTCGCGGGCCGGCCCCAGTTCGTCTATCGGCACCGCTGGGAGCCGGACGACGTTCTGATGTGGGACAACCGCTGCACGATGCACCAGGTCACTGCCTTCGACCCCAGGGAGCGCCGCGTGATGCACAGGACCACGGTCGTGGGCGACGCTCCGGTCATCGCGGCGTAAAGATGACCGTTTCCGAACTCCCGAAAATCACGCACGCTGAGCTCGACCCGGCGTGGCTTGGCCAGCACCGCGAGGAGATACTCGAACCCGGCCTTCCGATCGTCGACGCGCATCACCACCTGTGGGACCGCGGCGGCGGCTATTTCCTGGACGAGCTCCTTGCAGATACGGGCTCCGGTCATAACGTCGTCGCGACCGTGTTCGTGCAGTGCGGCTACGGTTATCGCAGTACCGGTCCTGAAAAGCTGAAGCCTGTGGGCGAAACGGAATTCGTGGCGGGCATCGCGCGGGAGCCGGAACGAAGAGGGCTCAAGACGCGCGCCTGTGCCGGCATCGTCGGTGCCGCGGACCTTGCGCTCGGCGACAAGGTGGCGGAGGTTCTGGACGCGCATATCGAGGCCGGCGGTGGCCGCTTCAGGGGGATCCGGCACATCACCGCCCGGCACGAGGAATTCGATGCGAGCCTGCTCCCGCGGCCTCCCGCGCGGCAGATGTCCGACCCGGAGTTCCGCAAGGGCTTCGCCCGCCTGGCGGCAATGAATCTCACTTTTGATGCGTGGCTTTATCACACCCAGATTCCCGAGCTGACGGATCTCGCGCGCGCGTTTCCGCAGGCTCCCATCGTCCTCGACCACTTCGGCGCGCCCCTCGGTGTCGGACCGCATCGGGGGAAGCGCGACGAGGTATTCGCGGCCTGGCGGGCCGCTATCGGGGAACTGGCCCAGTGCCCTAATGTGCACGTGAAGCTCGGCGGCTTTGGCATGGCCATCATGGGCTTCGATTTCCACAAAGAGGCGCTGCCGCCGTCCTCGGAAAAGTTGGCCTCCAGCTGGTGCCCCTATGTGGAAGGGTGCGTGGAACTGTTTGGCGCTTCGCGGTGCATGTTCGAGAGCAATTTTCCGGTCGATAAGGCCATGTTCAGCTACCCCGTGCTCTGGAATGCGTTCAAGCGCATCGCTTCCGGCCTTTCCGCCACCGAAAAGTCGGCGCTGTTTCACGACACCGCAGCGACCTTCTACCGCCTCCATATTTGATGCCCGCTGTCCGGTTCGGCATCGTCGGCACCTCCGGCCATGCGAGCCGCATTGCTGCACCGGTGCTGAAGTGCAACCCCGAGGTAGCGCTCCTCGGGGCCGCCGGCAGCGCGCCCGAGCGCAGCGCGCAATTCGCGCAACAACACGGCCTGGCGCGCAGCTATCGCGATCTGGAGGAAATGCTGGGCGATGGCGACATCGACGCCGTATGGATCTGCTCGCCCAATCATCTGCACGCCGAGCAGGTAGCGCAGTGCGCAGCGGCCGGCAAACACGTCCTTGTCGAGAAACCGCTCGCAACCACCCGCGAGGATGCCGAACAGGCAGGGAAGGTCGCAAGCACGGCGGGCGTCACGCTGCGCATGGGCTGCCAGCATCGGTTTCGACCCGCGCATCGGCAGATCCGCGAATGGATCGCTGCGGACTTCGTCGGCAGGATCGGATATTTCCGCATCCACCGCTTCTGGCGCTACCCGTATTTCGAGGACATGGATCCCTCGGGTCCGCCGCAATGGCGGCGCTCGGGTTCGGAAAGCGGCGGCTGGGTGATCAACGACATCGGTTCGCATTTGCTCGATCTCATGCTGTGGATGTGCGGCCTCGAGGGAACATTGGCCGGCGCACTGCTCGCTTCGCAGCAGTTCGATCTTCCGACGGAGGACAGCGCAGCGGTGCTGGTGCGGCTGGGAGAAAGCGCGATCGGGATCATGGAGACAAGCTGCGCCAATGAGAGCCCGGGAAGCCGGATCGAGGTTTACGGAAGCGCGGGCTGGATCCGTGCCGAAGACACTCTGTCAGGCCCGGCGACGCTCACGACGCACCGGGGCGGCACGCTTTCGCTTCCACCCGTCCAGATGTTGGGTACCTATAGCGCCGAGGTCGCCGATTTCGTCGCCGCGGTGCGAGGCGAGCGTGGTATCGGTGCCGATGCAGTGGCCGGAACCGCGCTTGCAGGCATCATCGAGACCGCGGTAAGGGGAAGATCATGCGCCTGAAGGACAAGATCGCCATCATCGTCGGTGCAGGGCAGAGCCCGGGCGAGGGGTTGGGAAACGGCCGCGCTACAGCGCTGCGCTTCGTCCAGGAAGGCGCGAAGGTCCTCGCGGTAGACCGCGATCTCGCGTCTGCCGAAGAAACGGCTAGGCTTGCGGGCAAGGAGGGCGGCGAGTGCATTGCCTTCGAAGCGGACGTGACCAAGGAGCGCACGCTCGCCGCGGCGATCGAGGCGGCGCAGGACCGCTGGGGCAAGGTCGACATCCTCCACAACAACGTCGGTGTGAGCATCGCCGGCGGCGACGCCTCTCCGCTCGAGATCACCGAGGAGGCCTTCGACCGCGTGTGTGCCATCAATCTGCGCGGCACCGTGATGGCCTGCAAGCACGTGCTGCCGCTCATGCGGGCGCAGCGCTCCGGCGTGATCATCAATATCTCGTCGATCGCGGCCTGGATGATGTTCCCCACGGTGGCGTACAAGGCGACCAAGGCGGCGCTGATCGCCTACACGCAGCAGCTCGCGATTCAGAACGCCGAGTTCGGCGTGCGCGCCAACGTCATCCTGCCGGGCCTCATGGACACGCCCATGGCGGTCGATACCCGGGCTCGCATCAGCGGCAAGAGCCGCGCTGAAATCGCGGCCCTGCGCGACGCCGAGGTCCCCTTGCGCAGGCGCATGGGAACGGCCTGGGACGTCGCCAACGCGGCCCTGTTCCTCGCCTCGGACGAGGCCAACTTCATCACCGGCGTCGCCCTTCCCGTCGATGGCGGCGCGTTGGTCAAGATAGGGTGATAGGTGTCGACAAAGATTTCTAGCTGGTCACGTCGGGGGCCTAGGGCTTATCGTACGCACGATTGCCGGTGGAGACTTCCAGATGCAAGACCATAGTGCCACGCTCGAACGTCCCGCAACGCGCGGGGTCACCGACGCGGAGTGGGATGTCCGCGTGAAACTCGCCGCGGCTTACCGCCTGGTCGATTACTACGGCTGGACGGAACAGATCTACGGGCACCTGACGGCCCGCGTGCCCGGGCCCGAGGACCACTTCCTCATCAATCCCTGGGGCCTCAACTACGACGAGGTCACCGCTTCCAATCTGGTGAAGATCGACGTCGACGGCAAAGGCGTCGCGGGCGGCGAGCAGCCCGTGAACTACGCCGGCTTCGTCATCCACTCGGCAATTCACATGACCCGGTCGAAGGAGAACCTCGTGGTCATGCACACCCATACGCGCGCTGGAATGGCCATCGCCGCGATCAAGGAAGGGTTGCTGCCGGTATCGATGTTCGGCACGGTCTTCTACAACCGGATTGGCTACCACGACTACGAGGGCGCTTCGCTTTATCTCGACGAGCGCGAGCGCATCGTCAAATCCCTCGGGCCGCACAAGGCGATGATCCTGCGCAATCACGGTTTGCTGGCCGTCGGCAAGACGGTTCCGGAGTGCTTCCTGCGGCTTTATCGCCTGGAGCGTGCCTGCCAGGTGCAAGTCGATGCGGCCAAGGCTGGCACGCTCAACGTTGTATCGACGGAAGTGGCCGATCGTTCGGCGGCGGACCTCGACAGTTACCAAGCCATGCAGCCCGCCGCGGAGGGAGAGATCGAGTTTGCGGCGCTCATGAGAAAGCTCGACAAGATCGACGACAGTTACCGGCGCTGAAGCCGGATCTATTTCACTTGGAAGGAGGAGGCGATGGAGGCAACAGGCAAGGTGAAGCTGATCGGGCTGCTGGCGTGGCTCGTTGGGGTGGCGATGGCCGGCGCGGCCATCGCGCAGGAACCCCTGAAAATCGGCGCGATCAATCCGTATAGCGGGCCGCTGGCACTCTACGGCGATGAAATGGCGCGCGGCTACCAGATCGCGGTTAATGAGCGCAACGCGAAAGGCGGCGTGCTCGGCCGGAAAATCGAGCTCGTGCGCGGCGACGCCACCAACCCCCAGCAGGCGATCGCCTCGGTGGATCAGCTCGCGACCCGCGACAAGGTTGAAATTTTTGTGGGCACGTACGTCTCCGCGATTGCCAATGCGGGAAGCGACGCGGCGCTGCGTCACCAGAGACTATGGTGGGACACGAACGCGCTCGGGGCCGAGCTGACCGAGCGCAAGCTGGCCAATTTCGTGCGCTCAGGCCCGAACGGCGGTCATTTCGCCGAGGTCAGCGTGCGCGCCGTGGTTGAATTGATCGCGCCGGCGCTGGGGAAGAAGCCGAACGAGATCACAGTTGCGCTCGAGCACGAAGATTCGATCTACGGCAAGACGATCGCCGACGTGCAGAAGGCAAGGCTCGAGGAAAAGGGCGTGAAGGTGGTCGGCGTCGGCGCGCATAACTTCCGCGCCACCGATCTCACCGACGTGGTGATGCGCGCGCGACGGACCAACGCGGATCTCTGGGTGCAGACGGGCTACGTGCCGGACACCAATCTGATGCTGCGTACGGCGCGCGAGCAGGGTTACAAGCCGGCCGCAATCATGACGGTCGGGACCGGAGACACGTTCGAGACCCTGGAGGCACTGGGCGCGGAATATCTCGAAGGGATATTTGTCGTGTCGTATCCGCGGGCGGATATCTCGGAGAAGTACGCGCCGGGGGCGAGCCGTTTTCTGGACGCCTATCGCAAGGCTTACAACCGCGATCCGATCGCGCCGCAGAGCCTTTCAGCATATGGCGGCCTGCTGACGATGTTCGATGCGGTCCAGACCGCCGGGAGCACGGACCCGGCGAAAGTGCGAGCCGCGGCCGCGGCGATGGACAAGCCGCAGGGCTCGTACCCGACGGGATTCGGGGCGAAGTTCGACGACAAGTTCCAAAACACGCGCGCCCAGCCCGTGGTCATCCAATGGCAGGGCGGGAAACAGGTGACCGTGTTTCCGGTCGAGGCGCGCCGTGAAGGCGTCGCCTTGCGCAACGTTCCACGCAAATAGTTTGCGCGACCTAAGTCCGTAGAGCGCGGCTAAGGAAAATGAGCGACGTATTGCACGTGCTTGTCGTCGGCATTTTGCTTGGCGGCATCTACGGGCTGGTGAGCATCGGGCTCAACCTCATCTTCGGCGTCATCCGGGTGGTCAACTTCGCTCATGGCGAGCTGGTGATGCTCGGCATGTATGGCGCCTTCCTGGCTTACTCGCTGCTGGGAATCGATCCTTACCTGTCCGTAGTGCTCGTCGTTCCAGCGCTATTCCTCTTCGGACTGATCATCCAGCGCCTGATCATCGAGCCTCTTCAGTCGGAATCGATGATGCAGATGTTCGCGACCTTTGCTCTCCTCACCATCCTCCAGAACGTCGTCCTGGTGATAACGCGCGGCGAAGGCCACAACGTGCCGACCAAGATCGCTTCGCTGGGGCTCGAGCTGGGCGAGATCCGCATACCGGCGACGCGTTTCATCATTCTGATCGCCGTCACCGCGATTGCCGTGCTGCTGCACCTGTTCCTGCACCGGACGCTGACCGGCAAGTCGATCCGCGCGGTCACGCAGGATCGGCAGGCCGCAAGGCTCGTGGGCATCAACGTCGAGCGCACCTTCATGGTGACCTTCGGCATCGGCGCCGCGCTCGCGGGTCTGGCGGGCGCCTTGATCGCGCCGATCTACACGCTGTCCCCGGGAATCGGCGGCAACTTCATCCTGGCGGCCTTTGCCGTTGTCGTGCTCGGCGGACTCGGCAGCGTTGCGGGCGCCTATTTCGGCGGCATGATCGTCGGTCTCGTCGAGGCGTTTGCGGGTTACTACATCGACCCGGAGCTGAAGCAGGCGATCTGGTTTCTCATTTTCCTGGCGGTGCTGGTCGTGCGGCCCACCGGACTCTTTGGCCAAGTGGGGGCGGAGGAAGTCGGTTTCCGCGAACAGTCATGAGCAGTGTTGAGGTCGCGCAACGCTCCGATCCCGCAGGGAGCATCGCTTCGCTCAATCGCACAGTGCTGTTGCTCGTTGGCGGGCTCGCGCTTGCGCTTGCGCCGCTTGCGATTCTCGCCGGCGATCGCTTCTGGCTGAATATTCTTGTCTACACGTACCTCTTCGCCGGCCTTTCCGTCGCCTGGAACATCATTGCCGGCTTCGGCGGCCAGTTCTCGCTCGGCCATGGCGTGTTCTTCGCCGCCGGCGCTTACATGACCGCGCGCCTGTATCTCGTCTGGGGAATCACGCCGTGGCTGGGGCTGATTCCCGGCGCCGTTCTGTGTGCGCTGATCGGCCCGTTGATCTTCTGGCCGACGTTTCGCCTTAAAGGCTCGTTCTTCGCGATAGCGACCTTGGCCTTCAACGAGGTCGGATTCGTGCTGGCGAACTACCTCGAGGGGGTCACCGGAGGTCCGCGTGGATTGCAGATCCCATTCCAGGCGTCGCTCGGCAACATGATCTTCGCGCATCCGCTGAGCTATGCCTTCCTGATGTTCGGCTTCATGGCGGCCTGCGTGAGCATTGCGGTGGTGATCACGCGCAGCCGCCTGGGTTACTACCTGCTCGCGGTCCGCGAGGACGAGGATGCGGCCCGAGCTGCGGGCATCGATGTCGCTGGAGTCAAGCTTCGCGGTACTGCCATCAGTGCGGCGCTCTCGGCGATCGGCGGCAGCCTCTTCGTGATGTACGTGCGCACGATCGATCCCCCGACGCTGTTTTCGCTTACGGATGTCGGGTTCAAGTTCGCGCTGCTCGCGCTCATCGGAGGCATCGGCACCATTATCGGACCCGTGCTGGGGGCCTTCCTCATCATTCCTGCGGAGAGTTGGCTTCGGGCCGAGCTGGGCGGCGGCCTGCCTGGCATGCACCTCGCCATTCTCGGCGGCTTGATGCTGCTGGCGGTGCTTTTCATGCGGCGCGGGGTCACAGGCGTGCTGGAAAGTGTTTGGCACCGCTGGCGCAGCAAAAAGGGGTGGCCGCATGACTAGCGCGTTCCTGAGCGTCCAGTCGGTGGGCAAGCATTTCCAGGCCCTGCGGGCGGTCGATGGCGTCTCCTTCGACGTGAACCGCGGCGAGATCGTGAGCATCATCGGTCCCAATGGCGCCGGCAAGACGACGCTCTTCAACCTGCTGACCGGACAACTGGCGCCGAGCAGCGGAGAAATCCGGCTCAATGACGAGGTGCTGAACGAGCTGAGACCGGACAAGCGCGCGAAGCTGGGCTTGGGCCGCACCTTCCAGATTGCA
>DASXQW010000012.1:0-11989 GCA_036506975.1 Casimicrobiaceae bacterium | reverse complement strand
AGTCGGAATCTCGGTCGCTGCCGTCGGGTTGCGCCGCGAGTCGACGGGCGCGGCCGTGTGTTTCAATGCCGACGTCGTTGCCACGGCCAAACGCGATCTCCAGCCCGGCGAAATCCTGGACGGCGAGGGCGGCTATACGGTATGGGGCAAGCTCCTGCCGGCGCAGAAGTCGATCGCGCTTGGTGGATTGCCACTCGGCCTTGCCCACGGCACGAAGCTCGTTCGACCGGTGAAGGCCGGAGCGCCACTGACGTGGCGAGACGTTGCGATCGACGAAGCACTTCCCGCGCTGAAGGTTCGCCGCGACATGGAAATGCTATTCACTTTTTCCCCCGCGGCCCAGCGCGTCGCCTGAGAAAAGCACGCGCCAGGCGCTGCGCCGGTCAACTCGCCATTCCGCGCGCTGCGCTCTGCGAGACCGCGGAGCACCTCAGCGCTCGGCCGAGCGAGGAAACTCGAAGAAGATGTGCTGGCGCTTGTCGGCGGCGACCTGGACGGTCCTCTTTTTCTGCGCACCGTTCCACTGCACATCCAGCGTATACGTGCCCGATGGCAAGCGAACGAGAAGAAAAGGTCCTTCGGTCGTCGTGTTCAGCACGGCGTTGCCCTTTAGGTCGCGAATTTCCACTCGGGCATCGGCGATGTACGGGTCGCGCTGCGGGCCCGCGACAGCAAGCTCGAGGGTCAGCGGATAATTTGCCGCGGCAGCCTTCATCGCATCTGCTTCGTCGGAGCTGACCCCGCCGGAAACGTAGGCAATGGACCCCTGTACGTGTTCCTGCCGCGCGGTATTAGCCGCGTGCGCCGGCGTATGGTCAAGCCCCGCGAGTGCCAAGGGTGCCAGAAGCAGCAAACGTTTGATGGTATTCATCGCCTGCCTCATCGATCGTTGTGCGGATGGAGAAACGGGCCGACGGAATCGGCCCGTTCTCCTGCAGGATTGCGCGCCTTTGATGAGCATGCCCGGGAGTCAGCCAGCGCGGGCTCACCTGTCGCAACGCTGCATGCCTACATTCTCTGACCGCAGGTCGCGCCGTGAAATCAGTCGGAATCCGATTTCGTTGTAGGAGGCCCGTGGAGGGCCTGTAGGATCAACGCTCGCGCGGTTGCCTCGAATTAGCGTTCGGGTTCCAGCCAACGGCCGAGGGCGATCAAGACATTTTCATCGTAGGTCGCGAATCCCTTGTAGCCGAGCTTGTTCAGCCGGCGCTGGCCTTCGTCGGTCATCTCGAGGTTCAGCACGTACTCGTCCATGTATTCGATCCGGACCGGGCGCTTGAGTATCTTGGTCAAGTCGTCGGCGATTTCGCGATACCGCTCGCGAACCTCGGAGGCCGAGATGCGATACGTCACGCCTTCATTGATGCCGAAAACCAACGGCTGCGCCGGCCTCTACGCGCCGCTCAACGCGGGCAGCAATGCCAGCAAGCACAGGACCAGTTTTCGCATGTCGTCGAAGATCGCTCGAATGATCGCGCGAAATGATACAACAGACGCGCACTCGATGTGTGCACTGCAAGGTGAACGACACACTCGTATCGCAGGCGGCGGGGCGGGAGAGTTCGCCTATAATCGCGCGTTGCGCATATGCTCTACCTGCGGGTGCGAAGGACATGGGAAAAGACATCGAGAATCTTCGACAGCCGCGCCCTGACGCTCGCCTACAAAGGCGGGGAGAAGGGCGTGATCGTCCCCGAGAACGTCCCCGTCGTGATGGTCGAACCCGCCGACCGGTCGCTGCTCGTGCCGGGTGCGCACGTCGTCGTATACGCCGCGGCGCAGCCCGACGGCACCTCGCTGCCGAGCGGCTTACGGTGGGCAAGACTGGATTCGTGCCTCCTCCGCTTTAATGTTCCTTGTCCTCACGACGCCACGGCGCCGACTCTGTAGCTTGTTGCTCTGCGCAACAGCGCTGATCGCGATGCGCGACGCGCCCGCGTTCACCTTTACCGACGGCACGACGACGCGCTGTACCGCTCGCGGCGGCGCGGTCGCCGAGATTGCGGCCCCAGCCGGCCATCCCGTCGTCGTGCGCGGCCGCATCGCCATTACCGAGCCCTCCGGTTCGGGATATCGCATCATCTGGAACGAAGCGCAGCTCAAGGCGCTGCCGCCGGAGATGCACGACTTCATCTTCTTTCACGAGTGCGCGCATGCCCTCGTGCCGACGCAGGACGAGGTCACCGCGAACTGCGTCGGTCTTCAGATCATGCGTGCGGCAGGCAGGGCCGGCGTCGCGGTCGAGGCCAAGCTCGCTGCCTTCTACGGGCCCGGCAACGAATATTGGCGCAGGACGGTGGAGTGCGCCAACGCGGTCAAGGAGCCTGCCAAGCCGCCTGGGTGACGCGAGCGCTGCCGTCGGCAACTGGCCGCGGTGCAGGGAACGCGGCGCGGACTGCGCGGGTCCTAAGGAGCATTGTCTGTTTTTGCGGCAGCAGCGGTCCTGGGACGCAAGATGAACCTAAGAATGATCCTGGCGGGCTCGATGCTACTCGGCGTTCTGGTGGCCGCTGGATCGATCGATGGACCTCTCGTGGCTGCCGCGCCCGCGGCGCCCGAGCGAGCCTCGTTCGATGCCGCGGTCGTGGCCAAGGGTGCGGAGCTCGCTGCGATCGGCAACTGCCGTTCCTGCCACACGCAGCCCGGAGGCGAGCCATTCGCCGGCGGGCTGCCGTTGTCGACCCCATTCGGCACGATCTACTCGACCAACATCACGCCCGATCCGGACACCGGTATCGGGCGCTGGACGGCCGAGGATTTTCTGCGCGCCATGCACGACGGCGTCGACCGCGCCGGGCGGCATCTTTATCCCGCATTTCCGTACGATCATTTCACGCGGGTGACTGCGCTTGACGTCGCGGCGATCTACGCTTTCATCATGACACGCGACCCCGTCCGCGCGGAGCTTCCGGCGAACCGGCTACGGCTTCCGGCCGGCTTTCGCCCCGCGATCGCGGTGTGGAAAGCACTCTATTTCGAGCCGGGCCCGTATCGTCCCGACGCGTCCAAGAGCGCAACCTGGAACCGCGGCGCCTATCTGGTCGACGGCCTCGCGCATTGTGGCGCCTGCCACACGCCGCGCAACGCGCTCGGCGCCGAGAACAAGCGCCAGGATCTCGGCGGAGGCGAAGCCGAGCGCTGGCATGCATCGTCGCTAACCGAAACCTCGCCCGCTCCGGTACCCTGGAGCGCCGATGCGTTGTACGACTACCTGCGGCGCGGCCATGAACAGCGTCACGGTATCGCCGCAGGTCCGATGGCGCCGGTCGTGCACAATCTATCGGGTGTCGCCGAGGACGATGTGCGTGCGATCGCAGTCTATGTCGCGTCGCGGATGCAGCGGACGCCATCGGCAGCGACCGCTGCAGCCGACGCCGCGGTTGCCGCCGCGAGAGAGCGCGAGACCGGCGCCGCAAGCGGTGCGACGAGCACAAATGCAGCATCGGCGGTCGGCGGTGCGGACGTGTTCGCCGGCGCCTGCGCCAGTTGTCACGGAGCAGGCCCTGCATCGCCGTCGGCGGCACCGGTCGCTCTGGGCCTTACGACCTCGGTCAACGCGCCGGACCCGCGCAATGCGATTCACATCGTCCTCGAAGGCCTGTGGCCGGAGCCGGGTGCGAAAGGCGCGCTGATGCCCGGGTTCGCCGGCGAACTCACGGACGGCCAGGTGATCGCTCTGGTAGATTACCTGCGCGCGCGCTTCACCGACCGGCCCGCATGGACCGACGTGTCGGAGCGTGTGAAGGAGATTCGCCAGGTCATGCAAGGCAATCCATGATCGAGCTCAATATCAACGGCCGCACGCACGCGATCGACGCTGATCCGCGTACGCCGCTTCTGTACGTGTTGCGCGATCATCTCGCGCTGTCCGGTGCCAAGTTCGGCTGCGGGCTGGGCCAGTGCGGCGCGTGCACGGTCATGGTCGACGGCCAGGCGACCTTCTCGTGCCTCACGCCGATTTCGGTGCTGCCGGGACGGCGTATCAAGACGGTCGAAGGACTGGGTACGGTCGAGCAGCCCGGACCGCTGCAACGCGCGTTCATCGATGAGCAGGCGGCGCAATGCGGCTATTGCATCGCCGGCATGATCATGCGCGCGCAGGCACTGCTGGAAAAAAATCCATCGCCGTCGGAGGCCGAAATTCGCCGGCACATGATGCCCAATCTATGCCGCTGCGGCACGCACATGCGCATTCTTCGCGCCGTGCGCCGTGCGGCCGAGCGCATGCGCGTGGCGGCGGCGCACGAAGCGAAGCCGTCCGATTCATGACGAGCGGCGAACGGTTCGGTCTTGCGGTTTCCCGGCGCGGCTTCCTCGCCGCGGGCGGCGCGCTCGTCGTGAGTTTCTCGCTGCTGCCCGCGACCCGACTTCTTGCACAACAGGCGGCGGCCGCGGCAAAACCGCCTGGAAGCCTCGGCAACACGCCGATGCTCGATGCGTGGATCCGCATCGGTGCCGACGGTGGCGTGACGGTGTTCACCGGCAAGGCGGAACTCGGCCAAGGCATCAAGACCGCGTTCACCCAGATCGCCGCCGAGCAACTCGGCGTTGAGCCCGCGCGAGTCAGCCTCATCACTGCGGACACGTCACGCACGCCCGACGAAGGTTTCACCGCCGGCAGCCGCTCGATGCAGGACAGCGGCACGGCGATCATGAATGCGGCGGCGCAGGTGCGCGAGATCCTGCTCGCGCGGGCAGCCGAGCGGCTCGCCGTCACCGTCGACCGGCTGCAGGCGCAGGGTGGTGCCATCCTCGCCGACGACGGGCGGCGCGTGGCCTTCGGCGAGCTCGTCGCGGACGACCTCACGCGGGTGCCCGCGCAACCGCAATCGAAGCTCAAGGATCCGAAGAGCTACACCGTGATGGGCAAATCGATGGCGCGCATCGACATCCCCGCCAAGGTGACCGGCGGCGTCGCGTACGTGCAGGACCTGCGCCTGCCCGGCATGGTGCACGCGCGCATCGTCCGTCCGCCGGGCTATGGCGCGCGTCTACGCGAAGTGGCGACCGACGGCGTGCAGAAGCTTCCCGGCGTGCTCAAGATCGTCCGCGACGGCAGCTATCTCGCGGTCATCGCCGAGCGCGAATATCAGGCGATCGTCGCCATGCGCGCGCTTGCCGCGGTCGCCGCCTGGGAAGAGCGTGCGGGCTTGCCCGCGCCTTCGCAGATGTACGAGTTTCTGCAACGCACGCCGTCGAACGCCATCGTCGATCTCGACCGGCGCGCGAGTGCGAACCCGGGTGTGCGCACGCTCGAGGCGAGCTATCGGCGGCCGTATCAGATCCATGGCGCGATCGGGCCTTCGTGCGCGGTCGGCTGGCTCAAGGACGACTTGCTGACCGTGTGGACGCACAGCCAGGGCGTCTATCCATTGCGCCGTGCCATCGCCGAAATGATGCACATGCCGGAGGAGCGCATTCGTTGCATTCACCTCGAGGGCTCGGGCTGTTACGGCCACAACGCGGCCGACGACGCGGCTGCCGACGCTGCACTGCTCGCACGCGCATTGCCGGGCCGTCCGGTCCGAGTGCAGTGGATGCGCGAACAGGAGCATACCTGGGAGCCATACGGTCCCGCGATGCTGACCGAAGTCAAGGCCGCACTTGATGCCGGAGGCAATATCGTCGGCTGGGAGTATGACGTCTGGAGCAACGCGCACAGCACGCGACCGGGAAACGCCGGGAGCCTCATGCCCTCCTGGCATCTCGCGATGCCGTTCGCGCCTGCCGCGCCGCAGCCGATTCCGCTTCCCGAAGGCGGCGGCGACCGCAACGCGATTCCGCTCTACAAGTTGCCCAACGCTCGCGTCATCCATCATTTCATTCCCGCGATGCCGGTGCGCGTCTCCGCGCTGCGCGCGCTCGGCGCGTACATGAACGTGTTCTCGATCGAAAGCTTCATGGATGAGCTCGCGCGCGCGGCAGGTGCAGATCCTGTGGAGTTCAGATTGCGGCATCTCGACGACGCTCGCGCGCGCGACGCGGTCACCGCCGCAGCGACTCGCTTCGACTGGTCGGGTTACGTGCGCACGCGGAGTCGCGGACGCGGTTTCGCGTTCGCCCGCTACAAGAATCTGGGCGCGTATGTCGCGCTCGCGGTCGAGGTCGAGGTGGAACGCGAGACGGGACGGACGCGGCTCATGCGCGCGGTTGCTGCGGTCGACAGTGGACAGGCGGTAAACCCGGATGGAATCCGCAACCAGATCGAGGGCGGCATCGTGCAAGCGTCGAGCTGGACGCTGCACGAAGCCGTCAGTTTCGACGAGACCCGCATCACCAGCTCCGACTGGGCGAGCTATCCGATGCTGCGCTTCCCGGAGATTCCCGACAGCGTCGAGGTCCACGTCATCGACCGGCCTGGACAAGCTTTCCTCGGCACGGGCGAGGCCGCACAGGGTCCGACGGCGGCGGCGATCGCTAATGCCGTGGCGGATGCGACCGGAGCGCGGCTGCGTGAGCTGCCTTTCACGCGCGAGCGGGTCAAGTCCGCGATTGGCGTCTGAATCCTTGAGACATCTCTCGACCCGGGCCGCGGGCGGCGATTCCACGTTGGATACTTGCCCCGCCGCCCCCAACCCGACCTTATGCCCGTCACGACGCTGCTGATCGCCGCCAATGCGGGGGTCTTCCTGCTGCTGCTCGCCGCTCCCGGGCTGTTGACGCCGTTCGCCTTGTGGCCGGTCGGCGCGGGCTTCCAGCCCTGGCAGCTTCTGACGTATGCCTTCCTGCATGGCGGCATGGTGCACATCGTGTTCAACATGTTCGCGCTGTACATGTTCGGCGGCGCGATGGAGCGCGTGTTTGGTGCCCGGCGCTATCTGGCGTATTACCTCGTCTGCGTCCTGTCCGCGGCGATTGCCCAGCTCCTGACCGCCGCGATCACGGGCGCGGTCTACCCCACGGTTGGAGCCTCGGGCGGCGTCTTCGGCCTGCTGCTGGCATACGCCATCTATTTCCCGCATAGCCGGATCATGCTGATCTTCCCGCCGATCCCGATGCCTGCGCGCCTCTTCGTCGTCGTCTACGCGGTGCTCGAGCTCTTCCTCGGCGTCACCGGCACAGAGGAAGGCGTCGCGCACTTCGCGCATCTGGGCGGTCTGGTCGGCGGCTTCATCATGCTCCGCTATTGGCGCAGCACGCCGGCCAGCTGGCGGCACTAGCGTTGTAGGACGCCGACCGACACGTCGAGTCGCCCGGAGTGCGGCACGCGCGGCTGCATCGGCTGTCGCTCTTCTTCCTTGATTTATTTACAACCGCTTTTTTGAAAACGTGACCGTCGTCGCCCTGGGCGGCCGCGACGCGAGGCTTTTTGTCGAGGTTTTCGCTCGCTAAACTTGTGTCGGCGCGGGAAACGAGAGCTCGGCACGTCGCTTGCATCAGCGATACGGTGTGAATACGCATGAAGTCCGAACGCCTCGCCTCAATCGGGTGTCGTATTCGGGTCCCTATTGCGGGCGGAACGGTTTTTTTGGGCGACACGGCGGGCAGATGACGGCTGTGGATATCTTGATGGTGAGGTTGCGGTGACTCCGGATCCCTCGCTGCCGGTTTCCAATGCTCTGCCACCATCCTCAGTGCGCCGAGTGGCGCGCCAACGGCCGAGGATGAGCGCACGGCAGATCTGGGGGCTCGTCCGGGCTTCCATCGCTGCCTGGGGCGAGGATTACGCATCGAGCATGGGCGCGGCGCTGTCGTTCTACACGGTCTTCTCGGTGGCGCCGGTTCTGCTCATCGCCATCGCGGTCGCCGGCCTGGTCTTCGACACGCAGGCGGCGCAGCGGGCGGTCGCATCCGAGCTCAGCGGGCTCATGGGCCGCGAAGCCGCGGCCGCCATCGAGACGCTATTGCAGAGCGCTCATTCGCCGTCGGGCGGCGTCATATCGACTACGGTCGGAGTCGTCGTACTCCTGATTGGGGCGTCCGCCGTCTTCGGAGAGTTGCAGGACGCGCTGAACCGCATCTGGCGCGCACCGGTGCCTCGGCCCCCCGGCTTGTGGCGGCTCGTCACCGAGAGAATATTGTCGTTCGGGATGATCCTCGGCGTCGGCTTCCTGCTCATCGTGTCGCTGGTGGTGAGCGCCGCAATCGCCGCGTTCGGCCAGTGGTGGGGTGATGCATTCAGCTATCAAGCGCTTGTTCTCGAGGTGATCAATTTCGTGCTGAGCGTCGGCGTGATTACCCTGGCTTTCGCTTTGATCTATAAGCTGATCCCGCGTGTCTCGGTAGACTGGCACGACGTTTGGATCGGCGCGGCGGTTACGGCGCTCCTGTTTACCGCCGGCAAGTCGCTGATCGGGTTCTATTTGGGCAAGACCGGCGTTGCGTCGGCATTCGGCGCGGCCGGGTCGCTGATCGTGCTGTTGCTGTGGGTCTACTACTCGGCGCAAATCTTCCTCCTCGGCGCCGAATTCACCTGGGTATACGCACACGCGTTCGGCTCGTATAGCGAGCGCCAGCAGCCCGCACCTCCGTCCGCCGTTCCTCGCCGCGCGCCCGAGGCGCCAGAGGAGACGCCCATTCTGGTCAAACCCTGGTCAGGCGATCACGCGGGCGAGCGTCGCGCGCGCCAGCCGCCGGGGGCGATGCCGCTTTCATGATCGCCGCCGCGCCTCCTCCCGGCGACGGCGATACGCCGGAGACCTGCCGCCGCTGCGACCTGTGGAAGAACACGACGCAGGTAGTCGTCGGCGAAGGCCCGCGCGGCGCGCCGCTGATGCTGGTCGGCGAGCAACCCGGCGATGAAGAAGACCGCATGGGACGCCCCTTCGTCGGTCCTGCAGGCCGTCTGCTGCGGCTTCTCCTGGGCGAAGCCGGAATCGACCCCGCGGCGACTTTTGTTACCAATGCCGTCAAGCATTTCAGTTTCGAGTTGCGCGGCAAGCGACGGATGCACAAGACCCCGGTGCAGCGCGAAATCGACGCCTGCAACATCTGGCTGCGCCGGGAGATCGAGCGCATTGACCCGAAGGTTATCGTGACCCTGGGCACCACCGCATTGCGGGCGGTGGTCGGTGAAAAGCTCCCCATCATCGCTGCCCGTGAGCGCGTGCTCGTGAGCCCCGAGGGTATTCCGATCATCGCGACCTACCACCCATCCGCGGTGCTGCGCGCACCGCAGCCGGAGCAGAAGGACCAGCTGCGCCGCGTGCTGCTGGCCGATCTCAAACGCGCGCTGGGACTCGCCAAGGGATGACATCCTGGGTCGAAGCCGTGCGTGGCACGCTCCGGCTGCGAGGCAGCGCCGCCGTCGTCGCCCGCCATCCCGCGGCATTCTTGCGCGCCGTACTGAAGGGCTTTCGCGCCAATCAGGGTCTGCTGCTTGCCGGCGCAGTGGCGTATTACGCCCTGCTCTCGCTCATACCGCTGCTGATCCTGGTGCTGATTGCGCTGTCGCACGTGATCGACGAAGCGCGCTTGCTGGCGACGCTGCGGGAATATCTGGAATTCGCGGTGCCGGGCCAGTCCGGCGCTCTGGTGGAGGAGCTGCGGGCGTTCCTGGCCCATCGCGACGCGCTGGGCGGCTTGCTGCTGGCGACGATGCTTTTTTTCAGCGCGCTCGCGTTTACGGTGCTGGAAAACGCGATGAGCGTCATCTTCTTTCACCGCGTCGCCGTTCGCCGTCGGCATTTTCTCGTCTCGGCGACCATGCCTTATCTATTCATTCTCTTTCTCGCCGTCGGCCTGCTCGTCATAACGATCGTCGCAGGCAGGCTCCAGGTTCTTGCCGGCCGTCATATCAGCGTGTTCGGCGAGCTCTTCACTATGAACGTGCTTTCGGCGACGCTGCTGTACCTGATGGGCGTCTTCGGCGAGATCCTCTTGTTGACCGCGATCTATCTCGTCATGCCGGTCGGCCGGCTGTCGTTGCGCCACGCGCTGATCGGCGGCGTTGCCGCCGGCCTGCTATGGGAGCTGACGCGGCACGTCCTGGTGTGGTACTACGCCACGCTGTCGCAGATTCAGACCGTCTACGGCTCGCTGACCACGGCTATCGCCACGCTGCTGAGCGTGGAGATCGCGGCAGTCGTGCTTCTGCTCGGCGCTCAGGTGATCTCCGAGTACGAGAGGATCGGGCACGAGCCGGTCGATGCAACGCCGAACGCCATGCAGCTCGATCAAGCTCGCCGAGGTCAGCGTCCGCCGCGGCGCGTCAAGCCGCCAGCGGTGCAAGCGCATTGACGCGGCCGGTTGAGGAGGCCGCGATGGCGCTAGCGTGGCGGGCTCGGACGCCCGGGCGAGAGCTTAATGACCGCACCGCTGCCTCGCGCGATCATGCCCGGGATGACGGCGCCGGTCAGCAGGACCGGCGCGAGCGCGTTCACATCGAAGAGCTCCCGGGCGCGTTCCACGGGCAGCTGCGCGAAGGGCATGGAGTGAGCTAGTCCCGCATTGTTTAAGCGCAATTCGACCGCCAGCGTGTTGAGCTCTGCACTTAGACGCTGCAGATCCTCTGGGCGGCCGAGATCGGCGACAACCGTCCGCACGCTGACGCGTCGACCAGCGAGGGTACGCTTGAGCTCATCCAGCCGGTCCGCTCGCCGAGCGATCAATACGAGGTCTGTCGGGGCGGCGTGAAAGTCACGGAGAAAGCGATCCGCCACGCGGAGGAGGGGAGGAGGTGGTCAAAGCGAGGATGAAAGCGCAAGGGATGAAGGCTGAAACGGGAGTTGTGGCACGGCTGTAAGCCACGCCACAACGCCCTGACCCGCTGCGGGCGATATTCGAGCGAACTACGGAGCCGGCGCCGTCATCGTCGTGCAGAGATTGGTCCCGACGCTCGGATGGGGCTGCGCACCCGCCGAAAAGCTGGCGCTCATCGAACCGGCAAGTCCGGACGGCACGGGGCCCTCGGCAAATACCCTGATCCAATCGTCCACGCCCGCCGTCCCCCCGGCCGCTTGCGAGAAGCTGAAGGAGGTGTGCGGAGGTATCTGGTAGCGCGCCATCTCTTGTCCATCGGCGTAGAGGACGCGCAGGATCTTCACGCTGTCGCTCCAATTCGACACGGTTACATAGTAGGTGAACGCCACGGCATTGTTCGATGATCCGAGTCGCGCCGCGCACTGCGCTCCGATCTCGTTAGCGGCGGGATCGGTCCCGTCAAAGAGAGCGAAATCGGAACGGGTTCCGCCTGCGGCCGGGGCCGCGGCTGCGTTACCGGTTGAGATTGCAGCAAGCAACAACAACAGCGGGATCAATGCCAATTTCGTCTTCATAGTAAAGTTCCTTTCGCCGGATCATATCGAGGACGGGTTCCTGCGCCAGCAGGTGTTCCCTGTTGCGGGAATCGCACAAAGTAATGCTCGTCACTGGGTGTATTCGGTAACGCCAAGCGATCGCGACTCGCTTGTGGGCAACGATCGCGCACGCAATCATAAGCCGGCGATAAAGTGACTGTCTGTCAGCGTTCATCTGATTTTGATTTCTATCGCTGGACGGAAAAGCCCGCGCGCGGCTAGAGCTAGCTTACGGAATGCTAACAATCCGCACGGCGCCGGTGGCCGACGGTCCACGCTTGCGGCGCTGGGTGTTGCGCGCTAGGTCGCGCGAGCGATTTCGATTCTTAAGACGCGGCCCCGGCTACAAACCGGGGCCGCGTCGCGTCGGGTAAGCGAGGAATAGAGCGGTCAACGCGCCCCACTCGTGTGCTCCCCCTGTGGCGGCGTGATGCGCATCATCGCCTTCATCACCAACGGCCCGACCGTGCGCGACATCCTCGTCCACCTCGGCGAACCGACCGCGCCACCCCGGATCGCACCCGCCCGCGGCCCGCCGCTAGGGGACCTGCCCGATGCCGCGCCAGGCACCTTCGACCCCCAGCCCGCACCGGAGCACGAATTCGATCAACGCATCACTTGGTAACGCCGAGCGTCGACCGCCAGCCAAGCGCGCCGCCGGGCAGGCGCATGCCGGCGGTCGCCGGACACGCGACGCGAGCGCGCTGACGCTCCCCAAACATCCGCACCTGGGGCTACCGTGGCCTCGCGGC
>DASXQW010000011.1:0-9098 GCA_036506975.1 Casimicrobiaceae bacterium | reverse complement strand
GCATCGCGCGCGGTCAGGATCAGCACCGGCCGCGTGTCGCCGCTGCGGCGCATCGCGCCGAGCACGTCCAGGCCCGCGCGCTTGGGCAAGCCCAAGTCGAGCACGATCGCGTCGTGCGCATGCTCAGCGAGCGCGAGCTCCGCGGCGCGGCCGTCCTCGACCCAGTCGACGGCAAAACCGTCCTGACGCAGCCCCTGGCGGACGCTGGCGCCGATCATCGGGTCGTCCTCGGCGAGGAGCACGCGCATGGCCAGGTACGAACGAGGCGTTCAGCCCTTGTCTTTGGGATCGAACTTGAGCGATGCCGAATTCATGCAATAGCGCAGCCCCGTCGGCTGCGGCCCGTCGTCGAATACGTGCCCAAGGTGCGCGTCGCAGGCCGCGCACATGACCTCGGTCCGGCGCATGAAATGGCTGGTGTCATCGGCGGTGCGCAGGTTCTCGCCGGCGACCGGCGCATAGAAGCTCGGCCAGCCGCATCCTGCGTCGAACTTGGTGTCGGATTCGAACAGCGGCGTGCCGCAGCAAACGCAGCGATACGTTCCCGGCGCTTCGGTGTTCCAGTATTCGCCGGTGAAAGGCGCTTCGGTGCCTTTGTTGCGAGTCACGCGATATTGTTCCGAAGTCAGCTGCGTCTTCCACTCAGCATCGCTTTTCTTGACCTTGTCGACCATGGTGTTATCTCCTCGTGCGTGAACTGTGCGGGCGAACGCGCCGATACAGTCGATTCGGGATCGTCTTGGATTACGACCCTGCCGATGAAGTATAGTTGAGCCCTTGCGTTATCAAGACCGTTCGCGCCTTTCCCTTGGATTCCACCGCAGCCGGCACGTTCCGCAATGACGCCCGAGTGATCGGGCTGATCGGCTCGGCGCATTGCCTGTCGCACTTTTTTCAGCTCGTCCTGCCGCCGTTGTTTCCTTTGCTCAAGGCGGAGTTCGACGTGAGCTATGCGACGCTGGGCGCGCTCGTCAGCGTGTTCTACGTGGCGAGCGGCGTATGCCAGTTCGGGGCCGGCTTCGCCGTGGACCGCTTCGGCGCACGCCCGGTCCTGCTCGGCGGGATCGGTCTGCTCACCGGCGGCGCGCTCGTCGCTGGTCTCGTTCCGGGCATCTACTGGCTGTTCCCGCTCGCCGCCGTCATGGGCCTCGGCAACGGCGTGTTTCATCCGGCGGATTTCGCGGTCCTCAACGCCAACGTCAACCCGCGCCGTCTCGGCCACGCCTACAGCACGCACGGCATCGGGGGGAGCCTCGGCTACGCGGTCGCACCGGTCGTGAGCTACGGCCTCGCCAGCATCATCGGCTGGCGCCAGACGCTCGTCGTGCTCAGTGCGCTTGGACTCATCGCCCTCGCGGCGCTGGCGACGCAGCGGCACGCGCTGGCGAGCCGCGCGCACGGCGTGGAAGCGCCGCGGCACACGCTCGCGGGAAGCATGGATCTGTTTCGGCAGTCGCCGATCCTGCTTTGTTTTGCATACTTCGCTGTGCTGACGCTGGCGACCATCGGCATTCAGACCTTCGCCGCCACGGCGCTCAACGCGGCGTACGCGGTTCCGCTGGCGCTCGCGACCTCTGCGCTGACGGCGTATCTTCTCGGCAGCACCGCGGGCATCCTCGCCGGCGGCTTTCTCGCCTCGCACACCGGCCGGCACGATCGCGTCGCTGCGGCCGGTCTGTTCGCCGGCGGCACGCTGATGCTGCTGGTCGGAGCCGTGCCGACGAGCGCAGCCTGGGCGGTGCCGCTGTTTGCATGCACGGGGTTTGCGCTCGGCGCGACCGGGCCGTCGCGCGACATGATCGTGCGCGGCGCGACGCCACGGGGCGCGTCGGGCCGCGTGTATGGCTTCGTCTACTCCGGCCTCGACCTGGGCGCCACGATCGCCCCGGTCGCCGTGGGAGCGTTGCTCGATCACCACGAGCCACGCGCGCTGTTCATCGCCGTCGCGGTCTGTCTTTTCCTCGCGATCGGCACCGTGCTCCAGGTCGGACGCAGCGTCAAAGCGGCTGCGGCGAGACCGCATGCGGCGGACTAACCCGAACGTGCATCCTCTTCAGGGGAGCTGACATGGACTTCGGCATCGCCGGCAAGAACGCGCTGGTATGCGCCGCGAGCAAGGGCCTGGGCCGCGGTTGCGCGGAAGCGCTCGCGCGCGAAGGCGCGGTCGTGACGATCTGCGCGCGCACCGACAGCGCAGTGCGGCAGGCCGCCGAGGAAATCGGCGCGCAGGCGGGCGCCCATGTGCGGTGGGTCGCGTGCGACATCACGACGCCGCAAGGCCGGGCCGCGGCGCTCGCGGCGTGCCCGCAACCCGACATCCTCGTCAACAACGCCGGCGGCCCGCCGCCCGGTGATTTCCGGGAGTGGGATCGCGATGTCTGGATTCGCGCCCTGGACGCTAACATGCTGACGCCGATCGAGCTGATCAAGGCGACGATCGACGGCATGATCGAGCGCAAATTCGGTCGCATCGTTAACATTACTTCATCGGCGGTCAAGGCGCCGATCGAAGTGCTCGGATTGTCGAACGGCGCGCGCAGCGGGCTCACCGGATTCGTCGCCGGTCTCGCGCGCAAGGTCGCCCGCCACGGCGTGACAATCAACAACCTCCTGCCCGGCTCCTTCGACACCGACCGCCTGCGCGCCAACATGGCGCTGCGCGCGAAGACCGCCGGCAAGCCGGTCGAGGAAATCTCGCAGGCGATGCGGGATGCCAACCCCAGCGGCCGCTTCGGCACGCCCGCCGAGTTCGGAGCGCTGTGCGCGTACGTCTGCAGCGTGCACGCGGGTTATCTCACCGGGCAGAATATATTGCTCGACGGCGGCGCGTACCCCGGGACATTTTGAGATGATCGATCTCTACTACTGGACGACGCCCAACGGCCACAAGATCACCATCTTCCTCGAGGAAGCCGGACTGCCGTACACGATCCATCCCGTGAACATCGGCAAGGGCGAGCAGTTCGATCCGACATTCCTGAAGATCTCGCCCAACAATCGCATCCCCGCCATCATCGATCGGTCGCCCGCCGACGGCGGAGCGCCGCTGTCGATGTTCGAATCGGGCGCGATCCTGGTCTACCTCGCCGACAAGACCGGCCGGTTCATTCCCGCCGATTGGCGCGCGCGGCTCGACTGCATCCAGTGGGTGTTCTGGCAGATGGGGAACCTCGGCCCGATGGCGGGGCAGAACCACCACTTCGGCCTCTACGCGCCCGAAAAGCTGCCCTACGCGATCGATCGGTACGTGCGCGAGACCGGGCGTCTCTACGCGGTGTTGAACAAGCGGCTGGCCGAGCGCGAATTCATCGTTGGCGAGTACTCGATCGCCGACATCGCGAGCTACCCCTGGGTCTTGCCCGAGCGGCAGCAGCAGAACCTCGACGAATTTCCGCATCTGAAGCGCTGGAAGGAGACGATCAAGGCGCGACCAGCCGTTAATCGCGCCTACGAGCTGGCGAAGAAGATCAATGTCAAGCCGGTTGCCGCCGACGCAGACGCGAAGAAGATACTGTTCGGGCAGAGCAAGGACGTCGTGCGTTAGGCACGCGGAGCAGGCGTTCTCAGCGGCCCGCGCGTTCGAGCAGATAGATCGCAGGCGGCGTGCGCGCGAGCCAGCGGTCGACGTCGAAACGGGCCAGCTCGACGAATCCCGGCGGCACGGAAAAAGCGACCACGTAGCGATCATCCGCAATCCACCACCAACTCTTGCCGCTGCCGGTTATTCGCGGCTTGATCTCGAAACGGTGGTACGCGTTGTATTCGTAGCCGCCGTCGAGCGTGTTCGGCGTGGCGCCGAGTCGCTCCGCGGCATGGATGGCGTCCCAGCGGGCGCGATTCCAGGCGAAGTAATCGTGGGTCGCCGCGACGCCCAGGACGAGCGCCAGACCGATCCACATTGCGGCCGCGACGCGGACCATGCCGGTCGGCCCCGTCCAGCAGCGTGTGACCAGCACCAGCGCGAAGGGCAGGACGAACAGGAGGTAGCGGTCGATGTAATCGGTCAGCGCGAATGGAACGAGATAAGCGCCGAGCAATGCCAGCAGATACAGGCGCTCGCCTCGATCGTCGGCTACGCTGCGGACGATCGCCTGCGCCGACCGCGCTGCCGCGACAACGAGCACGATCATTCCATAGGCGGCGGCGACTGCGGCGCACCGCCAGAGCAGCCCGGCGCTGCGGTCAATCGTCGCCGGTGCGCGCGGCCACGAGTCGTAGAGAAGAAACGGACCGATTCCTCCCGCATCGAGAAGATTGCGGTCGCGGAACGGCGGCAGCCAGCCGGTAATGAGCATGAACGCGGCAAGGCCCGCGACGGCGAGCAACGCCCAGCGTTCGCGGCCGCGGCTAAGGGCGCCGTACCAGAGCGCCCACGGCGCGATGAATAAGCCGACATACCCCGCGAGCGTTGCAACGTTGGATGCCACCCAGACCGCATACCGATCCTCGTTGACGAACGTCTTGAAGAGCGCCGGCAGCACGCGACCCTGAACGTATTGCTGAGCTTCCGGCACGCCCGGCCCGGACACGAGATAAGCGTAATAGGCGAGCTCTACGCCGAGGGCGACGACGAAGGGCGCGACGCCGATGGCGAGTGTGCGCGTTTGCCAAGGTCGGTTCGCGGCGAGCCACGCAACCAAGAACGCCGCGGGAACGACGAGCACGACCTGCCGCTGCAGCACTCCAGCGGCGGCAAAGAGCGTTGCCGCCGCCAACGTCCCGGCCGACGGCGCGCGCAGCGCCCGCAGAAACAGTGTCGCGGCCGGGACGGCGAAGAGCATCCCGAATATATCGGTCATGAACGAGTTGCTCAGAACAGGCCAACAAGGCATCGCCATCACCACCAGCGAGGCCACGAGCGCATCGCGGCGCCCGAGGCCAGCCGCGATGAACCAATGGAAGAGCGCCAGCGCGACCACGACCGAGGCGACTTGCGCGACGTGCCGGAGCGTCGAGAAGGAATAGCCGAAAATCGCCGACGTCCCGGCGCCGAGCAGTGTCTGCGGCAGCAGGTTCATCGCGATCCAGTCGCTCAGGCGAATTCGGTGCTCGTCGAGAAGCCAGCGCACGCTGTGCGCATACGCCCAGTCGTCATTGACCGGAAAATCGCCCGACGCGCGCGACAACGCCAGTATCGCGACCTGAACCGCGACCACGATCAGACCGGCGTGGCGCTCTATTTGCGCGGCGAGGATCGAGAAGGGCATGGAGCGCGCGGCGGTTGGAGTCGGCGGCATGGAGTCAGCGGAAGACCCAGAGCCGGTAGACGGCGTAGTTGGCGAAGGTGAGGAGAACGGTCGTGGCGATCTGCGCCGGCCACACGGTAAGGCCGGTGGCGAGCAAAAGCGCGAGCAGTGAAGTGTTGGCGAGCGCCTGCGCCGCCAGCGCGACGACGAAGCGCCTGCCCGCGATTGTGAGGCCGTGCGACGGCGCGAACACGCGCCAGTACGACAGCGTGAAGCGCGTCAGCGCGCCGCCGCAGAAGCCGATCGCGCTTCCAACAAGCGGAGAAAAACCGAGCCGCAGCAGCGCGTAGAGCGCGCCGTAATGAACCGCGACCGCGGCGAAGCCGGTCAGCACGTGCAGCGAAAAGTTCGCGATCAGCCCGATCGCGAAGGCGTGGCGCGTGCGCATCGCGCCGGGCGTGCGTGCGGTCATGACCCTACCTTGTCGCCTCACGTGCGCCTCCGCGGGCCAGGGGCCGGTAGACGACCAGCGATTCGTCCTCGTAGGCCGGCGTCCCGAAGCGCGCCCTTAACGCGGGACCGCAGTGCTCAACGTCGGCGCCGACCGCGATATCGAGCCCGTGTGCGAGGTAACGGTAGGGTTTTTGCCACACGACGAAATCGATGCGGTGACGCACGAGTTCCATATCGTCGTCCACGTGCACGGCGTTGCGGAAGCGGAAGCGTTCGTCATCCGGGACCTCTGTGGGCCGGGGATTTATGCACAGCGGCGTAAGGAAGCCGTGCAGGATCCGTTGCCGGCTCAAGCGCTGCCATCGCGGCGCGTCCCAGCCGACACTCTCGGTCGGAAACGGTGCCACCGCGATCGCGAGCGAACCCGGCGGCCGGTCGCCGAGCCCTTCCCACCAAGGCGAGAGCGGGATGCCGTCCATCACGCGCAACACCGGATTGTGCTCCGGGCGCAAGTCGAACTGATACACCGCGTGCAGGCTGTTCGCGTTCGGATATTGCAGCAGCGGCGGCAATGGCGACGTCAGCGCCAACAGCAGCACGGGCGATCCTGCCGCGAGCGCGCCGAGAGGCCCGGCGACGGATACTCTGCTGCCGCGCATGAGCAGGACAGCGCGCAGCGCGCGCCCGATGCGCACCGCGCCGCAGGCGGTCGCAAGCAGGAGCAGCGGCAGGACGGGCAGCAGGTAGCGGCCGAAGGTCAATGGATTGTGGATCCACGCCGGTCGCGTGATGACGACCGCGAGCGCCGAGAGCGCGATGCCGGCTACCGCGGACTTCGTTTCCGGCAGCCGCTGCCACACCGCACGAGCACCCAGCAGCGCGAGCGCACTGCAGATCAGCACGGCCGCCGTCGCACTGGTTCCGAGCCAGAGATACCACGCGCCGATCAGCGTATCTGCAAGCGGCAGGTCGACGCCGCTTTTCAGGCGCAACGACTCGGGATGCGCGATGAGCGGAGGCAGCAGCAGCGCGGCCATCGGCAGCGCCGCGGCGAGCGCCAGCACGGCGAGCCGCGCGACGCCGCGGCGACGTTCCACGCCTGGCCCGAGGCGCGCACACTGCCACGCCGCAGGCACGAAGGGAGCGAGGACGAACGGGCCGATGACAGGGTGCAGCCACGCGGCGAGCGTCGCGCTCACCGCATAGCCCGCCGCATCCGCGGTCCGCGGCGCTTGCGCTTCGAAAAAGCGCCGGAACGCGACGTGCGCGACCCAGGCGAGCAGCAACGTCAGCGCGTACGGCCGGGCGGTACGGCTGAAAAAGTAGAGCAGCGGCGAAATCGCGAGCAGCGCCGCGAACGCGAGCGCCTCGGCGCGCCCGACGTGGCGCGCGACATACCACGGAAAGAGGATCAACGTCGCCGCACCGGCCAGCAGAAGCGGCAGGCGCATGCCGATTTCGGACAGCCCGAAGGTGCGCGACTCGAGCGCGTAGAGCAATGTCAGCGGAATGCTGGAGTCCGAGTGCGCGAAATCCAGAAAGATCGCAGCCGGCGCATCGTGCACGACGCGGTATACGGCGTGCCATTCGTCTTCGAGCAGCAGTTGCGTCGCGAACTGATCGAGGCGCAGCCACAGGCCGATAGCGATCGCCGCGATGATGGAAAAGAAGGCGATTCTGGAAGATCGTAGGTGCGAATTCATTCGCACGCAGCGGCGGAATCGACGCGCGGCGGCCGAATGAATTCGGCGCTACATAAGCATTTCGCTTGCGTGCTGCTAAGGCGCTGCAAGCGAGTCCCAGCTATCCTTGGGGATGCGCGCGACGATGCGGAAACCCGCCGCGCCGAGCGGCTGGATCACCGCCGCTTCGCCTTCGGCAAGGTAGGGCGCGTCGGAGACCGCGCGAAACGGGTTGCCGTGGCTCACGATGACGAGATCGGTTCCCGCGCGCGGAGGTGAAGAAAGCAGCTTCTGCAATTCGGCGTAGCGATCGGGCGCGACGCCGCTGGCCGGGCCTCCGCGCACCGCCGGTGTCGACGCGGCGCGGCCGAAGATAAGCTTCGCCGTCTCCATCGTGCGGCAGAACGGGCTTGCCAGCACGTCGCCGACCGGCAGCGCCAGCCGCGTAATGGACGCGCCGATTGCCCGCGCCTCGTCGCGTCCCTTGTCGGTCAGGTTTCGCTGGCGCGCGCAATCTTCGAAGCCCGTCATCTGCTCGTCGTTCTGGCCGAAATCGGTCGAAGTGTGGCGGAAGTAGAGGATCAGACCGCCGGCCTTGAGCGCGGAGAGCAAGGGTCGGCCGGCAAGCGCATCGGCGTCCGCCGCCGCGAACGCCGTGGCACTCGAAAGCGCGATCAGCCCGGCCGTCGCCAGCGCTGCGAGCCAGAGCCCGAGGCGGCGCGACGCGGGCAAATGCGGCGCTGGCATGCGCTGGGGCGGCTTATGCATCGGCGCGTTCAGTCGGCGGCGTAGCGCGTCACTCGGATCGCCGCGTCGCGCTCGATCCCGCCTGCGTCGTCGTCACAGGCGCGGTCGCCGTCGGGCACGGGCGCCCCCGTGGCGTGAATGGCGGCGAAGTCGCGCAGCGTGCGGTCGAGCAGATGCGTCGTCACGACGTTGCCGAGCGCGTTGAAGATCGTTTCGACGCGGCCCGGGTGCTGCTTCTCCCATTCGCGCAGCATCGCGGTCACCTGCCTGCGCTGCAGGTTTTCCTGCGCGCCGCAGAGATTGCAGGGAATGATCGGGAACGCCATTGCCTCTGCGTAGCGCGCGAGGTCGCGCTCGCGCACATACGCAAGCGGACGTATCACCACGTGCTTGCCGTCGTCGGAGACGAGCTTGGGCGGCATCGTCTTCAGCTTCGCGCCGAAAAAGAGATTGAGGAAAAACGTCGCGAGAATGTCGTCGCGATGGTGGCCAAGCGCGATCTTGGTCGCGCCGATCTCGCTGGCGACGCGATAGAGCACGCCGCGCCGCAGCCGCGAGCACAGCGAGCACATCGTCGCGCCTTCGGGGATCAGCCGCTTGACCACGCTGTAGGTGTCCTGCTCGGCAATGCGAAACGCGACGCCGCGCTGCGTCAGATAGCGTGGCAGCACGTCGGCCGGGAAGCCGGGCTGCTTCTGGTCCAGGTTGACGGCAACGATGTCGAAGCTCACCGGGGCGTTGACGCGCAGCGCCAGCAGGATCTCGAGCAGGCCGTAACTGTCCTTGCCGCCGGACAGGCAGACCATGACGCGGTCGCCTTGCTCGATCATGCCGTAGTCGGCGATGGCTTGGCCAACTTGGCGGCGAAGCCTTCTCTTCAGCTTGTTCGTCTCGAATTCGGCCTTGCGGGGATCGCGCGAGCGCGTACCCGCCGTTGCGTTGAGCTCGGCGACTGGAATGGCGACAGCGGTGCCGCGGGGGTCGTCCATAGGATCGATGTTACGCGGCCGCAACGGACGGCGCGCGCGAA
>DASXQW010000010.1:0-4825 GCA_036506975.1 Casimicrobiaceae bacterium | reverse complement strand
TGGCTCCCCGCGAGCGAGCGCGAGACGCTCGCCGCCGAAGGACGGCAAACGCGGATCTGGGAGCCGGCGCCGATGAACGTCGGGCCCGATCTTTATCCGCACGTCCGGCGCATGCTGGGCGACGCTGCGACGTCGACGGGGACGAATGCGCTCTGCTTCCGGCTGGCTGACCTGCCGCGCCGCCTGCTGCAGGGGAGATCGCTCGCGGCACGCGGCGATACCGAGCCTGGAATGAACGGCAAGCAGGTGCGGCGCAAGCTCGTCCTCGTGTTCAGCGCCACGGCCTGTTCCCGAATCGCCGCCCGCCCGGGCAACGTCGTCTGCGACGCGCTCGAGCTGCACATCGAGCACATGCAATTGGTGGTCTATCGCACCGGCTTCGGCACCGTCGTCGCGCAACTCGCGCTCCGCACGCTCGATGGTTCGCCGCTGCCTCCGTATTGCCTGGTCGAAGCGGTGACGAGCCTCGCGCGCTTCAACAAGCTGGAGTGGCGCCACGGCGTCGGCGATGCTGCCGCACCGGCCGCGCCATCGCCGGGCGACGCACCGTTCACCTTCAGCGACATCGTGAGCTCGCTTCATGCCGGCGAAGATATCGGCGGCACGGGACGGCGCCTCTTCACGGCGACCTACGCGCAATTCAAACACGCGCCCGATGCCGATGCTCGCCGCCACTTCGCGTTGCAGCTCGCGCGCCACTATTCCGACGATTACCGCATCGCCGACTCGATCGGAGGTGCATGCACCATCGCCGATTTCGAGAACGTGATGCACCTGGTCAGCATGGAAGGCTCCGCGACGATCGTCGATCTCGCGCCGCCGCCGGGCCTGACAGCGCCGGACTTCGTGATCAACTTCAAGACGGCGACCTTCGAGCGCACCTATCTGCCGATCACCGTGCTCGCGTACCACGAGTTCATGGCGCTGCTGCACTTTTCCAACGACACCAAGTTCTGGTTCGGCAGCGGAAGCGATTGGTTTCTCGCTTGGGCCGCGCAGTGCGCGCGTCCGCAACGCGCGTCGAAGAAATCTTCCGCCGCTCCCGCGGTCGATCGTGAAGCCGCGTTCAGCGCGCTCGCGCGCCTGCGCGACGACATCCTGCGCTTTCGCCTCTGCTACTGTTTTTCGCACGTCAGCTACTCGACCGCGCACAATGCCGTCTACCAGGCGCTACGCGAGGCATGGGGCTGCGGCCGCATGCTGACCGAGCTCGGAGAGAACACGGCGGAAATCACCGCGGTCCTCGACGAGCGCCTCCGCGAGGAGAACGCGCGCCGGATCAGATGGCTGGGCGTGCTCGGCGCCGCCGGGATCGCCTACGTCAGCGCGGAGGCCTTCATAACGCACATCCCGATCGCCTGGGATAGCGTCGCGCAGTGGATGCGGCTCGATCCCGCGGGGCTCGAGAAAACAGCCCCCGTCGTCTTCGCGGCCGTGGTCGCAATCTTTGCTGCTATCGTCACCTTGATCAAGACCCGGCGTCCGGAGTATAGGCAGGAAGAATCCGAGCTCACCGAGCGCGCCGAGGAAGAAATCATCCTGCGTTCGCTGGAGCGCAAATAAGCAGCGCGAGCCCGCTCGCGTAAATCGGTGTTATGGGGGGAACGATCATGACCAGTGACCTGCGGCCGCTCGTGCCGCGCAACGCGACCAACGGCATTTCGCTTGCCGAAGCGCATCGTGACGAGATCTATTCCTGGTTCGAGGCGTGGGCGCGCGAGCAGGGCGTCGAGCTCCTGCTGGTCAAATCGCCCCCCTTCAGTCCCAAGGTCTGGGTGGCCGTGGAGGCCTGGCTGCCGGTGGGCGCGCCCGGAATGACCAAACGCTCGCGCGTCGAGATCGAGCTCGTGCCGCGCGATTTCTGCCGCTGGCCGACCGAGCTGGAAGTCGTGCTCAAGGAATCGTCGCGCACCCGCGCCTATCTCGGGGTGGTCCAGTTCTCGCGCGAGAACGCGGCGGCGCTGCTGCGCTATCTTCTGGGCAAGTCCACGCAAACCGAGTTCGGTTTCAAATACTGCCGTGTCCGGCTCGAGGCGCGAAGCAAGCCGGAGACGACGATCGTCGGCTACCAGCCGGGAGTCGGCGCGCGCATGCGTCTCGCTCTCCTCGCGCCGCTGCAGTTCTGGCGGCCACGCAATCGCCCCGTCGCATTGAAGCCGGATGTCGTCGGCCGGCTGCCGACGCTGCTCCTGCTGTTCGCGGCGGTAGGCTGGCTCACCGCGCCGTCGCCGCGGAGCGAGATCCTGTCGAACATGGGCAACGTATTCCTGTTGCATATGATCCTCGGAGCGATCATCGTCGGCGGCGCGCTCTACCTGCTCGACATCAGCGTCGTGCGCGCCTGGCAGTTCCTGAGCGGCGCGCGCGTGGCAGCCAATCCATCCGCGAATCCTTCGGAGACGACGACGGCCGAAGTTGCCACGCGGCGTGATGTGCTCGGCATCGTAGCCCTGACCATCATGTTTCTGCTGTCGCTGTTTCTGCTCTATGCCGTGTACAGCGTCACCGTCTTCGTGGGCTTGGCGGTGCTGGTCTGGATTCTCAATGCCTATCGTCACAAGCTGATCTGGAGCAGCGGCCGGCCCGAGGCCGAGCCGCGCATTCTGCTGCGCATGGATTCGTGGCAGGCGCTGCTCATCGGGCTCGGGCCCGAGCGCGATGCGGTGCACGATGGCGTGGTTGCCGAGCTCAAGTCGAACGCGGATGCGAGCTGGTCGATCGCCGACGAGCGCATCTGGTACTGGGGCGTCGACGGCAAGGAGGAACGGCAGCAAACGGTCGTGAGCTTCAGGAGCGCGCTCGCCTTCCTGCACTTCAACGCCTACGGCAACGATCTCTACGTCGCATGGGATGCGCACATCAATCGCGGCACCTGGACTGAGAAACCCGTCGGGAAAGGAACCAGCGCCGAGACCGGAGCGCTGTGCGAAGTCCACACCATCGCGCCGGCCCAACGCACCGCCGTCAGCGAATACGACGTATCGGACGCCAACTGCGTGCTCGAGCGCGTTCACGCGGTGGTCACCCGCGTGTTGCGCCGCAAGCTCGCCGAACACCGGCTGGATCAGGAGATCGATTTCACGATCGTGCGTGAGCAGCGCGCGGGCCTCACCGGCGGCGAACCCGAGGAGCGGCGCAGGGGGCCGCGGCTGTCGCTCCCGGGATTCGGACGCAAGGCCTGACGCGCGATGTATTGCGCCGAGTTCGGCGACGGCTCGACCAGCGTTCGCCAGTTGCTGCTTCGTTTCCCCAAATGGGTGGACGATGCGGCGGCAGGCGGCCGCGAGTGGAACGCTCGCCTGCGCGACGCCGCCAACCTGGTGACGATGACGCGCGAGCTCGATTTCACGTTGCGGCTGGTCGTCGCGGCGGACCGCTTCGAACGGCAGATCTTCCTCAATTCGTTTCGCGACGATGAGATCGCGCTGGAGACGCTCGCCCGCCATTTCCTGCGCCTGGACGACGGCGCGCAGGGGATGGTGCAGCTCTGTGCGGATCGGGGCGAATACGACGCCGTGCAGGACGCGCTGCCGCACGTCTGCCTTGCCGTCGCCGCGGCGCCCATGCGCAGGGACGGTTGCGTGTTCGCGCACGATTTTCAGCTCCTGAGCGCCCTTGGTACGATGGGCGCGGCCGCGCTGGCCGCGAAGTCCTCGATCTGCTGGCAAGGCGCGTTTCGCGGCTACGCACCGGACGCCGAGGCGCGACGGGTCGTGCAGCGCAACTGCATCGCCCTCGACGATCTCCGGGGCATTCCGGCGGCGCTGCGCGACTACGAGCGCGCGATCGCGGGACGCTTCGGAACCGCTGCGTATCTCCTCGATGAATGTCTCTGGGTGGACGATGCGCTCGCCGACAGCGCACGCACGATCGTCGCCCGCACCTGGCACGAGGGCCCCGGCGCGCTGGGCCTGCCCGTGTGCACGCTGGAGCCGGTCCCGCAAGCGACACGCGAGGTTCTGCGCGCGGCGATGCATCCGGTGCTCTTCGCGGAAGCCGCGCCGCTCGAAGCAGTGTCGGCGGCCGTGCCGACGGCGACGGCGTCTGCGACGATCGGCTGGCAGCCGCCCGCGAGCTGGCGCAGCGGCGCCGCATCGAACGCGGCGACGCTGCCGGATTCTGCGGAAGGCTATCTGCAGCGGATCGAATCGCGCCTGACGGCGTTGGAACGGACGCTCTCGCAGCGCAGCTTGAGCGCCGAAGAGTGCGCGGAGCTGCGCAAGGCGATCGGTATCAGCCAGCAGGACGCGTCATTCGCGCTGGTGAAGGCGAGGCAGATCCTGGAGAAGATCGTGAGGCGGCTCTACCGCCGGCACCGGCCGACGCTTCCGCAGAAGGCGCTGCTGTTCGAGATGATTCGAGATTTGACCGGCCAGGCTAATCGGCCGGCGGTCCTGCCGCGCCGCATCGGCCATTACCTGGAGACCATCCGCGTGCTCGGCAATCTGGAAGCGCATGCCGATTCCGCGCAAGCCGGACAAGGCGCGAGCGGTGCGGCGCTCTCGCAAGACGACGTCGAGCTGAGCCTGCTGATGATGGTCAATGTGATCGAGTGGTATTTGCTCGAGCACGAGCAGTCGGCGGGATAGCGGTGAGTGGGGCGAGCGCAATGACCGCTTCGCTTTTACTATGCCGGTCCTTGTTATACGCATGATCGCGGTATGGCGAAAAAGAGCGCCGGGTTGTTGATGTTTCGTCGGTCGCCCGACGGGCAAGTGCAGGTGTTGCTGGTGCATCCGGGAGGGCCCTTCTGGGCGAAAAAAGATCTAGGAGCGTGGACGGTGCCGAAAGGCGAACACGGCGATTCGGAAGACGCGCTCGAAGC
>DASXQW010000009.1:0-144910 GCA_036506975.1 Casimicrobiaceae bacterium | reverse complement strand
ACCCGCGGGTCGCGGGCGCGCGAAGGAGAGTCCAGGTGAGCGATCAAACGAGTGGCGGCGACTCGCGTCGAGATCCTCGCATTCGGGTTTCGAACCACGGGCCGTATCTGGTTTCAGGCGGACCGCAGCTGACCACACGGACGCCGGTTCTCGACGAACAAGGCGATGCTGTCGCCTGGACCGAGGGGACGGCGCGCAAAAATGCAGCGACCTATGTGCTATGCCGGTGCGGTCAATCGCGCAACAAACCGTTTTGCGACGGATCGCATCAGAAGGTCGGCTTTGACGGGACCTGTACCGCCGACCGCGCGCCGGGCACCGCGCGGCGCAAGGTTTATGCCGGCGTCGGCATCGTCATGACCGACGACGAATCGCTCTGTGCCGGCTATGCGTTCTGCGATCCGCATGGCGGCGTCTGGAAGGAGATCGCCGCCACCGGCGATCCCGCGGTCCGCGAGCGCGTCGAGCGCCAGATCGCGCACTGCCCGTCGGGTCGTTTGCAGTACGCCAAGGACGCGAACGAGCCGCCGGTGGAAGTCCCATATCCCCCGACCGTCGCGACCATTCCGAATGGACCGCTCTGGGTCCTGGGCGGCGTGCCCGTCGAAACCGCCGACGGGTTCACCTACGAGGTCCGCAATCGGCAGCTCCTTTGCCGCTGCGGCGCCTCACAGAACAAGCCTTTCTGCGACGGCTCGCACCGGCGCGTGAAGTTCCAGGCGCCGTAACTGGCGCCGTTCACGCCGCATGCATGGCCGCTGCGAGCGAGCAGTGCGCCAAAGCAGAGCAGTTTGCGTAGCCCGGGCTGACCCTGGATTTGATCCGGGGGATGCCCGGGACTCATGTCGGCGCGAAGCGCCGCCCGGGCTTGGCCCTGCAGGCTCAACCCGGGCTACGTCCGTTCCAATGAGCAGCAGCTTTTGCAACAGCGATCATGCCGCGCTCGTCGATGAAGCGCACCACGGCGTCGAGTCCCTGGCCCGTCTTGAGATTCGTAAACACGAACGGCCGCTCGCCGCGCATCTTGCGCGCGTCGCGGTCCATCACCTTGAGCGATGCGCCGACCAGCGGCGCCAGGTCGATCTTGTTGATCACGAGCAGGTCCGACTGGGTGATGCCGGGCCCTCCCTTGCGCGGAATCTTGTCGCCGGCGGCGACGTCGATGACGTACAGCGTGAGGTCGGAAAGCTCGGGCGAGAACGTCGCGGCAAGATTGTCGCCCCCGCTTTCGACGAAAACGATGTCGAGATTGCCGAATCGCTTCGCGAGCCGATCGACCGCTTCGAGATTGATCGATGCATCCTCGCGGATCGCCGTATGCGGGCAGCCTCCGGTTTCGACGCCGATGATGCGCTCGGGCGCAAGCGCGTCGTTGCGCACGAGAAATTGCGCATCCTCTTCGGTGTAGATGTCGTTGGTGACGACCGCGAGCTCGTAGCGCTCGCGCAAGCGGCGGCAAAGCGCCAGCGTAAGCGCGGTCTTGCCCGAGCCGACGGGGCCGCCGATCCCCACTCGCAACGGCTGTGTCATGGACATGAGCTCTACGAACGGAATAATCGAGTGTACTGCGTCTCGTGCCGCGACGACGCCAGCGCGAGTCCGGGCGCGAAGGACGAGACGTCCTCGTCGGCGATCGAGCGGGCCAGCGTAACCGCGGCGGGAATCCGCGTCCCGAGCTCGACAAGCAGCCGCTGACCGGCCGAGTGACCGAGGGGAATTGTCTTCATCGCGGCGAGCACTTGGTTCTCGAGCCACGACCAGACGTACCCAGTCAGCGCCGCCGCCGCCGGCACGTCGAATCCGCGGGCGATGAGCGCGTAGGCGCCGGGCAGCGTGACCGGCGCCATCGCCGCCGCAGCCGCGGCCGCCGGCGCATCCAGGAGCTCGAGGTCGGACGCGAGCTTCACGAGCGACGATCCCATTTGCTCGGTCTCGGCGCGAAGCTCCGCCGTCTCGCGCGAAACGCGGAACCAGTCGTTCCATTCGCCGGCTTGCGACCAGGCTCCGTACTGTGCGGCGTTGAGCAGGCGCCAGACGACGGCAGCCTCGCCGGGAGCGACGACGAGCTCCAGCGCATCGCCGATCCAGACCTGCGCTGTGGCGGCGTCGCGGACGTCTCCCGCCGCAACAACCCACTCGAGCCCCTGCGAATAGCTGTACGCTCCGATCGGCAATGCGGGACTCGCGAGCTGCAACAGCCGCACCAGCGAGAGCGTCGGTTCGACGGGATCCAGATCGTTCATCGCCGCGGCGCGGGGCGCTGCCCGAAGTCGTGGATGGTGCCCGCGTGCTTCGCCTCGCTCGGGTGATGATGTCCCGCCCCGTATGCCCCCGCCTCGG
This sequence comes from Casimicrobiaceae bacterium, assembly GCA_036506975.1. Classification (GTDB taxonomy): domain Bacteria; phylum Pseudomonadota; class Gammaproteobacteria; order Burkholderiales; family Casimicrobiaceae; genus PALSA-1003. The sequence continues at coordinate 142,570 of DASXQW010000009.1, read as the reverse complement.
GTTCGAACGGCGCCGATGCCTCAGAGATGATGAAGCCCATGCCGAGCAGCATCTCGGAGAGCACGCGATCGGCGGGAAAGCGCAGCCACCCTGCGCCGATTTCCACCGGGCAGTGGCGGTTGCCCAGATGATAGGCGGCGCGCGCGAGGCCGCCCGGGTCGGAGCTTTTCACCTCCATCACCGCCTCCGCGGCGGCGATGACGCGGACGATCCGCCCGTCGTCGGCGACGAGGCAGTCGCCGCCGCGCAGCACCTCACCGCGGTCGAGAAAGAGCCCAACCTCTTCCCCGGATTGCAGTGTCGTGCGCAAACGGCTCTTCAGGCGCAGCTCGAACGGCAGCGTGAGCTCCGCATCGGCATGCTCGTGTTTCGCGCTCCGCTGCCGGACGATCAGCATCGGCTTCAGAACAGGAAGTAACGCTGCGCGAGCGGCAGCTCTGTCGCGGGCTCGCAGGCAAGCAATTCGCCGTCGGCGCGGACGACGTAAGTTTCCGGATCGACCTCGATCTTCGGCAGTGCGTCGTTGTGCTTCATGTCGCGCTTGCCGATCTTCCGCGTGTTCTTCACCGCGACGAGATTCTTGGCGAGTTTCAGTTTGAGAACAGCCGGGTTCTTCAGCGCGGCTTTCGACACGAACGTCACCGACGACGCGAGCGCTTTCCCGAAGGCGCCGAACATCGGCCGATAATGCACCGGCTGCGGCGTCGGGATCGAGGCATTGGGGTCGCCCATCGCCGCCGCGGCGATCATGCCGCCTTTGAGGATGAGCGATGGCTTCACCCCGAAGAATGCCGGCTTCCACAGCACGAGGTCCGCAAGCTTGCCCGGCTCCACCGAGCCGACGACGTGTGCGATCCCGTGCGCGATCGCGGGGTTGATCGTGTATTTGGCGATGTAGCGCTTGATGCGCAGGTTATCGTGCGCGGCAGGGTCGCCGCCGAGCTTCCCGCGCTGCTGCTTCATCTTGTGCGCGGTCTGCCAGGTGCGGATGATCACTTCGCCCACGCGACCCATCGCCTGCGAGTCGGACGAGAGCATCGAGAACGCGCCCAGATCGTGCAGGATGTCCTCCGCCGCGATCGTCTCGCGGCGGATGCGCGACTCGGCAAAGGCAACGTCCTCGGCGATCGCTGGATCGAGGTGGTGGCACACCATCATCATGTCGAGGTGCTCGTCGATCGTATTCACCGTATACGGCCGCGTCGGGTTGGTCGACGACGGCAGCACGTTGGGCTCGCCACAGGCCTTGATGATGTCCGGCGCATGGCCGCCGCCCGCGCCCTCGGTGTGGTAGGTATGGATCGTCCTGCCAGCGATCGCCTGCAACGTCGTCTCGACAAAGCCCGATTCGTTGAGCGTATCGGTGTGGATCGCGACCTGCACATCCATCCGGTCGGCGACCTTGAGCGCGGCATCGATCGTCGCCGGCGTCGTTCCCCAGTCCTCGTGCAGCTTCAATCCGATCGCGCCGGCTTCGATCTGCTCGGCAAGCGGCGGTAGCAGGCTCGCATTGCCCTTGCCGAGAAAGCCGAGGTTCATAGCAAACGCCTCGGCGGCCTCGAGCATGCGCTGAATATGCCACGGTCCAGGCGTGCAAGTCGTCGCGAAGGTTCCCGTCGCAGGCCCCGTGCCTCCACCGATCATGGTCGTGACGCCGGACATCAGCGCTTCCTCGATCTGCTGGGGGCAGATGAAATGGATGTGCGAGTCGATGCCACCTGCGGTGACGATCATGCCTTCGCCGGCGATGATCTCGGTGCCCGCGCCGATGACGATATCGACCGCGGGCTGGATGTCCGGATTGCCGGCCTTGCCGAGCTTCGCGATCCGGCCGTCCTTGATCGCGATGTCGCACTTCACGATGCCCCACCAGTCGACCACCAGCGCATTGGTGATCACCGTGTCGGCGCTGTCCCTGGCCGTGCGCTGGCTCTGGCCCATGCCGTCGCGGATCACCTTGCCGCCGCCGAACTTGACTTCCTCGCCATAGATCGTGAGGTCGCGCTCGACCTCGACGACCAGATTCGTGTCCGCGAGCCGCACACGGTCGCCGACGGTCGGCCCGAACATCTCCGAGTAAGCGGCGCGCCCGATCTTCATCGCGACCTCCGCCTCGCGGTCTTGCCCACTCTGTTCGTCGCTTTCACCGTCGTCGGTTTTTTCGCTGGCTGATCGAGCGGACCCATGACCGCGCCGCGAAACCCGTACACGATGCGAGCACCGGCGAGCGCGACCAACTCGACCGTGCGCTTCTGCCCCGGCTCGAACCGCACCGCGGTGCCCGCGGCTATGTTGAGGCGATGGCCTCGTGCCGCATCACGGTCGAATGCCAGCGCCGCGTTCGTCTCCGCGAAGTGATAATGTGAGCCGACCTGGATCGGGCGGTCGCCCGTATTCGCAACCGTGAGCTTTCGCGTCGGGCGGCCGGCGTTGAGCTCGATGTCCCCGCTCGCGGGAAGAATCTCTCCCGGAATCATGGAATGGGATGATGCACGGTCACGAGCTTCGTTCCGTCGGGGAACGTCGCCTCGATCTGGATCTCGGGAATCATTTCCGGAACGCCGTCCTGCACCTGGGCTCGCGTCAGCAGCGTCGCGCCGTGACTCATGAGCTCGGCCACCGTGCGTCCATCGCGGGCGCCTTCCATGATCGCCGCGCTCACGTAGGCGACCGCTTCGGGGTAGTTGAGCCTGAGGCCGCGAGCGAGCCGTCGCTCGGCGACGAGAGCCGCGGTAAAGAGCAGCAGCTTATCCTTCTCGCGGGGAGTCAATTCCATCGGCGGCGTCCCTTCAGTCAGGTGTTCCAGATGCGCGGCGTCACCGCTTCGCGGCCTGCCAGGGCCGGACGAACGCGGCTCCAGAGCGTCGCAAAATAATGCCGCGCGGCCTCGGCCGACGCGCCGCGATAGCGCGCGATAAGGAGCCCCGGCAATCGCGTCACGGCACTCTCGCCGCCCTCACAGGCCACTTCCCGGCACGCCGCGATCAGCTGTTCAGGCACCTCCGGCACGGCCGCTAGGAATGTACCAAATACAGGCTCCCGATTCAGGCCGACCCGCGCGTTCAACAGCGACGCACCGCCGGCGATGAGCGAGCGTTCGATCCATTGCCGAGCCCCGTCGCGCAGGATGACGACTTCATGCCGCATCCGGCCGTGACGAAATTCCTCGCCGGCATCGCGGCGACCGAGACAGAAAATCTCCCAGCCGATGAAAACTGCGTCTCTCCCCAGGACGACGCGCGTGCCGAGGTCGGCGATCGCGCCGTCGAAGACGATCGATTCCTGGGGCAGCCACTCGAGGAACGCATTCGATCCCACCGTGAATCCCAGCCGTTGCTGCGCAGGAGCGCCCGCCGAGCGATACCACTTCGCCGCGCCGGGCGTCGTGAGCTGCGCCTGCGCGAGCCCGCCGACGGTGACGTCGAGAGCGAGCCGATCTCCGCCGACGATACCCGCGGGCGGATGCACGATGATGTTCTGGCAGACCGCGTCGCCCTCGGGGTAAAGCGACTTCTGCACGACCAAGGGGCCGCGATGCAACTGCCGGGCGAGCACGGTTCGGCTGCCGCGGCGCTCGTAGCCGAGCGCGAGCTCCCCGCTCCAGCCGGAGCTCGCAGCGTCATGCCGGAGCGATGCGTTTGCAACATCGTTCATTGCTGCAGTTTAGCGCATCGCATTGCCGCGGCTCATCGCACAGTGGCGCCATACCGGGGGAGTGGCGCGAGCCGCGGGCCCGGGATCCAAGTCGATACGTCGTCGAAACATCGAAACTTGGACCCGGCCGGAGTCTATCCTGAGCGAAGTCGAAGGGCCGGGGCGACGATCTCGCGCGAAACGCGTGCGACGCGATCATCGTTGGGGGTTGGCGGAAACGATTGTTATCTCAACGGCGATCGTTCTTCGAAAGCTTCAATGCGCGCTCGTACAATCGGTTGCGCGGCGCTCCGCTGAGCTTCACCGCCAGCCGCACCGCTTGCGCGACCGGCAGTTCGGCAAGCAGCGTGCTGAGTATACGGTCGTGGGCATCGGCATTGTCTCCGGCCCGAATTGTTGCACCGGGCGCATCGACAATAATGACGAACTCACCGCGCGCGCGGTCGGGATCGGCGGCGAGCCACGCGGGCGCCTCGCCCAGGCGACAGCGGTGAATGGTTTCGAAGCGCTTGGTCAATTCGCGGGCGACGACGAGGTCGCGCTCCGGACCCAGCGCGGCGACCAGCGCATCCAGCGTGGCTGCAATTCGGTGCGGGGCCTCATAGAAAACGAGCGCGCCGGCGTAGTCGGAGAGACGCGCGAGCGCGGCGCGGCGCGCGGCTGCGGTCGCGGGCAGGAAGCCGCAAAACAGCCACTGCGGCGCGGCGATCCCCGACGCGGACAGCGCCGCGATGACCGCGCTCGGGCCGGGGACCGGCACGACGGTATATCCAGCCTCCGCCACCGCGTGCACGAGCGCTGCGCCCGGATCGCTCACGGCAGGCGTTCCCGCGTCGCTGACCAGCGCAACGCTCTTGCCCGAGCCGAGGAGCGATACGATCTCGGTCGCGCGCCGGCGCTCGTTGTGAGCGTGCAGAGACAACATTCGCGTGGCGATGCCGTGGCGCGCGAGCAGCTTGGAAGTCACGCGCGTATCCTCCGCCGCGATGACGTCGACCGAAGCCAGGATGTCGAGCGCACGCAAAGTGATGTCGCGCAGGTTTCCGAGCGGCGTTGCGACCACATATAATGCGTTTCCGATCGCCGACATCTTCTCGCCTGTCGTCACGGCGACAATCCCTTTCCGATGGCCGCTACGCATCCAACTCTGCCGCGCGTGCGCGCTACTCTCCTGCTGCTGATCGCAGCCTCGCTCCTCGTCGCGTGCGCGGGTCCCGGCCCATTGTCCAGATCGCGCCCCGGAGCCGCAACCACGGCGCCGCCGCCACCGCCCGCAACTGCCCCTGCACCGACCTACCCGCCGCCCGAAGTACCGATCCCGCCAGTCGTCGCGCCCGCGCCGTCGCCGACGATCGTGACGCAGCCAAGCTCGAACACGATCTGCATCGTTCTGCCGCTGGAATCGCCGCTTTACGGCTCTGCTGCCGCAGCGGTCAAAGCCGGGTTCCTCGCCGCCGCCAATGCGGCTGGAAGCGCATCGCGTACGCGAATCATCGCGCACGGCGACGACGGCGTGCTGCCCGCCTTCGCCGCGGCCGCCGAATCCGGTGCCGCGCTGGTCGTCGGGCCGCTCACCCGTGACGACCTGAAGACGGTGCTGGCTCTGGCGCTGGCGAGACCGCGCATGCTGGCCTTGAACCGGGAGGAAGATGGTTCCGCATTGCCCCACGAGGTGTACGCGCTCAGCCTCTCCGTCGAGAGCGACGCGGAGCTTCTCGCGCGGCGCGCCTATGCCGACGGCGCGCGCACCATGGCCACCGTCGCCAGCGATGCGCCGCTGCAACGCAGGTTCAAGGCCGCGTTCTCCGCTGCCTGGCGGCGGACCGGCGGTTCGACCACGCGCGATTATCGATTCGACGCGCATCCCGAGGTATTGAGCCTGCTGCGGCGAGAGCTCCTTGCGCGCCCACCCGATGCGATGCTGCTCGCGGTCAACTCGGACGAAGCGCCGCTCGTGAAGTCGTTTCTGCCGCCGGGACCCGTCTACGCGAGCAGCCAGATCGCAGACGGCCTGCCCGCGCCGATGCTGCGCGACCTCGATGGCGTACGTTACGTCGAGATTCCGTGGCTGGCGGATCCGGCCGACGTGATCTTCGCCCGCCTGCCGCATACGAGCCTGGGCGACCCGGTGCTCGATCGACTGTATGCGCTCGGACTCGATGCATTCGCGATCGCCGAGCTGCTCGCCAATCCGATTCCTCCGGATCGCGTCGAGTTCGAGGGTGCTACCGGGCATCTGTCGCTCACGCCCTCGCATGTCTTTGTCCGCGAAGGCCAGATCATGGTGATACGGGCCGGTCAGCCAATGCCATACGCACCGACGCCATGAACCGCGGCGCCGCGGCCGAAGCGCTCGCGGCAAGCTACCTTGCAGCGTGCGGGCTCACGATCGTTCACCGCAACTATCGCTGCCGCGGCGGCGAAATCGATCTCATCGCCCGCGACGGCGAAATCCTGGTCTTCATCGAAGTACGGCTGCGGCGCAATCGGGCTTTCGGCACTGCAGCCGAAAGCATCACCGCTGCCAAGCGCCGCCGGTTGCGGCTCGCGGCCCGGCACTATCTCGCGCGACTCGGACGCGAGCCGCCATGTCGCTTCGATGCCGTGTTGCTCGACGCACTCGAGACCGAGAACATCGAGTGGCTGCGCGGCGTCGAGGGCATCTGAACGCGGGCCCTGGGCGAAAGTTGCTACAATCGTTTCCGATGGACATGACACACCGCATCCGGACGCATTTTGCCGATAGCGCGCAGCTCAAACTCGCCGCGGTCGACGTCATGACGCCCCATATCGCGCGGGCCGCGGCCGTGATGACCGATTGCCTGCTCGCCGACGGCAAGATACTCGCCTGCGGCAACGGTGGCTCGGCGTCCGATGCCCAGCATTTCGCGGCCGAGATGGTCGGTCGGTTCGAACGCGAGCGACCTGAGCTGCCCGCGATCTCGCTCGCCACGGACACCTCGATCCTGACCGCGATCGCCAACGACTACGATTTCGCGCAGGTCTTCGCCAGGCAGGTCCGGGCACTGGGCGACGCCGGAGATATTCTCCTCGCGATCTCGACGTCCGGCAATTCGGGCAACGTCGTGGCCGCCGTCGATGCCGCGCACGAGCGCGGCATGCGCATCGTCGCGCTTACCGGCAGGGGCGGCGGTCGAGTCGGCGAACTCGTCGGCGTCGACGATGTCCATCTGTGCGTGCCGCACACGGTCACGGCACGCATCCAGGAAGTGCACCTGCTCACCATCCACTGCCTCTGCGACGCTATCGACGCGAGCTTGCTCGGAGACGAAGCATGATCATGCATCCGCTTGGGCGCGCCGCCGCGCTCTTGTTCTTCATGGCCACGATTCCCGCGCTGTTGCAAGGCTGCATTCCGCTGGCGGTGACCGCGGCAGGCGGTGCGGCGCTGGTCGCGACCGACCGCCGTTCGACCGGAGCGCAGCTCGACGACGAGATCATCGAAGACAAGATCGTCGCGACGGTGGCGCAGCGTTTCAAGGGCGCCTTCCACGTCAACGCCACGAGCTACAACGGCATCGTGCTGCTGACGGGCGAAGTGCCCGCGGAAGGCGCGAAGGCGGACATCGGCGAGATCGCGCGCACAACGCCGAAGGTTCGTGCCCTGCAGAACGAGCTCGTCGTCGGCGCGGTCACCGATCTGGGTTCGCGCAGCAACGACACGCTGATCACGTCCAAGGTAAAGGCGAGATTCGTCGAGGCGAACAGGTTCCAGATCAATCACGTCAAGGTCGTTACCGAGCGCGGCGTCGTGTACTTGCTGGGACTCGTGCGTCGCGACGAGGGCGACGCCGCTGCCGACATCGCTCGTACGACCAGTGGCGCGCAACGGGTGGTGAAGGTCTTCGAATACGTCGCTGGATGACCACGCGCGGGAGCACGGCACCCGAGCCCGGCTTCGCCGCCAAGATCGCGACGCGCGCAGCGCTCGCCGGACTTCTCCCGGCGCTGCCGCGACCGCAGGTATTCACCAACGGCGTATTCGACATCCTCCACCGCGGTCACGTGACCTATCTCGATCGCGCCCGCAGCCTGGGCGCGTCGCTCATCGTCGGCGTCAATACCGACGCTTCGGTGCGCCGGCTCGGCAAGGGAAACGACCGGCCGGTCAATGCCCTTGCGGATCGCGTCGCGGTTCTCGCCGCGCTCGCGGCGGTCAGCCTGGTCGTCGCATTCGACGAGGACACCCCCCTCGCACTGATATTGGCCTGCCATCCGGACATCATCGTCAAGGGCGGGGACTATTCGGCCGCGACGACGGTCGGCGCGGCGGAGGTGATCGCCTGGGGCGGACGCTTCGAGGCGATCCCCGTCGTTCCTCAATGCTCGACGTCTGCGCTGCTGGCAAGGATCCGCCGTTCGATGCGCTGATATACTTGAACGTTGAACCGCGGCCTCCAATGTATCAATCGCTCGACCCAGTCCGATTGCAGACGTTGCTCCAGGGCGCCGAGCCGCCCCGGCTTATCGACGTGCGCAGCGCCGCCGAAATCGCGCGCGGTGCGATTGCGGGCGCGACGCATATCGAGCTTTCGACTCTTCCGGCGCGCTCCGCCGAGCTCGATCCGCAGGCGCCGTGCGTCCTGTACTGCCTCTCAGGCGCACGCTCGGCGCAGGGTTGCGCGTATCTCGCCCAGCGCGGTTTCCGGCAGCTTTATCATCTCGACGGTGGGATCGCAGCCTGGGCCAAGGCGGGATTGCCCGTCACTCTCTAGGAATCAGCGATGGAACCGACGCTCTCGATCGACCGCGAAGTCGACGCCAGGGGGCTCAATTGTCCGCTGCCTATCCTGCGCACTAAAAAAGCGCTGAACGACATGAAGAGTGGACAGGTGGTGCGCATCCTCGCCACCGACCCGTCGGCGGTGCGCGACTTCCAGGCTTTTGCCAGGCAGACCGGCAACGAGCTTTTGCAACACGTCGAACAGGACGGCGTGTTCTCATTCCTGCTCAGGCGCAGATAGCCGCCAAGCGGCCGCAACGCTCGCAGTGGGCTTTCGCTTGAAGCCGCGGCCACGAGCGGCCGCGTACTGCATAGTCATCTGCGGTATCGATTCAGGAAATCAAGGACGATCCCCTTCTGGCTCTTCTCGATCGCCGCGTCGAGGCTGCGGTCTCCGGGGTCGTATTGCGCCGCCTTCCGAAATGCGGTGATTGCATCCTGGTGGTAGCCCTGCGCCTGCATCGCGTACCCCAGGCACCGCCACGGCTCGGGGCTCCAGAATTCGAGGTTGGACCATGCCTGACAAAGCTCCCCCGCTCGCCGCCAATTGCCCGCATTCAGCATGCGCGGGCCCTCGCCTCGTAGCAGCGCGAGTCGTGCCTGCCGTTCGGCGAACAATGCAGTGGTATCGACGTCGTTGACGGCCGGATTGCGAATCTGCGGCGTAGCGACATTGGGCGGGGGCGCGGTCGGTGTCCGATCGACCGAGCCGATCTTGCCCACATCGCCCTGAAATCCGTAAGACAACAGCGACGGCGGCGATGGGACCCAGGATACGATCGCCGTCTTCGCCATCGCGATCGAGTCGGCCATCGGCTCATGCCAGGCGACACCGTAGAGCCAGAGCATCGCGGCCAGGCCGACGACGCCCGTGACCGTGTTGAGCACACCCGGCGGGCTGTGCGTGACTAGGCAGTCCTCCGTGAAATCCCAGTCGGTTTCACCGTTCTGTGCCACGGTTTCATACGCGACAGCGATCAGGATCGGTGCCAACAAGGGAAATCCGCAAGCTATCCCCTCCCACCAAACCCGGAACGCGCGGCGCAGCGCGCGCTGCAATTGCGCACGCACGTCACGCCTTGCGTACGCATCGCTGATCGAGAACTGGAGATAGACGCCAAACAGCCATTTGCCCGGCGTCTGCTGCAGCGCTGCGATCAGCAGCGCCTCGACGGGCACCCAGGTCGCAGTGATCAGCATCGGCGCGACCAGCGGATGGCCGACCCAGAACGCCGCCTGGTCGCCGATCAGACCGACGCCGTGCATCTCGGACAGGAGCAGCGCCAGCATGAGGCCCCAGATGGCGTAATCGAACAGGCGTGCCGCGAGACGGTTCCACGGCCGCGGCTCGCTCGTCCGCCCGGCTTTCGCGCGCTCGAGCTCCGCCATGCGCAACTGGAAGATCCAGCTCGCGTCTTCCTGGGGCGCGTCGGTCCCGAGAAAGACGCTTTTCTCGCGGCGCCAGTTGAGTATGGCGATGTCGGTCTGCGGCATCAGCGCAGGCAACGCGACGACCCGGCGCCGGCGCATGAATGCGATACCGTGCACCACGCCATAGACCAGTGCCAGGACGAGAAGCGTGAGCGTGAGCCACACCAGGACCTGCTTGGCGACCAGCACCGCGTCGGCCGGGGTGACGAAGACGATGGCGCCCGCGATGAAGGCGCCGAACAGCGTGCACAATGCAAGGCGCCCCGCAACGGTACGTCCGAACGACGCGACAACGCGCTCGGTCAGTCCCGGGTGGTGCAGCGTCTTCTCCAGCGAGCCACCCGACGACGTCAGCACGCGCTCCTCGGCGAGGTCGATCACATCGTCGCCGGCTTGCGTGGCAGTGCCGGTTCCGGCTTCGGCAGCGACATTCGTGACGAAGTGCGCGATGCGCTGCTCGGTGGTCGCCTCGGTCGCGACCGTGAGCTCCTGATCGTATCGCTGGCGCTGCCCGGGGTCGCTCAGTATGCGGCTGGCATGATTGATGAACCGGAGCGCTTCTTCGACGTTGCCCTGCCCGTCGCGCGTCTTCGCATAATACTTGCGGATCAGACGGCGCAACGCGGCGCGCACCTCCTCATCCGAGGCGGCCTGTGGGATTGCCAGAGCTTCGTAAAGCGTTGCTTTCATGGCCGCGACCGCGGCAAAATGCAACGAATTTTGACGTTTGGATATTCCGGTAATTAGCCCGCCATTGCAAGCTGGACGCTCGGCACGGCGCTCGATGCGCAAAGAAACTGGCGCTGCGCGGCAAACGCTGCCGCTGTGCGTCACGCCGGCGAGAAAAAGGCGGCTGTCGAAGCCGCCCTTTCGATAAAAAAGGCGGCTTTCGAGGCCGCCTTTTCGACAAGCCGTCGGAGCGAGCCGCTCGCCGCTACTCGCCCTGCTTGCCTTCGCGTTGCGAAAGCTTCTCGCGGATGCGCGCCGACTTTCCGGAACGCCCGCGCAGGTAGTACAGCTTGGCGCGGCGCACGTCGCCCTTGCGCTTGACCTCGATGCTCGCAATCAGCGGCGAATACGTCTGGAACGTGCGCTCGACGCCTTCGCCGCTCGAGATCTTGCGCACGACGAACGACGAGTTGAGGCCGCGATTGCGCTTTGCGATCACGACGCCCTCGTAAGCCTGCACGCGCTTGCGCTCCCCTTCCACGACGTTGACGTTGACTATGATCGTATCGCCAGGCGCGAACTCGGGGACCGTCTTGCCCAGGCGGACAATCTCTTCTTGCTCCAGTTGCTCGATGATGTTCATGCAGCGTCTCTCCACTCGATTACGGATCCTGCGCCCGCCGGCGATGCGCCCGAGCTTTAGATCGCCGCCCGATGCACGCCTGTGCCCTATGTTACCGCTCGCTTCCGCCGGCTTCTCGTTCCCGCCTGAATTCGTCCAGCAGAACCGCTTCCTCGTCGCTCGTGCCGCGCGCGGCGAGCAGGTCCGGACGCCGCAACCACGTCCGCCCCACCGCCTGCTTCAGGCGCCAGCGCGCGATTGCCGCATGGTCGCCCGACAGCAGGACCGCTGGCACCGCGAGTCCTTCGTACACTTCCGGCCGCGTGTAGTGCGGACAGTCGAGCAGGCCGTCGACGAAGGAATCCTCCACGCTCGACTGCGCATCGTTCAACACGCCCGGCAGCTGCCGCACGATCGCATCGATCAGCAACAGCGCCGGCAGCTCGCCTCCCGAGACGACGAAATCGCCGACCGAGAGCTCAAGATCGACACTGCGCTCGATGAGCCTCTCGTCGACGCCCTCGTAGCGCCCGGCAATGACCACCAAGCCATGCTCGGCCGCCAGCTCGACGACCCGCCGGTGCCGCAGCGGCTCGCCTTGCGGCGACATGTAAATCACGCGCGTTGCGGATACGCCCCTGCTCGAAAGCCGCACGCGCGCCGCGTCGATCGCCTGTTCCAACGGCTCTGCCAGCATGACCATGCCCGGCCCGCCGCCGTACGGCCGATCGTCGACGCTCTTATGACGATCCGTGGCGAAATCACGCGGATTCGTCGTCGCTAGCGTCCACAACGCGCGCTCGCGCGCCCGCCCGGTCACTCCATACGACGCGGCAGCCTCCACCAAGTCGGGAAACAGCGTAACGATCTCGATGTGCATCGCCTTCGCGTTCCCGTCACCGCGTCTTCAAAGCCTCGCCCCTCGCCGGCTCCTGCAACCGCGCAGCCATCCAATCAATAATCCGGTTGCCAGTCGACAACGATCTGGCGTGCGGCAACATCGATCGCATCGACGTAAGCCGGCACCAGCGGTATCAGCCGTTCGTCGTCATCGCCATGCCCTTCCGCCGCCACCCGCAGGACCGGATGCGCGCCCGTCTCCAGCACGCTGCCGACCCGTCCGAGCTTCACGCCGGAACGGGTGATCACCGCAAGGCCGACCAAGTCCGCCAGATAAACTTCGCCCGCAGCGAGGGCGGGCAGCGAAACCCTCGGTACGCCGATAGCCGCGCCTCGCCATGGCGCCACTTCCTCGCGCCGATTCATTCCCTCAAGCCTCGCGACCAACGCGTCAGCATGCACACGTGCCTCGAGCACCGCAAACTCCAGCCATCGATCATCGCTCGTTGCGAGCCACCACGCCCGGTACGCGAGCAAACCATCGGGTGAGGCAGTGAAAGTACGTGCCTTGATCCAACCTTGCACGCCGTAGGCGCCGATCACGCGCCCCATGACGACGATGTCCGTCGCCAGGCTGACCTCGTTCGCTTTAAGCAGCGGTCGCCTGTGCGCCCGCCGCGGCTTTCGTTGCCCCGGCCCGCTTGACCAAGCCCGCGACCGTATCCGACAGCTTGGCGCCCTTGTGCTTCCAGTGATCGATGCGTTCCAGCGAAAGGCGCAGCGCCTCTTCGCCTTCGGCGGCGATCGGGTTGTAGAAACCGACGCGCTCGATGAATCGACCGTCGCGACGGTTGCGCGAATCGGCGACGACGATATGGAAGAACGGCCGCTTCTTGGCGCCGCCTCGGGCCAGTCTGATCACTACCATGAAAAAATACCTGCTTTCACCGGAAAAAGACGTTGATTATATGATGAAAACTTCGCTCCTGGCAAATACATCGCCCGAGCGCGCCCCTCGGTTGCTAGCGCAGGCCCGTAAAGCCGCCGCGAAAGGTTCGCAGCATCTTCTCCATGCCTCCTCTGGCGACCATTTTCATCATTTTCTGGGCCTGGTCGAACTGCGCGAGGAGGCGATTGACTTCCTGCACGGATACGCCTGCTCCCGCCGCGACGCGGCGCTTGCGCGATGCTTTCAGCAGCTCGGGACGCGAGCGCTCCACTGGGGTCATCGCGTTGATGATGCCCTCCAGGCGGCGGATGGCACGATCATCGGCCTGCGCTGCCTGCGCCGCCCGCGCGAGCTCGCCAGGAAGCTTGTCGAGCAGGCCCTGCACACCGCCCATCTTGCGCATCTGGCCGATCTGCGCCTTGAAGTCGTCAAGGTCGAACCCTTTGCCCGACTTGACTTTCCTGGCCAGCTTGACCGCCTCATCGCGATCGACCTGCTTGTGCGCCTCCTCGATCAGCGTCAGCACATCGCCCATGCCGAGGATGCGCGAGGCCATGCGTTCCGGGTGGAAAACCTCGAGGCCGTCGAGCTTCTCGGAAACACCGGCGAATTTGATCGGCACGCCCGTTACCTGCCGCACCGACAATGCCGCGCCGCCACGCGCATCGCCGTCGAGCTTGGTGAGCACGACGCCCGTCAGCGGCAGCGTTGCGGCAAAGGCCTTGGCCGTGTTGACCGCATCCTGGCCCTGCATTGCATCGACGACGAACAGCGTTTCGGCGGGATGCAGCGCCGCGTGCAGCGCGGCGATCTCGCGCATCATCGCCTCGTCGATCGCGAGCCGCCCTGCGGTGTCGACGATGAGCACGTCGTGGTAGTGCTTGCGCGCCCAGTCGAGCGCGGCGAGCGCGATGCCCACCGGCTCTCCCGCCGGCGTCGTCGGAAAGCAGTCGACGCCCAGCTCCTGCGCCAACGTCGCGAGTTGCTCCATCGCCGCGGGGCGGTATACGTCGCAGCTTACGAGCAGCACTTTTTTGCGCGAGTCATCGCGCAAAAGCCGCGCAAACTTGGCCGCGGTCGTCGTCTTGCCGGAGCCCTGCAACCCCGCCAGGAGGATCACGGCCGGCGGCGTCGTGGCGAGGGCGAGCGGAGCAGCGCCGCCACCCATCAGCGCCGCAAGCTCGCGCTGAACGACGCCGATCAGCGCTTGGCCCGGCGAGAGTGAGCTCAAGACTTCTTGTCCGAGCGCCTTGTCGCGGACCGCAGCGATGAACTGCTTGACCACCGGCAACGCCACGTCGGCTTCAAGCAGCGCGAGACGAACCTCGCGCAACGCGGCCTGGATATTGTCCTCGGTGAGTCGCGCCTCGCCGCGCAGCGTCTTCACGACGCGTGCAAGCCGCTGGGTCAGATTGTCGAGCATTGGAGAGCGATCCTGGCTTGCGTGAGATGGCGCGACGACCATGTCGCACCCTTGGTGTAAACTCGATCGGGGTAAGACGCCGGTTCCGTGACGATTTTACTCTACTTGCTGGTCCCGGCCGCCTACCTGGCGGCGGCAACGTTCGAATGGAAGCGGCTTGCGCCGGGCATTCGTGCGCCGGCGGCGCACGCCGGCACGATTGCGGGCTGGCTCGCCGCGGGCGCACTCGCCGGGCATGCCGTGCTTGTCGTCGGTGCGGTCTTCACTCGAGAAGGTCTCGACCTGAGCCTCGTCAACGCCTTGTCCGCCGTTGCCGGGCTCACCGCCCTGATCGCGTGGATCGGCACGCTGGCGCGCACGCTTCCCGGCGTTGCCGCCGTCGCGTTGCCGGTTGCGGCGATCGGCGCACCGCTCCCCGCGCTGTTCCCGAACCCGCATCGCTTTTCCTTCGCCGACGAGCACTGGGCGGCGCTGCATATCGCGGTCGCACTGATCGCGTACGCGCTTTTTTTCGTCGCCGCGCTACAGGCGCTGGTATTGCTGGGACTCGAGCGGCGGCTGCACCGCGCGCAGCCCGATCCCGCGGCCGAGACGCTGCCGCCGCTGCTCACGCTGGAGCGATTCCTGTTTCGGCTGGTCGGCGTCGGCTACGCGCTGTTGACCTTGACGCTCGCAAGCGGCGTTCTGTTTTCCGAGGAAGTGTTCGGCAAACCGCTGCGGTTCACGCACAAGATCGTGTTCTCGTTGCTCGGCTGGCTCGTATTCGGCGCGCTGCTTTTCGGTCGCCATCGCTACGGCTGGCGCGGCCGCGCTGCGCTCCACTGGATCCTCGCCGGCACGGCACTGCTGGTTGTTGCCTACGTGGGCAGCAAGTTCGTGCTCGAAGTGATTCTCGGCCGCTGAGGAACGTAACGAACCTAGTCGCGCCGCCGATTTCTTGACAGGGGCGGCGCGCGGCCAAATACTGGCTGTAATTGTCGTAACCGTTCAATCGGCTTGGACGATATTCCCTTAAGCAGCCTCTTTGCCGCCCTGGCGGGACTGCTATTGGCCTCCGGATTTTTTTCCATCGCCGAAACCGCGATGATGGCGGTCAATCGCTATCGGCTGCGGCATCGTGCCAAGCAAGGGGCCCGCGGTGCAAAACTCGCGCTCGCGCTGCTCGCCCAGACCGACAAGCTTCTCGGCGTCATCCTCCTCGGCAACACGCTGGTCGCCGCGGCTGCGGCGACGCTGACCGCAGTGATCACCAAACGCCTGTTTGGTGAGGGCGAGGCGGCGTTGGCGCTGGGAACGGTCGCGATCTCGTTCGCCTTGCTCGTCTTTTCCGAAATCACGCCGAAGGTGATCGGTGCCGCACATGCCGACCGGCTCGCGCCTCTGGTGAGCTTTTTGCTGGCGCCGATGCTGAAGATTGCCACGCCTGTCGTATGGTTCGTCAACCTCTTCGTGCAAGGCTTGCTCAGACTGCTCAGGATCCGATCCGAGGGCGAGGGCCACACACCCCTTACGCAGGAGGAACTGCGCTCGCTGGTGCTCGAGGGCCAATACATTCGCGGCAAGCATCGGGCGATGCTCGCGAACCTCTTCGATCTCGACGCCATCAGCGTCGATGACGTCATGACCCCGCGCAGTCAGATCGAAGCGATCGACCTCAACGCCAAGCCGACGTTGCTGGCGCAACAGCTCGCCAACAGCTACCACACGCGACTGCCGGCGTACGAAGACGAGCTCGACAACATCGTCGGCATCGTCCACGTGCGACAGGTCTTGCGTCTGTTGCAGGCCGACGAGCTCGACTCGGCGCAGTTGCGTACGATTCTGCGCCCGCCCTATTTCATTCCGGCGGGTACTCCGCTGCTTGCACAGCTGCAGCAGTTCCAGACAGCGCGCCAGCGGCTTGGGCTTGTGGTCGACGAATACGGCGAATTGCTCGGTCTGGTGTCGCTCGAGGACATCCTCGAGGAGATCGTCGGCGAATTCACCACGCAGGCTCCAGGCGGCGCCGAGATCTTCCAGCGCGAAGCCGACGGCAGTGTTGTAGTGGACGGAATGGCTTCGCTGCGCCTGCTCAATCGCAAGCTCGGTACGGCGTTTCCGCTCGAAGGACCCAAGACGCTCAACGGCCTGATCGTCGAGCACCTCGGCGAGATACCGGATGCCGGCGTGAGTTTTCGGCTCGCGGGCCAGACGATCGAAATCCTTCAGGTCCAGGACCGTGCAGTGAAAGTGGTCAAGCTGTTGCCTCCAGTCGGCCGGAGCGCCGCGCCAGCTTTACAAACCAGCGGCGAGCAGGCATCATCGATAAGTTAAGTTTTATGCGTCTGGAATAATTCGCCGATCGCCTCGGAATCGCGCTGCGGCGAACCGGAAAACGGCGTCCTACATCATGGCAACGCACGCGGCAACCCGAACGCTCAGCGGCCTCGCCCGGGCCATGGTGCAGCACGGCCTTTTGTCCGAGTACGACGCCGAAACTTTGCAAACGCAGGCCCAGGCAGCCAACATCGGTTTCGTCGAGCAGACGTTGCTCTCGAAGCGGATGACCGCGATGCAGGTGGCGATGTTCGCGTCGCGCGCGTTCGGCACGCCGATAATGGATCTGAACGGCTTCGACATCGATCATATCGACAAGAATCTGATCGACACGAAACTAGTCGCGAGCCGTCGTGCGCTGCCGCTGCATAAGCGCGGCAACCGGCTTTTCGTCGCGGTATCGGATCCGGCCAATTTACAGGTGCTCGACGAGGTCCGATTCAAGACCAATCTCGTCGTTGACGCCGTCGTCGTCGAGGACGACAAGCTCGGCCAGACAATCGCCAAAGTCTCCGAGAGCTCGGGCCAGAAACTGTCGAACCTGGTCAGCGCCGAGGATCTCGAAATCGAAGTCGATTCCGGCGTCAGGCCGGCCGAGGACGAGGCCAATCCCGATGTCGACGATGCACCCGTTGTCCGATATCTCCAGAAGATCCTCGTCGACGCGATTGCCGCGGGGGTTTCCGACATCCATTTCGAGCCCTATGAGAGGTTCTACCGGATCCGTTATCGTCTCGACGGCCAGCTGATGGAGATAGCGCAGCCTCCGCTGGCGATCAAGGACAAGATGGCATCCCGGATCAAGGTGATCTCCAAGCTCGACATTTCCGAAAAGCGCGTGCCGCAAGACGGCCGGATGAAACTGGTCCTGTCGAAGAATCGCGCGATCGATTTTCGCGTGAGCACGCTGCCGACGCTCTACGGCGAGAAGCTCGTGTTGCGGATCCTCGATGCCGCAGGCACCAAGCTGGGTATCGAGGCGCTGGGCTACGAGCCCGAGCAGCAGCAGGTACTGCTGAATGCGATCAAGCGCCCGTATGGAATGATCCTGGTCACCGGTCCGACGGGCAGCGGCAAAACTGTATCGCAATATACTTGCCTCAATATCCTCAACCAGCCTGGCGTCAACATATCGACTGCCGAGGATCCGGCGGAAATCCAGCTCGCGGGCATCAATCAGGTCAACCTGAACGAGAAGGCCGGCCTCACCTTCGCCACGGCGCTCCGCGCATTCCTGCGCCAGGATCCCGATATCATCATGGTCGGCGAAATCCGCGATATCGAGACCGCTGATATCGCCGTCAAGGCGGCGCAGACCGGCCATCTCGTGCTCTCTACGCTGCACACCAACGACGCCCCGGCGACGCTGATGCGGCTCGCGAACATGGGCGTTGCGCCGTTCAACATCGCATCCTCCGTCATCCTGATCACCGCCCAGCGTCTGGCACGCAAGCTCTGCACACAATGCCGGCGGCCTGAGGACATCCCGCCCGAAGCGCTGCTGCAAGCCGGCTTCGGCGAACACGATCTCGACGGCTCATGGCAGGCGTTCGGGCCGGCCGGCTGCGACGCCTGCAAGGGCACCGGCTACAAGGGTCGCGTCGGGATCTACGAGGTAATGCCGATTTCCGACGAAATGCGCCAGCTAATCATGCGCAGCGCCAACGCGCTCGACATCGCCGACCAGGCGCAGAAGGAAGGCGTGAAGAATCTTCGCCAATCCGGCTTGCTGAAGGTCAAACAGGGCGTGACTTCCCTCGAGGAAGTCGAAGCGATCACCAACGAGTAACCACCGGAAGTCACCACCATGGCCACCGCGATTGCGCAGCGCAGAGACACCCGGGTCAAGGAATATACGTACCTCTGGGAGGGCGTCGACCGCAACAACCGCAATGTGCGCGGCGAAATCAAAGCTGCGTCCGAAACGGTTGTCACGTCCAACTTGCGGCGGCAGGGGATCCGCATCAAGAAGCTCAAGCGGCAGACTTTTCGGGGCGGCGGCAGGGTCAACGAGAGGGACATCACGTTTTTCACCCGACAGCTCGCGACCATGCTGAAGGCCGGCGTGCCGCTGCTGCAGGCGTTCGAGATCGTCGCCCGCGGCCACCGCAATCCGCGCTTCGCGCGGCTGATGATGGACATCAAGGGGCGCGTCGAGGCCGGATCCAGCCTGTCGCAGGCCTTCCGCGAGCATCCGGCGCATTTTGACGCCCTGTACTGCAATCTGGTCAATGCGGGCGAAACCGCGGGCATGCTCGACGGCATCCTGGAGCGGCTGGCGACGTACAAGGAGAAGATCCTCGCCCTCAAGAGCAAGATCAAGTCGGCGATGTTTTATCCGATCTCGGTGGTCGCGGTGGCGATCATCGTCGTGTGGATCATCATGGTGTGGGTGATCCCCGCGTTCAAGCAGGTCTTCAAGAGCTTCGGCGCGGATCTGCCGGCGCCGACGTTGATCGTGATGGCGATTTCGGATTTCTTCGTCGCGTACTGGTGGCTGATGCTCGGGATCATCATCGGTACGATATTCGGTTTCTTTTTCCTCCTGCGAAGGTCGACCGCGTTCCGCTACGCGGTGGACCGGCTCTCGCTGAAGCTGCCGATCATCGGCGGCATCCTCGAGAAGGCTACTATCGCGCGCTGGACGCGCACGCTCGCAACCATGTTCGCGGCCGGTGTGCCGCTCGTCGAGTCACTTGACGCGGTCGCGGGCGCGTCCGGAAACGCGGTATATATCGCCGGCACCCGCAAGATCCAGAACGAGGTCAGCACCGGTACGAGCCTGACCAACGCGATGCATAACACGGGCCTGTTTCCGTCGATGGTGCTGCAGATGACGCAGATCGGCGAAGAGTCCGGGTCTCTCGACGGCATGCTGTCCAAGGTCGCCGACTTCTACGAGCGCGAAGTGGATGATGCAGTAACGGCGTTAACGAGCCTGCTCGAGCCGATCATCATCGTGTTCCTCGGGGTCGTGATCGGAGGTCTCGTGGTCGCGATGTACCTGCCGATCTTCAAGCTCGGATCGGTCGTCTGACGCCTCGCGCGCTTTAAGCGCATGCCGGCGACGTTGACCGAACCGCTGGCGATGTGGCTCGTCAGCGGCATCGTCGGCCTGTGCGTCGGCAGTTTCCTCAACGTCGTCATCCATCGGCTTCCGAAGATGCTCGACCACGGTTGGCGCGCGCAGTGCGCGGAGCTGTCGGGGGAACCGCCGCCCGAGCTGCCGCCGTACAACCTGATCACGCCGCGCTCGCAGTGCCCCGCCTGCGGCCACCGCATCGGAGCAATGGAGAACATACCCGTCTTGAGTTTTCTGTTCCTGCGCGGGCGCTGTTCGGCCTGCGCTGCGCCGATCTCCGCCCGATACCCCATCGTCGAGCTCCTGACGGGCGCGCTAACCGTTGCGGCGGTCCTGCGCTTCGGCGTCACGCCCGCCGCCGCTGCAGCCTGTTTATTCCTCTGGTCGCTCATCGCGCTGACGTTCATCGACTTCGACACCCAGCTGCTCCCGGATTCGATCACGCTTCCGCTGTTGTGGGGTGGATTGCTCGCGAACGTCGCGGGTTTTGTGCCGGGCGTAAGTCTGCGCGATGCCGTCATCGGCGCCATCGCCGGTTACGTCGCGCTCTGGACGATCTACTGGCTGTTCAAGCTGGTCCGGGGGAAGGAAGGCATGGGCTACGGGGATTTCAAGCTGCTCGCAGCGCTCGGTGCCTGGCTCGGCTGGCAGATGTTGCCGCTGATCGTTCTGCTGTCGTCATTCGTGGGCGCCGCTATCGGCATCGGTCTGGTCGTGTTCAAGGGCCGCGATCACCAGATCCCTCTGGCGTTCGGCCCTTATCTTGCGATTGCAGGAGCAATTGCATTGTTCTTCGGCAGGTCGCTGATCTCGCTCTACCTTCCGGCGTAGCCGTGACTTTGAGCACCTACGTCGTCGGCCTGACCGGTGGCATCGGAAGCGGGAAGACGGCGGTGGCCGCGGCGTTCGCGGCGCTGGGCGTCGAAATCGTCGATACCGACGCCCTCGCGCACCATTTGTCCGCCGCCCGTCAACCCGGCTTCGCCGCGATCCGCGACGCGTTTGGTGTCGGGATCCTGCGGCCCGACGGCGAGATCGACCGGGACGCGCTGCGACGGCTCGTTTTCGCCGATGCCACCGCGCGATCGCGCCTGGAAGCCGCACTGCACCCATTGATCGGCGCCGAGGTCGTACGCCGAGTCGAACAATGGTCTGGCCCCTACGGCGTGATCGTCGTGCCGCTGCTGCTCGAGCGCAAGGGCCTTCGGTCCTTGGTCAACAGGGTCCTCGTCGTCGACTGCCCTGAAGAGGAACAGATTCGCCGCGTCGTTGCGCGCAACGGGCTCGCGCCCGCGGAGGTGCGCGCGATCATGGCAACACAGCTCGATCGCCGACAAAGGCTCGCCGCTGCCGATGATATTCTCGACAACGCTGGCACGCCGGAGGGAATCGCACCGCAGGTCCTGGTCCTCGATGGCCGCTACCGCAGATTGGCGGCAGCCGGTTCCGCCTGACTTAGGACGCGATGGCTAAGCCAATTCACGCCGGCCTTGGTGCACAATGTCGCCACTGCGACGGCCAGCCATGGACGTGATCCGGTATGAGCACCCGCTCAATGAGCGCATCCGCACGTTGATGCGGCTGGAGGATCTGTACGGTCGCGCGCTGTTCTTCACCGGCGAGACTGCGCCGGCCGATCACCATGCGGCCCTTCTCGCCCTGTTTGAGATCGTGGATGTCGCCGCGCGCGCCGACCTCAAGACCGACATCCTGCAGGAGTTGGAACGGCAGCGTCAACTGCTTGCGCCACTCAAGCATAACCCCGCGATCGAGGCGATGGCGCTAGATGCAGTGCTCTCCGAGATCGATATCGCAGGCGGAAGCCTGCTCGCGCAAACGGGGAAAGTCGGCCAGCATCTTCGCGACAACGATTGGCTGATGGCGATCAAGCAGCGCACCGGAATCCCGGGCGGCGCCTGCGAGTTTGATCTGCCCGCCTACCATCACTGGCTGAACCTCGAGCCAACCGCGCGGCAACGCGACCTTCAGGCCTGGCTCGACCCTCTGCTGCCGATCCACTCGGGCCTGTCGATCATTTTGCGACTGCTGCGCGACAACGGCAAAATAAGCCGTCACACAGCCTTTCACGGCGTCTTCCAGTTGATGCTCACGACGGCCAAGGTCGCACAGCTGCTGCGGCTGTCGCTGGCAAAGGAGACGCCTTGCGTTCCCGAAATCAGCGCCAACAAATACGCTCTGAACATCCGCTTCGTCGGCATCGCCGGCATGGACCGCGGCTCGGTCTATGAGGGCGACGTCGAGTTTGATCTCATGTTCTGCAATCTCTGAGGCCGTTTCACGACCTATCACTTGGTCTCACAATTTTTTAGCAATTCTCGAATTTTGCTCGGATTTTATTTTCTGGACGAATCATCGATTGTCATTGCATCAGGAATTCGACGAATAGCGAACTGAATAGCTACGATCTTGCGACCGACCGCGCTCGCACTTGGTTCTTCAAGGCAACGCAACGGCACGAATGCGCGCTACAGGCGTTCGCGCTGATGAGGACCCGGTTCACCTGCTCGTGACTGGTCGCGTTCCCGGCGCCGTCGGCGCAACGAAGCAGACGCCCGGCCGGCACTACGTGCGCCACCTCAACGGCCACTATCGACGGATCGGGACGTTATTCGAATGGCGGCACAAGGCGAGCCTGGTCGAAGGCGAGCGGTACGCCCTTGCGTGCATGCGCTTCAATCGAGCTGAACCGGGTTCGCGCTGGGATGGTGCAAACCAGCGCAGGCTCCGCCCTAATGGATCCAACTTGAGCCGGAAGTTAACCTGACCCCTTGCAATGCTCTAGACGAAGGCCGGTCCATGGGCCCACCCAACCAGTGAATATCTGACGCCTCTGGTCACTGGCAAGACTTCGTGGATCGTGTAGGAAGGAAAAAACGTAATCGAACCGACGGTCTTGCTCATCGCGGCCGACGCGCCTAACGACTCATACAGAAGAACCTCGCCACCGTCATAAGTTTCCGGATCTGATAATTGGACAGAAAACGACAGCTTCCTGATAGTTCCGATTTCAGTTGACTTGAGGTCCGTATGTGACGCGTAAAAATCAGATTGTCCACCTTTACCCGAGTACTTGGTGAACTGTATCCCCTCAAATCCTATCAGGTTGTATCGGAACCAATCCGAATTGACGGCATTTATGCAATCTTTGATTCTGTCGAAGAGCCATCGATGCTCACCCTCGGGAGACAACCAGCCAATTTCTGATTTTCGTATATTGTCGTGGACTCGCTCATCGTCGGTTCTACCAGGTCCGAGCTTCAGATCACGTTCGCCGCTGCTGATTATTGCTTTACATTCCTCCGGCGTAAGGAGATTGCCGACGTATGTCGGTTGACCAGCCAGATTAGGTCTTAGGTGAAAAAGGTACATATCGTTTAACCTCTGTGCTTAGAGCGCAGAATCTTGGAATCGTCAGTCTTGCTTCCGCAGGTTGCCATTCACTTTTTTAAGTTAGATTGTAGCTGCAACCGATGTCATCAGAGAAATGGCTCTCATAGGCGGCTCTGCGCAAAATATTGCGCATGGATCCACACGTGCTAGATGGTCGTGTAAAGACGGACTTTGGTACTTCCAGGATGCAGATTCCTTTATCAGCAGCTTAAGATTTAATATAGATGATGTCTTGTAATCTCTGACACGCTATGGCGCAAATGCGAACGGTCGCGTGCCCGACTTGCGGAGCACGAGTCGAGTGGAAGAAGGAGAGCCGCTTTCGCCCGTTTTGCTCGGAACGTTGCCGATTGATCGACCTGGGCGCGTGGGCGGCCGAGTCATACCGGGTGCCGGTCGAAGACCAGAAAGCAAGCGGCGATCCGCCAGTGGAAAAAGCGTAACGAGCTAGGCATTCCATGCAGCTCGGCGCAGCGCGATGCCATGCGCGCCGTGCGCGACCGCGGTATCGAGATCGCGACGCGAGAGGCCGCCCAGTGCGTAGACGGGCAACGGCGTAGCGCGCAACAGCTCCCGTACACGCGCCCAGCCGAGCGGCTCCGCGTCGGGGTGCGACGGTGTCGCCGCGACCGTGCCCAGCACCGCGAAGTCGAGCTTGAGTCTCGCCGCTCGTGCGAGCTCCGCGCTGTCGTGGCATGACGCGGCGCAGAGCATTCCTTCGGGCCGTGCCGTCGCGCGCTGCAAGGCCGCGGCCGTCCAGTGGACTCCCGCGCAACCGAGCCGCAGCGCCAACTCCGCGTCACCGTTGAGCAATACGCGCGCGTTCGCAGCCTGCGCGATGGGCAGGAGCCGGTCGGCGAGGCGTCGCAACCGCTCGACCGGCCAGGACTTCTCGCGCAGCTCGATAAGGCGCAAGCCCTCTGCGATCGCTGTCCGCGCACGGCGCAAAAAGACGTCTTCGCCGAGATCCTCGGCCATCGAGATGCCGTAGATCGGGGGCAGCTCGAGTGCGCGCAGAATCGCGGCGTTCGCGGGCAACAGCGGCGTCACGTCGAATGCGCCCGGCGTCTGCCACGCGATGGCCTGACCCATGCGGCCGCGCGGCTCGCCGCGCCAAGCGAAGATACGGAAGAAATTGAGCTCGACATGGGCGTGCGCATAAGCGTAGCGCTGCACGAGCCACGGCGCTGCGCGCACGATCTCGATCCCCAATTCCTCGTCGAGCTCGCGCGCGAGCGCGGCGAGTGGCGACTCGCCCGCTTCGAGCTTGCCACCGGGAAACTCCCAGTAGCCGGGATAAGGCGTGCCAGGGAGCCTTTGCGCGAGCAAGACGCGGCCGTCGGCCCGTTGCAGAACGGCGACGGCCACCCGCACGATACCTGCGCCGTTCAACGTCCCTTGGCGGGTTTCAAACCGCGCGCGCCGGCGTGTGCGCGCGCGAACTGCCAGGCGACGCGGCCGCTGCGCGACCCGCGCTGAAGCGCGAACTGGACCGCTTCGCGGTGCAGCGGCTCGAGCGCACCGTCGCCGCGCGGCATCGATACCTCGTGAAAGCGCAGCCACTGGTCGACGGCGGCGAGATAGTCGTCCTGGCTGAACGGATAGAACGAAATCCACAAGCCGAAGCGTTCGGAGAGCGAAATCTTTTCCTCGACCGACTCGCCGGGATGAACCTCCTCTCCTACGTGCCGAGTCTCGAGATTCTCGCTGAAGTATTCGGGCAGCAGGTGTCGCCGGTTCGACGTCGCATAGATCAGCACGTTGACTGACGGAGCGGCGATGCTGCCGTCGAGCATCACCTTGAGCGCTTTGTAACCGGGCTCGTTGGCATCGAAGGAGAGGTCATCGCAGAACACGATGAATCTTTCCGGCCGGCCGTCGATCCGCTCGACGATGTCGGGCAGATCGACGAGGTCGCTCTTCTCGACCTCGATCAAGCGTAGACCCTTTGCTGCGTATTTGACCAGCATCGCTTTCACCAGCGAGGACTTGCCCGTGCCGCGGGAGCCGGTGAGGAGAACGTTGTTGGCGGGCAACCCGGCGACGAACTGGCGCGTGTTCCCGTCGATAACGCGCTTCTGGTCGTCGATCGCTACCAGATCGTCGAGCCGGATCGCCTGCGGGCGCGGCACCGCCTGAAGGAATCCGCGCTCGCCGCGCTTGCGCCAGCGGAACGCGTGCGCCCTCCAGTCGGGCTCTGCCGGCGGCACCGGCAGCAACGCTTCGAGGCGAGCGAGGACGGCCTCGGCCCGGTCGAGCGCGCGGGTAAGCGAATCCGCTGCGGGTTTGCGCGGCATCAAGTGCGATAGTGGGCGTTGATGTTGACGTATTCGTGCGACAGGTCGCAGGTCCACAGCATCGTTCGTGCCTCGCCACGATCAAGCGCGACGCGCACGGAAATCTCCGACTGCGCCATGACCCGCTTGCCATCTTCTTCGCGATACGAAGGCGCACGACCGCCGTCGACGACAACCGCAACATCGTCGAGCCAGAACGACACGCGCCGGGGATCGAGGTCGCTGACCTCGGCGTTGCCGATCGCGCAGACGATCCGTCCGAGGTTCGGGTCGGAGGCAAAGAATGCCGTCTTGACCAGCGGTGAATGCGCGATCGCGCGCGCGACGCAGTCACACTCTCGGTTGTCGCGCCCGCCTTCGACGACGATCGCAATGAACTTGGTTGCGCCCTCGCCGTCACGCACCAGCGCCTGGGCGAGCTCGATCGCGACCGCGGCGAGGGCGGCTCTCACGGCGGGCAGCCGCGGATCGTCGTCGCATTCGAGCGCTCGCATCGGCGCCCGGTGCGTGGAGATCACCACGAAACTGTCGTTGGTGGATGTGTCGCCGTCGATCGTGATACGGTTGAACGACTCGGAGGCGATGTCCGCTGCAAGCTTGTCGAGCAATGCACGAGCGATCGGTGCGTCGGTCGCGACAAAGCCGAGCATCGTCGCCATGTTCGGCGCGATCATCCCGGCACCCTTGGCGATGCCCGTGACGGTGATGGGAATGCCGTCGATTTCGGCGCGGCGCGACGCGCCTTTCGGTACCGTGTCGGTCGTCATGATCGCGCGCACCGCGGCAAACCATCCTTGCTCCGCGAGCGCAGCCCGGCATTCGGGCAATGCCGCTACGATCCTTTCCACCGGCAGCGGCTCCATGATGACGCCCGTCGAAAAGGGCAGTACCGCGTCCGTCGCACAGCCGACGACCCCCGCCACCGCCGCGCAGGTGGCGCGCGCGTCGGCGAGACCTCGCTCGCCGGTTCCGGCGTTGGCGTTGCCGGCGTTGACGACGAGCGCACGTATCGACTCGGCGCGCGCAAGATGTTCGCGGCAGATCGTCACCGGCGCCGCGCAGAAACGATTTTGCGTGAAGACGCCCGCCGCCTGCGTTTCCGGCGCCAGGCTCACCAGGAGGAGATCGTCGCGCGACCAGTTCTTGATGCGAGCTGCCGCAGTGCCCAGCGCGGCTCCAGCAACCGGCAGCAACTGCTCGGGCGTCGGAGGCGTGTAATTGACAGGCATCTTTGCTGAGACCGACTCGCCGAAGATTCTAAAGCATTGCCCGGCGTGCACGCCGTAGGGAGGCGAAGCCGTCTCAAAAGCGTTCTAGATTCGGCCGTGGCAGTGCTTGTACTTTTTCCCCGATCCGCACGGGCAAGCATCATTGCGACCGACCTTCTGGCCAACGCGCGTGAACGGCGGTGGCGCCACAGCGGCCGGCGCAGCGTCAGCGGCGACGGCGAGCGCTTCTTCGTAATCGGCATGGTGATAGCGCACGTTGGATGCCATCGGCGCTTCCTCGACCGCTTGCACGTCTTGCTGCGAACGGACTTGCACGGTCAGCACGTACTTTACGACGTCCTGCTTGATGCGGTCGAGCATGTCGGAGAACAGCTCGAACGCTTCACGCTTGTACTCCTGCTTCGGATTCTTCTGCGCGTAACCGCGCAGGTGGATGCCCTGGCGCAGGTGATCCAGCGCAGCAAGATGCTCGCGCCAGTGCTGATCGACCATCTGCAGCATCAGATTGCGCTCGAACGGGTGGAACAATTCCGGACCGACCTGCTCCAGCTTGGTTTCGTATTGCTTGAGCGCCAGGTCACGGAGGCGTTCGCGCAGCGCCTCATCGGTGAGCTCGGGCTCTGTCTTCATCCATTCGCCCACGTCCGCCTTGATTTCATACTGCGCGGCCAGCGCCGCCTCCAGCCCGGGAATGTCCCATTGCTCTTCGACCGTTTCCGGCGCAACGTACAGATGCGCCGTGTCCTCGATCTGGCCGGCGATCATATTCCGGATCGTCTCGGAGACTTCTTCGGCTTCGAGGAGCTCGTCGCGCTGCTGGTAGATGACGCGCCGCTGATCGTTGGCGACATCGTCGTACTCCAGCAATTGCTTGCGGATGTCGAAGTTGCGCGACTCGACGCGGTTTTGCGCCTTGGCGATCGAACGATTGACGATCGGGTGCTCGATCGGCTCACCTTCCGGCATTTTCAGACGTTGCATGATCCCGGAAAGCCGCTCGCCGCCGAAGATGCGCAGCAGCGGATCTTCGAGCGAAAGGTAGAAACGCGACGAGCCGGGATCGCCTTGCCGACCGGCTCGGCCGCGCAGCTGATTGTCGATGCGGCGTGACTCGTGGCGCTCGGTGCCGACGATATGCAGGCCGCCGGCGGCGATGACGGCCTCGTGGCGGACCTGCCACTCCGAGCGTAGCTTGCCGATTTGCAGGTCCTTCTCGGTCTGCATCAGCGCTTCGTCTTCGCGGATCTTGAGAATCAGCGGCTCGACGGCGCCGCCCAACACGATGTCGGTGCCGCGGCCGGCCATATTGGTTGCGATGGTGACCATCTTCGGACGACCCGCCTGCGCGACGATCTCGGCCTCGCGCGCGTGCTGCTTGGCGTTCAGCACCTGGTGTGGAAGCTTCTGCTTCTCGAGATGCCCCGACAGCATTTCCGAATTTTCGATCGACGTCGTGCCGACGAGCACTGGCTGCCCGCGCTCGTGGCAATCCTTGATGTCGTCGATGATGGCGTCGACCTTTTCCTGGAGCGTACGGAAAACGAGATCGTTCTCGTCCCTGCGAATCATCTGGAGATGCGTCGGAATCACCACCGTTTCGAGGTGATAGATCTGCTGGAACTCGAACGCCTCGGTATCCGCCGTGCCGGTCATGCCGGCGAGCCGCTGATACATCCGGAAGTAATTCTGGAACGTGATCGACGCCAGCGTCTGGTTCTCGCGCTGGATCGGAACGCCTTCCTTGGCTTCGACCGCCTGGTGCAGGCCATCGGACCAGCGCCGGCCGGCCATCAACCGGCCGGTGAACTCGTCGACGATGACGACCTCGCCGTTCTGTACTACGTAGTGCTGGTCGCGGTGGAAGAGCGCATGTGCGCGCAGCGCCGCGTAGAGATGGTGCATCAGCGAGATGTTGTGGGCGTCGTAGAGGCTCGTTCCCGGCAGCAAAAGCCCGGCGTCGGTCAGGATGTTTTCGGCGCGCTCATGCCCCGTCTCGGACAGCAGCACTTGGTGCGCCTTTTCGTCGACCCAGTAATCCCCGGCGCCCTGCTCCTCGCTCTGCCGCTGTAGCTTCGGCGCGAGGTCGTTCAGACGATAGTAGAGCTCGACGTTGTCGTCGGCCTGTCCCGAGATGATGAGCGGAGTCCTGGCCTCGTCGATCAGGATCGAGTCGACCTCGTCGACGATCGCGTAGTTGAGGCCGCGCTGGACGCGCTCGGAGGCTTGGAAGACCATGTTGTCGCGCAGGTAGTCGAAGCCGAATTCATTGTTGGTCCCGTAAGTGACGTCGGCAGCATAGGCCGCCTGCTTGTCGGCGTGACTCATCTGCGAAAGGTTGACGCCGACGGTCAAGCCAAGGAAGCGGTAGATGCGGCCCATCCAGTCGGCGTCGCGCTGCGCCAGGTAGTCGTTGACCGTGACGAGGTGCACACCTCGTCCGGCTAGTGCATTCAGGTATACAGGCAGCGTCGCAACCAGCGTCTTGCCTTCGCCGGTGCGCATTTCTGCAATCTTGCCGTAATGCAGCACCATGCCGCCGATGAGCTGCACGTCGAAGTGCCGCATCTGCAGCGTGCGCTTGCCCGCTTCGCGGACAATGGCGAACGCTTCAGGCAAGACCGAATCGAGCTCTTCTCCGTTGGTGACCCGCTCGCGAAGCGTCCCGGTCTTGCCCCGCAATTCGTCGTCGGTGAGGGCGGAGATGGCCGGCTCGAGCGCGTTGATCTGGCGAACAACCTGGCCGTATTGCTTGAGCAGCCGCTCGTTGCGGCTGCCGAAGATCTTGGTGAGGATATTGGAAATCATTTTGGGTTAACTGATGCCGCCGGCCCGAAAAAGCAAGGGGTGAGGAATGCCTCACCCCTGCCTTGCGCCAACGCGTCTTGCGGATCAGCCGGCAGACTGTAGGAACCGGGCGGGGTTCTGGGGTGCGCCGTTCAAACGCACTTCGAAATGCAGGTGCGGGCCGGTAGCGCGGCCACTCGAGCCCACGGCGGCAAGTCTCTGGCCCCGGACTACCAGGTCACCCTCTTTGACGAGCAGCATCGAGCAATGCGCATAACGAGTTACCAGCCCGTTACCATGGTCGATCTCGATCATCTTACCATATTGAGGATGAACGTCCGCGAAGATGACCTTGCCGCTCGCGGCCGCGACGATCGGGGTGCCGGTCTCGGTGGGAAAATCCAGGCCTTCGTGAAAGCTCTTCTGGCCCGTGAACGGATCGATGCGCCAGCCGAAGCTCGACGAAAGCCAACCGCCGTCTACCGGAGCCAGCGACGGCAGGAATTTCTTATTGACCGAGCTGCTCACGAGCAGCGCCTCGAGGACCCCGAGCTGATCGGATCGCTCTTCGACCTGGCGCGACAACGCTCCGAGCAACGCGCTGAACTCGTCGACCGACAGGTCGCGCGACAATGTGGGCGCCGGTCCGCCGCGGCCGGGCGCCTTTCCCGGTTCCGACGGCGGCAGATCTTTCGGCTTCAATCCCGCCATTTGCGCAAGCCGCTCGCCCAGACCATCGAGCTGCAGCAACCGTGCCTGCAACTCTCCAAGCTTGACCGCCATCGCGTTAAGATGGCCCTGAACAACCTCCTGGGTGCGACGCGCTTCCTGCCTTTGATCGTCGAGAAGGATCGCCTGCAACAGCGGATGCTTGATCGACGCCGCGTAGCGCAACGTGACATAGTTGAAAAGCAGGGTGAAGAACAGGAACAGCATCAGCAGGCCGAAGCCCCCGAGCGTCCAGTGCCGCCAGTCCAGCGTGAGCGTTCGGGCCCGGGCCATCGCGCCGGACACGACGATGATATTCAAGTGACCTTCCTCCGCTCCTGCCCCATGTGCGATCCGTATGCGACCGTTGGGACACATACTTTCTGCTGAAACGACGCTCGCCGGCTTTCTGGACCGCCGCCGGAACGAGCTCGCAATCCTGCAGCACGTCCGGCGGCATCTGCCGCCGGCGCTTGCCGCCCAGGTCGGCATTGCCGCTGTGGAACCACCGGAGCTCGCGTTGCTTGCGGGCAGCGGGGCCGCCGGCGCGTTACTTCGTCAGCGCGTCCCGGACCTGGTCGAGAAACTCGCGCATGCGGGGTGGCAATTTACTGGAATACGGGTTCGGGTGCAACCCCGCCCACCGCCGGGAGGACCGAAAAAAAACATTGCAAAACAATTGGATAATCTTTCGGCCGCCACGTTGCGCACGCATGCCGGGCGGCTTTCCGACCCCGAGCTTGCCGCCGCATTGCGGCGGCTGGCAGATCACGGCGCCGCGCCTTCAGACCGTGACCAAGAGGCGCTGGGCGGCGTAAAAAAGCAGCGCTCCGAGTAAAAGCAGAAGCGTGTACTTCAGCACTTGCCCGATGAACCGCAGATAGCGTCGGTCGCGCTTGACGAGATAGAGCACCGCAGCGCCGGCGATGGCGGCAAAGGCGAAGAACAGCAGCAGCCGCACCAGGACCAAGGGAGTAGCTCGAGCCGAATCCGCCGTGAAGACCCGGGCCCCGGGGCGTGCGGTCACGAGTCGTGCGCGCCACCGGCCAGCGTGGCCCGGTGCGGGGCGCTTGGGATCAGGCCGGCTGCAGCTGCCAGGCCAGAAACGCGCTCGGCACCTCGGCGGGAGCGTCGAAGGTCACCAACTCCCACGCCTCCGGGCGAGCGAGGAGCGCGCGGGACAACGCGTTGTTGAGCGTGTGCCCGGACTTGAACGCGGCGTAGGTCCCGATCAACGGATGGCCAAGCAGATACAGGTCGCCGATCGCGTCGAGCACCTTGTGGATGGCAAACTCGTTGTCGTAACGCAGGCCTTCGCTGTTCAAGACGCGAGTCTCATCGAGCACGATCGCGTTCTGCAGGCTGCCGCCGAGCGCCAGGCCCGCGGCGCGCATCGCTTCGACGTCCGCCATGAATCCGAAAGTGCGGGCGCGGCTGACTTCCTTGGTGTAGGAATGCTCGGCAAAGTCGATGACGACGTGCCGATTCTCGGTTCCGAAGACGGGATGCGGAAAGTCGATCGTGAAGTCGAGCCTGAACCCGTGGTACGGCTCGAAGCGCGCCCACTTGTCGTCCAGGCGTACCTCGACCGGCTCCTTGATCCTCAGGTAGCGTTTGCGCGCCGCCTGCTCCTCGATACCCGCCGACTGCAGCAGGAAGACGAAGGGGCCGGCGCTGCCGTCCATGATCGGAAGCTCGGGGCCGGCGACGTCGACGTGCAGATTGTCGATACCGAGCCCTGCGAGCGCGGACATCAGATGCTCGACGGTCGAGATCTTCGCGCCATCCTTCTCCAGCGACGATGACAGGCGCGTGTCGCCGACATTCGCCGCATGCGCAGGAATCGCGATGGATTGCGCGAGATCGACGCGGTGAAAAACGATCCCCGAGTCGGGTGGAGCCGGCCGCAGCGTCAGATCGACCCGCGCGCCAGTATGCAGGCCCACGCCGGTGGTCTTGATCGAATTCTTGAGCGTGCGCTGTTTGAGCATCGTGGTTTGGTGCCGTATCCAGGGGCGCAGCGTCGCTATTGAGCCGCGCGGAAGGCCGTTATGGTAGCACAGCGTCCCCCGGCGACGACCGTCGCTTCGCCTCGCTTTAGTCGGCCTGCTTCCTCAAAAAAGCCGGAATGTCCGAAGGATCGAAGCCCGGCGAAGGCGAGCCGCTCGGCGCCGGTGCGCGCCCGCGGCGGATCACAGCGGGTGTACGCTCCAGCCGATCGTAATCGACCGCTTCGCCGCCGCCGATTCCGTCCGTGCCGGTGCGCTCAAACACCTGCTCGACGATCTCGAGTCGCGGCGCGCGCAGCTTTGCTCCGGCGCCTCCCAGGCCGGTCGCGACCATCGTGACGCGCAGGCGGTCTTCCATTGCGTCATCGATCACCGTGCCGACGATCACCATCGCATCTTCGGCGGTAAACGCCTTGATCGTGTTCATGACTTCGTGATACTCCTTCATCTTGAGTCCTGCCGAAGCCGTGATGTTGACGAGCACGCCGCGCGCACCGGCGAGGTTGACTTCCTCGAGCAGCGGGCTCGCGACCGCGCGCTCCGCGGCCTGACGCGCACGATCGGCGCCGCCTGCGGTTGCCGAGCCCATCATCGCCATGCCGACTTCCGACATCACCGTACGCACGTCGGCGAAATCGACGTTGACCAGACCCGGGTAGTTGATGACTTCGGCGATTCCGGCGACCGCGCTGTGCAGCACCTCGTTCGCGGCAGCATAGGCGTCGAGCACCGATACTTCCTCGCCGAGCACCTGCATCAGCTTGTCGTTCGGGATGATGATCAGCGAATCGACGATCTTTCCGAGCTCGTCGATTCCGGCCTGCGCCACCTTCTGCCGTTTGCCCTCGAACTTGAACGGACGCGTCACGACGGCTACCGAAAGAATGCCGTGGTCCTTGGCCACTTGCGCAACGACGGGCGCGGCTCCGGTACCGGTGCCGCCGCCCATGCCGGCGGTGATGAACACCATGTCCGCGCCGTCGATCGACTCGGCGATGCGATCGCGATCTTCCATCGCCGCGTCGCGACCGATCTCGGGTCGCGCGCCCGCGCCGAGCCCGCGCGTCAGGTTCGTGCCCAGTTGCAGTTGGGTGCGTGCCGTCGAACGCTTGAGCGCCTGCGCGTCGGTGTTGGCGGCGATGAACTCGACGCCTGCGAGGCCCTTGCCGATCATGTGCTCCACGGCGTTACCCCCGCAGCCACCGACGCCGATGACTTTGATGACGGCTTCCTGCGGGCTTTGATCGATAATCTCAAACATGATGTGCTCCTTTTCCTGTCGAGTTGAAAGATTTGCGGCTCTACGCTCTCGTTTTTTCGTGGTGCTTGCTGCCGAAAATCGAGGTGCTTCGCCCGCGATTTTCGGGTGATCTTTCGTAGTCCTTTCCGCCGCAAATCGACGGGCTTTGCCCGCGATTTTCGGGTGACTGTTCCGGACAAAAGTAGGGGTTCACTTTTGTCCGCCTCAAAAATTCGCCTTGAACCATTGCTTCATCCGTTCCGCCATGTTGGTCAACCCTACCGCCTGGGCGCGCGCGATCTCCGCCCGCAGGAATTGCTCACGGCCGTCGAGCAGCAATCCCACGGCAGTCGCGTAACGCGGGCTGCGTACGACGTCAGCGAGTCCGCCGACGTACACCGGCACGCCGATGCGCACCGGCAGATGGAAAACTTCCTCGCCGAGCTCGATCATGCCGGCGAGCAACGCCGAGCCTCCGGAGAGCACGATTCCCGACGAGAGGAGCTCCTCGAAGCCGCTGCGCCGCAGCTCCGCCTGCGCTAGCGTGTAGAGCTCCTCGATTCGCGGCTCGATCACTTCGGCGAGCATTTGCCGCGAGAGCTTTCGCGGACCCCGCTCGCCGACGCCGGGAACTTCGATGATGTCGTTCGGATCGGCGAGCTGCCGCAGCGCGCAGCCGTGACGCAGCTTCAGCTCCTCGGCCTCCTTGGTCGGCGTGCGCAGCGTCATCGCGATATCGTTGGTTACCTGATCGCCGGCGATCGGGATCACCGCGGTATGCCGGATCGCGCCGCCGGTGAAAACCGCGAGATCGGTTGTGCCGCCGCCGACGTCCATCAGGCACACCCCCAGCTCCTTCTCGTCGTCGTTCAGGACCGCCAGCGCCGACGCGAGCGGCTGCAGCATCACGTCACGGACCTCGAGGCCGCATCTGCGCACGCATTTGGTGATGTTCTCGACCGCGGAAACCGCGCCCGTGACGATATGAACCTTCACCTCCAGCCGCACGCCGCTCATGCCCAGCGGCTCACGCACGTCCTCCTGGCCGTCGATGATGAATTCCTGCGGCAGGATGTGCAGGATCTCCTGGTCATTGGGGATCGCGATCGCCTTGGCGGTCTCGACGACGCGATCGATGTCCGCCTGTGTGACTTCCTTCTCCTTGATCGCGACCATGCCGCTGGAGTTGAGGCTACGGATGTGACCCCCACCGATGGCCGTGTACACCTCGGTGATCGCGCAATCCGCCATCAGCTCGGCCTCCTCGAGAACGCGCTGTATCGACGCCATCGTCGCCTCGATGTTGACCACGACGCCTTTCTTGAGCCCGCGCGACGGCTGCGCACCGAGACCTATGATGTTGAGCCGTTTCTCGGGCGTCACTTCGGCGACGATGGCAACGATCTTCGACGTGCCGATGTCGAGGCCGACGATGAGGTTCTTGTTGTCTTTCACCATGTGCGCGTTCCTACCCCGCTTTGCGCGGCGACCTTTCCGTGAATCCCGGCACGCGCACCGCAAAGCCGTTGCGATAGCGCAGGTCGACGTAGTCGACGCGTGTCCCGCCGCGATTGAGCGCGCCCACGGTGCGTGCGTGATAGTGGACAAAGCGCGACAGCCGCTCGGCCGGCGCGCTGCGCCCGAGCTCGATCGCAAGCGCAGCGCCACCCATCGTCCGCAACTGCCAGCCGCCGCGAGGCGACAGCCGCAACTCGGAAATCGCGAGCGAGCGCGGCTCGAGGGCAACGCCGAATTCGCGGAAGCGCCGGGCGATTTCCGCTGAACTGCCGTCGGGACCGACGAACTGCGGCAGCTCGCCGTCGAAGTTGGCGCTGAACACCTCACCCTCGGTATCGACCAGCCCGGCGTCGTTCCAGCGCGCCAGCGGCTCGTGCTCGGAGACCGTGACCTCAAGGTGGTCGGGCCATTGCCGGCGCAGCGCGACGCTCTTGACCCAGGGCACGCGCTGCAGCGACGCGCGCGCTTCGGCGAGGCTCAAGGTAAAGAATGTGCCATTGAGCTCCTCGCGGATCACTGTCTCGAGGTGGGCGCGGCTCGCGCGCGCGAGGTTGCCGTCGACGACGACGCGGTGAAGCGCGAATGCGGGTTGATGCACCACCCACGCGACCGCTCCCCAGGCGAGCATCGCGGCCGCTACAAGCGCGAACAACAGCGCGGCTACATTGAGTTGTCGCGGGCTATCCCACATGCGCGCCTCGCAGGATCTCGACGCAAAGCTCGGGAAAGGCAATGCCAGCTTGCTTCGCCGCCATTGGCACCAGGCTGTGGCCGGTCATGCCCGGCGAAGTATTCACCTCGAGGAACGACCAGGAGCCGTCGTCTTTGAGGATCAAGTCGAGACGACCCCAGCCGGTGCAGCCAACGATGTCGAATGCCTGAAGCGATTGGGCGCGGATTGCCTGCTCGGTCGCTTCGGGCAACCCGCACGGACAGTAGTAGCGCGTCTCGTCCGAGAAATACTTGTGGTGATAATCGTAGTTGCCCTGCGGCGCCTCGATGCGTATTAGCGGCAGCGCACTGTGATTCAGTACCGACGCGGTCAGCTCGACGCCGACGACGAACTCCTCGACGAGTACGAGCTCGTCGTGCTTGGCGGCCTCTACATAGGCGATCGCCAGCTCCTGGCGGTCGACCGATGTTACCTTGGACAGCCCGATCGTCGATCCCTCCCGCGCCGGCTTGACGATCAGCGGCAGCCCGAGCTCGGCGACGACCGACCACCAGTCGGTGCTGCCGTCGACGATGCGATACTTCGGCGTTGAAATGCCGCTCGCGATCCAGACGAGCTTGGTCCGCCACTTGTCCATCGCGAGCGCCGAGGCCATCACACCGCTTCCCGTATAGGGGATGCCCAGCGCCTCCAGCGCGCCCTGCACCGTGCCGTCCTCGCCGAAGCGGCCGTGCAAAGCGATGAACACGCGTCCGAAGCCACCGCTTTTCAATTCGTAGAGCGAGCGCTCGGCAGGATCGAAAGCGTGCGCATCGACGCCCTTGCTCCGGAGCGCCGCGAGCACGGCGTTGCCGGATAAGAGCGAGATCTCCCGCTCGGCGGAAGGCCCCCCCAGCAACACCGCAACTTTGCCGAAGTCGTCCGGCGTCACAGCGGATCTCCGATGACTTGTATCTCCGTCTCGAGCACGACGCCGGTCTTGTCTGCGACGACATTGCGCACGTGCTCGATCAGCGTCTCGATATCCGTGGCGCTGGCGCGCCGCTCTGCGTTGACGATAAAGTTCGCGTGCTTTTCGGACACGCGAGCGCCGCCGACGGCAAAGCCCTTCAGGCCCGCATCCTCGATGAGACGCGCTGCATGACCGTGCGGAGGATTGCGGAACACGCTGCCGGCGTTGGGCACGTTGAGGGGCTGGGCCGCGATTCTTCGTGCCAATAGCTCCCTGATCCGCGCGCGCGCCGCGTCGCCGTCGCCGGCCGGAAAGCGGAACCAGGCCGCGGTGAAGATGCCGTCTGCAGCGCGCCCATCCGCGCGTTTGACGCTGCGGTAGCCGATCGCGTAATCCGCGGGAGTGCGCACGACGAAGCTACCGTCGCGCGTGAGCAGCTCGATCTTGGCGACGTGCGGCCAGGTCTCGCCGCCATAGCAACCCGCGTTCATCGCCAACGCACCGCCCACAGTTCCCGGAACGCCGGCCAGGAACTCGGCGTCGGCGCAACCGTGGCGTGCCGCAAAGCGCGCGAGCTTCGGGCACGCGACGCCCGCCTCTGCATAGATCAGGCCGTCGGCGACTGCCAGCACCCCGCCGGGGTTGTGCAGCAGGATGACCGCGCCGCGCACGCCGCCGTCGCGCACTAGCGTATTGCTCCCCAGGCCGAGGACCGTGACCGGCTCGAAGATGGGCAACTGGCGCAGGAACAGCGCAAGATCGTCACGATCGGCCGGAACGTACGCGGCGTCGGCGCGACCGCCGGCACGCCAGGTCGTATGCGGCGCAAGCGGAGCATCGAGCGCGAGCATCCCGCGCAAACCGGCAAATTGGCGTGGCTCGACCATGTTCATGGCGGGTTGTGAGCGAGCTGTTGCGCCACGCCGCCAATCGACCCCGCGCCCATCGTCAGCACGACGTCTCCGTCTCGTGCGATCGCGCCGACGGCGGCGGCGACATCGGCAACGTCCTCGACGAACAACGGCTCCACTTTGCCCGCGACGCGCAGCGCGCGTGCCAGCGCACGCCCGTCGGCGGCAACGATCGGCGCCTCGCCCGCGGGGTAGACTTCGGTGAGCACGAGCGCATCGACCGTCGACAAGACCTTGACGAAGTCCTCGAACAGATCGCGCGTACGCGTGTAGCGGTGGGGTTGGAACGCAAGCACGACGCGCCGTCCGGGAAACGAGCAGCGAGCGGCGGCTACCGTTGCCGCCATCTCCACGGGGTGATGGCCGTAATCATCGATGAGCGTATAGCGCCCGCCTCCGCCCAGCTCTATTTCGCCGTGGCGCTGGAACCGGCGGCCCACGCCCTTGAATTCGGACAGTGCCTTGGCGATCGATGCGTCCGCCACGCCGGTCTCCCGTCCGACGGCGATCGCGGCCAGCGCGTTTTGCACGTTGTGCACGCCGGACAGATTGAGCAGGACGGCGAGATCGCTGCGGCCCGCGCCCTGCGCCACAAACCGCATGCGTCCTGCGGCGTGTTCGACCGCTCCTGCGCGCAGCTGCGCGTCCTCGGCGAGCCCGTAGGTCACGATCGGCTTGGTGATCGCGGGCATGATGTCGCGCACGTTGACGTCATCGGCGCAGAGCACTGCGACGCCGTAGAACGGAAGCCGCTGCACGAACTGCACGAACGCTTCCTTGAGGCGCGCGAAGTCGTGGCTATACGTTTCCATGTGGTCTGCGTCGATGTTGGTGATCACCGCGAGCACCGGCTGCAGAACGAGAAACGAGGCGTCGGACTCGTCGGCCTCCGCGACGAGGAATTCACCCGTACCGAGCCGCGCGTTGGCGTCGGCCGAGAGGAGCCTGCCGCCGATGACGAATGTCGGATCGAGGCCCCCTTCGGCGAGCACGCTGGCGATGAGGCTCGTCGTGGTGGTCTTGCCGTGCGTTCCCGCCACTGCGATGCCCTGCTTCAATCGCATGAGCTCGGCGAGCATCAGCGCGCGCGGCACGACCGGGATGCCCTGTTCGCGCGCCGCGGCGAGCTCCGAGTTGTCCGCAGGCACGGCAGTCGATACGACGACGACGTCGGCGCCCTCGATGTTGGCCGCGGCGTGCCCGATGGCGACGCGCGCACCGAGCTCGGTCAGGCGCCGCGTGGCAGCGCTGTGCGCGAGATCCGAGCCGGTCACGCGATATCCCTGCGTCAGCAGCACCTCGGCGATGCCGCTCATACCGGCGCCGCCGATACCGACGAAATGCACGCGCTTGACCTTGTGCTTCATGGCCGTCTTGCCTCGGCGACACACGCCTGCGCGACGCGCTCGGCCGCGTCCGTGCGGCCGAGCCGCCGCGCCGCGATGGCCATCTCGAGCAGCCGCTCGCGTGAGCAGTCGCCGAGAAAAGCGGCGAGGCGTTCTGGGGATAACTCGCCCTGCGGCACGAGCATTGCGGCGCCTGCGTCGACCAGAAAGCGGGCATTGCGCGACTGTTCATCGGCGATCGCGCCCGGCAAGGGCACGAGTACCGCCGCGACCCCGACCGCCGCCAGTTCCGCCACGGTCAGGCCGCCGCTGCGGCAGAGCACGAGATCGGCGCGCGCATAGCTCTGAGCCATGTCCGCGATGAAGGCCACGCATTCGGCTTCGACGCCGCGGGCGGCGTATGCCGCACGCAAGGCGTCCAAGTGCCTTTCGCCGGCCTGGTGTGCGACGATCGGGCGCGACGACGCGGGAAGAAGTGCGAGCGCGGCGGGCACACGCTCGTTTAACGCGACCGCACCCAGACTGCCGCCGAGGACGAGCAACTTGAGCGGCCCGCTGCGCGCGCGATATCGCTCCTCCGGCGGCGGCAATGCCGCGATGTCCTCGCGCACCGGGTTGCCCACCCATTCCGCCTTGGCCGCGTGCCGGCCGGAGAATGCGCCTGGGAAGCCCTGCAGGATGCGATCGGCGCCGTACGCGAGGACGCGATTGGCGAGTCCCGCGACCGCATTTGCGTCATGGATTACCAGCGGCTTGCCGCAAGCCACACCCATCAGCGCGCCGGGAAACGATGCGAATCCGCCGAATCCCAGAACCACGTCCGGCGCGCGCCGCCGGATGATGGAGAGGCTCTGGCGGCAGGCATTCAGAAGGGCGAACGGACCGAGCAGGAGGCGCTGCAGACCTCTGCCGCGCACGCCGACAAAGCGTATGCCTTCGAACTCAACCCCGTGCTCGGGCACGAGCTTCGCCTCCAGCCCCTCGCGGGTGCCCAGCCAGAACACCCGCCAGCCGCGCGCGAGCAGACGTGCAGCGACCGCGAGTCCCGGGAAAACGTGTCCGCCTGTGCCGCCCGTCGTGATCATGACGGTGCCGTTCATACGGTGAATCCGCGCAGCAGCCGCCGATTCTCGAAATCGACGCGCAACAGAATTGCGATCGCTACGCAATTGGCGACGATGCCGCTGCCCCCGAAAGAGAGCAAAGGCAAGGTGAGCCCCTTGGTCGGCAGCACGCCCATGTTGACGCCGATGTTGATGAATGCCTGGATGCCCAGCCAGATGCCGATGCCGTGGGCGAGAAGCGCCGCGAACGGATGCTCGAGGCGCGCCGCCTGCCGGCCAATCGCATAGGCACGAACCAACAGCCACGCGAACAGCGTGATCACGGCGATGACCCCGGCGAAGCCGAGCTCCTCGGCGATCACCGCAAGCAGGAAGTCGGTGTGCGCCTCGGGTAGATACAGGAGCTTCTCGACGCTCGCACCCAGGCCCACCCCGAACCATTCGCCGCGGCCAAAGGCGATCAGCGAATGCGACAGCTGATAGCCCTTGCCGTATGCGTCCGCCCACGGATCGAGGAAGCCGGTAAAGCGCTGCAGACGGTAAGGTGCGATCCGGATCAACACCCACAAGGCGATCGGCAGCAACACGCCCAAGCCCATCAGGAGTCGCCAGTCGAGCCCGCCCAGGAACAGGATGCCGAAGGCGATGGCGATGATCACTACGCAGGCGCCGAAATCCGGCTCGTGCAGCAGCAGCGCGCCGATGGCGATCATGACCGCAAGGAGCGGCAGGAAGCCGCGCAGCAGTGTCTGCTTGAGTGGTTGTTCCGCGTGCAGGAACGCGGCTCTGCGCACCGCGTAGCTCGACGCATAGAACACGACAAAGAGCTTCATGAACTCCGAGGGTTGCACGTTGACTATGCCGAGCGTGAGCCAGCGCTTGCTGCCGTTGATCGCGCGACCTACCCCCGGAACGAGCACCACGATCAGCAGCGCCGCGCCGGCGACAAACAAATACGGAGCCAGCGCGCGCCATGCCCTGACCGGAACCTGGAACGCGATCAGTCCTGCCGTGAGTCCGGCCGCAATGAAGAGCGCGTGGCGCGCGAGGAAGTACCACGGCCTGTAGCCTGTGTAGGCGGATGCCTCTGCGGTCGCGATCGACGCCGAATAAACCATGACGAGCCCGGCGGCGAGCAGCAGCAGCGCCCCCCAGGCGAGCGTTGGGTCGTAGGCGAGCATCGCCCGGCTCTCGCGCGGCGCGGCGGCCAGCGGATAAAACCGCGGCAACGTCGAGAGCAGGCCATCCCTAGGCATGCGCAGCCTCCCGCGCATGAGCTGCGACCGCGGCCTTGAAGCGCTCGCCCCGCTCGACGTAATCGCGGAACATGTCGAGGCTCGCGCACGCAGGCGACAACATGACCGCATCGCCGGCCCGCGCCCGCGCAATCGCGCGCGCCACCGCGACCTCGAGCGCCGGCGCGAATTCGATTGGAGGTGTCGCACCCGACAGCGCAGCGGCAATCGCAGGCGCGTCACGACCCACGAGGACAACCGCGCGGCAATGCGCTTCGACGGCGGGCTTGAGCGGCGCGAACTCCTGCCCCTTTCCGTCGCCGCCGGCGATCAGCACCACCGGGCGGCCGATGCCGGCGAGCGCG
The DNA here is from genome assembly GCA_036506975.1 of Casimicrobiaceae bacterium. Taxonomy (GTDB): domain Bacteria; phylum Pseudomonadota; class Gammaproteobacteria; order Burkholderiales; family Casimicrobiaceae; genus PALSA-1003. The sequence continues at coordinate 101,098 of DASXQW010000009.1, read as the reverse complement.
GCGAGTGTCGCGGCAACCGTCGTGCCCTTCGAGTCGTTGACGAACAGGACGCCGGCGATGTCCGCAACGCGCTCCATGCGATGCGGCAAGCCATGGAAGGCGGCCAGCGCCGAGAGCAGCTTGCCGTCGATCTTGACCATGGTCGATGCGAGCGCGAGCGCCGCGAGCGCATTCAACGCATTGTGTCGTCCGACCAACGCGAGCTCGCTCGCGGCGACAAGCAGGGCACCGCCGCGCGCAAGCCAGGGCACGCCCTTGCGCTCGACCAGTCCCCACTCGTGCTCGCCCTGCGGGATTCCGGCACCGAAGGTCTGCACGATCCGCCCCGGAACCGCCATTGCCAGTGAGCGCGCATCGTCGCGATTGAGTATCTGCTCGCCGCCACGCGCGAAGATGCGCGCCTTCGCCGCCGCGTATTCGCCGATGCCGGCGTAGCGATCGAGATGATTCTCCGTGACGTTGAGCACCGTCGCCGCAACGGGCTTGAGGCTCGACGTGGTCTCGAGCTGGAAGCTCGACAATTCGGTCACGAACACGTCGGGCCAGCGCGCTCCCTGCTCGTGCGCGGCGAGGACGTCGAGCACCGGCTCCCCGATGTTACCGATGGTCGTGGCGACGAGTCCCGCTGCGCGCAGCAGCTCGGCGGTCAGTGCCGTTACCGTCGTCTTGCCGTTCGAGCCGGTGATCGCCAGGACTTTCTGTCCCGCCGGCAGCGCGCGGGCAAAGAGCTCGACGTCGCCGACCAACTCGACTCCGCGCTCCACCGCGGCGCGAACAGGCGCTGCTCCCTTGGCGAGCCCGGGGCTGATGATGATCATCTGCGCGTTCGCAAGCGTCGAGTCGGTTATCGGCCCGGTCGTCAACCCGACCTGCGGCAGCTCGGCGCGCAACTGCGCCGCGCGCGGCGGATCGGCGCGAGTGTCGGCCACAGTGACGCGGGCGCCGCGCCGCGCCGCCCAGCGCGCGGCCGACAATCCCGTGACACCCAGGCCGAGCACGACAACATGGCGATTCTTGAGCGTCATCGCTAGCGCAGCTTCAATGTGGAAAGCCGAAATAGAACCAGTAACATCGTAATAATCCGGAAGCGAACCACTAGGGGTTTTGGCTCCGGCCGCGCGCTATTCGCGCGCTTAACTCTCGCTACGCTCGAGTTAGCCTCCACCAAAACCAGGTCGTGGTCCGGACGATTTGTCATCGCAATTTCAAAGTCGAGAGTCCGAATAGAACAAGCAGCATCGTGATGATCCAGAAGGACCACTCGGGGTTTTGGCTCCGGCCGCGCTATTCGCGCGCTTAACTCTCGCTGCGCTCGAGTTAGCCTCCACCAAAACCAGGTCGTGGTCCGGACGATTTGTCATCGCAATTTCAAAGTCGAGAGTCCGAATAGAACAAGCAGCATCGTGATGATCCAGAACCGGACCACTACCTGGTTTTCTTTCCAGCCCTTGAGCTCATAGTGGTGGTGAATCGGCGCCATGCGGAAAACCCGCCTGCCGGTGAGCTTGAACGATGCGACCTGGATCATCACGGAGAGCGTCTCGACGACGAACACCCCACCCATGATCGCCAGCACGATCTCCTGGCGGACGATGACCGCGATCGCACCGAGCGCGGCGCCGAGCGCCAGCGCGCCGACGTCGCCCATGAACACCTCGGCCGGGTAGGCGTTGAACCACAGAAAGCCCAGGCCTGCGCCGACGACCGCGGCGCAAATCACGGTCAGCTCGCCCGCGCCCGGAATATGCGGCATGAGCAAGTAGCTCGAAAAGTCGGCGCGACCCATCGCGTACGCAAAAATGCCGAGCGCGCCGGCGATCATCGCGGTGGGCATGATGGCGAGCCCGTCGAGCCCGTCGGTCAGGTTGACCGCATTGCTCGCGCCGACGATCACGCAATACGACAGCGCGATGAATCCCCAAACACCCAAGGGATAGCTCACCGTTTTGAAGAACGGCACGATCAGATCGGCTTTCGGCGGCAGATCGAGATTGAAGCCGCTGTAGAGCCACGCCAAGAACAGCTGCAGGAACTGGCTCGTCGATGGAGCAGAGACGGAAAAGGCGAGGTAGACCGCGGCGAGCAGTGCGATCACCGATTGCCACACGAACTTGGTGCGCACGGAAAGCCCCTTCGGGTTCTGGTACACGACCTTGCGGTAATCGTCGATCCAGCCGATCGCGCCAAATCCCAGGGTCACCAGCAGCACGACCCAGACGAAGCGGTTCCTCAAATCGGCCCAGAGCAGCGTCGTGATCGCGATCGAAACGAGGATCAGCGCTCCGCCCATCGTCGGCGTTCCGGCCTTGATCAGATGCGACTGCGGTCCGTCGTCGCGCACCGCCTGCCCGATCTTGTACTGCGTGAGCTTGCGTATCATGCTCGGGCCGACCACGAACGAGATGACGAGCGCGGTCATGGTCGCCAGCACCGCGCGCAGCGTGATGTAGCCGAAGACGTTGAACGCACGCACGTCGGTCGCAATCCAGTTCGCGAGCGCGAGCAGCATCAGTGGCTCCCGCCCGCCGCGGCGCCGGTCAGTGCGGCGACGACGCGTTCCATGCGCATGAAGCGCGAGCCTTTGACGAGCAGCGTCACGCGCGCCGGGTCACCACCGCGCAGTTTCGCTTCTGCGGCGGCGATCAACGCGTTGACATCGTCGAAGTGCTCGCCACCGGGTCCGAACGAGGCGACGGCATGCGCGGCGAGCTCTCCGGTCGTCAACAGACGATCGATCCCGGCGGCACGCGCGTGCTCGCCGATCTCCCTATGGAAAGCGATGCCCTGCTCGCCGACTTCGCCCATATCGCCCAGCACCAGCCAGCGCGCTCCGCCGGCGCGCGCAAGTACCGCGATCGCGGCGCGCACGGAGTCCGGGTTTGCGTTGTAGGTATCGTCGATGACCGCGACACCGCCGGAGCCGGCCTTGATGTCGAGCCGGCCGGAGAGCGGCCGGAACGTTTCAAGGCCGCTTCGCACCGCGACGAGGCCGGCGCCAGCGGCCGTAGCGGCGGCGATCGCCGCCAGCGCGTTCGCGACGTTATGGCTCCCAGGCGCGTGCAGCTCGAAGCTCGTCATGCCGCCGGGCATCTCGACATCGACGGCGCTGCCCCAGGGCTCCGTCCGGCAGCGCGCCGAGATCGCAGCCGGTGCACTCAGGCCGAAGTCCCGTAACGCGATGCTCGCACCCTCGGCGTTGCGCCTATCGATCACTTCGCCCCAGAATGGCGCGTAATCGTCGTCGGCATTGATCACGGCGATGCCATCGACCGGGAGCGCGTTCAGTGCGGCGGCGTGCTCCGCGGCGACGTCGGCGACGCTTTTCATGAATTCCTGATGTTCGCGTTGTGCGTTGTTGATGAGCGCGATCGTCGGCTGCGCGATGGCTGTCAGCTCAGCGGTCTCTCCGGGGTGGTTCATGCCGATCTCGAGTACTGCGACGCGATGCGCCGCCCGCAGACTCAGCACCGTTAGCGGCAAGCCGATCTGATTGTTGAGATTGCCCGCGGTCGCAAGCACTTGTTCCGGACCCCGTTCGACGCGCAGGATCGCCGCGGTCATCTCCTTGACCGTCGTCTTGCCGTTGCTGCCGACGATGGCGATGACCGGCAAGGTGAAGCGCCGACGCCAGAACGCGGCGAGCGCGCCCAGCGCTGCGAGCGGATCGGCGACCGCGAGCAGGCTCCCTGCGACAAGGCCAGCAAGCGCGGCCGCGCGGTCAGCGGCGACGACTGCCGCAACGGCGCCGCGTTCGAATGCGTGGGCGACGAAGTCATGGCCGTCGAAGCGCTCGCCCTTGATCGCGACGAACAGATCCCCCGCTTCAAGAGAGCGCGAATCGGTCGTGACTCGATCGAAGCCTACGTTCGCGCCGAAAAGCGTACCGGCGATCGCGCGGGCTGCCGTTGCGGTGTCCATCATTGCACGCTCCGCAAGGCAAGAGCCCGCGCCGCATGATCGGCATCGAGAAAGGGGTGTCGAACTCCGGCGCGTTCCTGGTAGGGCTCGTGCCCCTTGCCCGCGAGCAGAACGACGTCGCCGATCTTCGCCTCGCCGATCGCCGTCGCAATCGCGCTGCCGCGATCGAGCTCAATCGCATAGCGACGATTGCCGGTGTCGCGGATGCCGTGGACGATATCGCTGGCAATTGCGCCGGGATCTTCGCTGCGCGGATTATCGCTAGTGACGATCACGCGATCGGCCAGCCGCGCGGCCACACGGCCCATTTCCGGCCGCTTGCCGCGATCACGGTCGCCGCCGCAGCCGAACACGCACACGAGCTCGCCGGGGCTCACGACCGCCGAACGTAGCGAGGTCAGCACCTGATGCAGTGCATCGGGCGTGTGGGCGTAGTCGACGACGACCAGCGGCGCGGCTTCGCCGCCAAGGCGCTGCATGCGTCCGAGCGGCGCGTCGGCCGTGGCGAGAAATCCCACCGCGGTTTCCAGCGCGACACCGCTCACCAGCAGCACACCGAGCACGCCGAGCAGGTTGGCGGCGTTGAACGCGCCGACCAGCCGCGAATAGATTTCGCCCCTACCCCAAGGCGTTTCGACGGCGAAAGCAAGACCCGCGTTGGTCGCGGTCAGTCGTCCACCGACGATATCCGCGGCGCCGAAGCCGTAGGTGAGAACCTTGCGGCCCTTGGTGCGCGCGGCATCGATGAGGCTTTGTCCGAACGGATCGTCGGCGTTGATGACGCCGACGCGCAGACCTGGCCAGGCGAAGAGCCTGGCTTTCGCCGCGCCATACGCGGCCATCGTTCCGTGGTAGTCGAGATGATCGCGTGACAGGTTGGTGAACAATGCGACATCGAATGCCACGCCGTTGACGCGTCCCTGATCGAGGCCGTGCGAAGAAACCTCCATCGCCACGACTTCCGCGCCCTTGGTCCGGACCTCGCGCAGCATTTCCTGCAGCTCCGCGGCATCCGGCGTCGTATGCGTTGCAGGCTCGAGCGAACCCCACAGGCCATTGCCGAGCGTGCCGATTACCGCCGCGCGCCGTCCGGCGACATCGAGCCCAGCCGCAATCCAGTGTGCGCACGAGGTCTTGCCGTTGGTGCCGGTGACGCCGACCACCCACAGCTCGCGCGAGGGATGGTCGTACACGACGTCGGCGATGATGCCGAGCCGGTCCTTCAAATTGTCGACCGGGAGATGAGGCACATTCCATTCGCGGTTCCAGTTGAATCCCTCGGCATCCCACAGGATCGCGCCGGCGCCGCGGCCGATCGCGTCGGCGATGAACAGGCGCCCGTCCTGATGCGATCCGCGATATGCCGCGAAGGTATCGCCCCGGCGCACGTGCCGGCTGTCGGAAGTGATGCGCGTGATCGGCACGGTGAGCTTCGAGAGCAGCGCGGCCGTCTCCGCGTCGGGCGCGGTCGTCACTGCAGCGATCATGTTTCTTCCTGCACTTCGGCGGCTTCCGCCGGAGGGAGAATGGAGCTGATGGGCGCGTCGGTAGGCACGCCGAGCAGCCGCAGCGCTGCGCCCATCACGCTGCTGAAGACCGGCGCAGCGACGCTGCCGCCGTAATACTGTCCCCCTGAGGGCTCGTCGATCATCACCGCGATGATCAGGCGCGGACTCGAAGCCGGCGCGAAGCCGACGAACGACGCTACGAACTTGTTGATATAGCTGCCGCCCTCGAGCTTGTGCGCAGTGCCCGTCTTGCCGGCAACGCGGTAGCCCGGAACCTGCGCCTTTGGCGCCGTGCCGCCGGGCATCACCACCATCTCCAGCATGTGCCTGACCGCACGCGCCGTTTCGGCCTTGAGCGCCGGCGGCCCTGCAACCGGCCCGGCCTCCTTGAAGAGCGTCACCGGCTTCAGCTCGCCATCGGTCGCGAACACCGTATACGCGCGCGCCAGTTGCACCAGGTTCACAGAAATGCCGTGGCCGTACGCCATCGTCGCCTGCTCGATCGGTCGCCAGCTTTTTGCAGGTCGCAGCCGGCCCGACACCTCGCCGGGAAAACCGGATTTCAACGGCGCGCCGAACCCGGCGCCCGAGAGTGTCGACCACATTTGTTCGGGCGGCAGCGACAGCGCGATTTTCGCTGCGCCGACGTTCGACGATTTCTGCACGACCTGCTCTATGGTGAGCACGCCTTCGCGATGCGCGTCGTGGATCGTTGCCTTGCCGATGGCCAGCGTGCCCGGCGCAGTGTCGATGAGCGACGAGGGCTGGACTTTTCCCGCTTCGAGCGCGGCCGCGATCGTGAAGGGTTTGAGCGTGGACCCCGGTTCGAAGATGTCGGTCAGCGCCCGGTTGCGCATTCGCTCGCGGGTGACCCGGGTGCGGTTGTTGGGGTTGTATGACGGCAAGTTCGCGAGTGCCAGGATCTCGCCGGTCCTGGCATCGAGAATGACCAGGCCGCCCGCTTTCGCCTTGTTCAACTCGACCGCAAGCTTCAACTCGCGATATGCGAGATATTGCAGCCGGCTATCGATCGACAGCGCAAGATCGCGTCCTTCCCTCGGCGAACGAATGTTGGCGACGTCCTCGACGACCTCGCCGCGCCGGTTGATGATGACGCGGCGGCCCCCGGGCGCTCCCCCGAGCCAAGCCTGCTGCGCGAGCTCGATGCCCTCCTGTCCGATGTCGCGGTCGCCGGTAAATCCCAGGATGTGGCTCATCACCTCGCCGCCCGGGTAATAGCGGCGGTATTCGTCGTCGTCGTGCACGCCCTTGATGCCAATCGCAGCCACGCCCGCGGCGACCTCGGGCGCCACGCCTCGCTTGAGGTAGACGAAATCCTCGCCTGCGTCGAGCTTCGCCGCCAGAGCGTTAGGGGAGAGGTCGAGAGCGGCGGAGAGCGCGTGCAGCTGTCCGGGCGTGGCTTCGACCTTCTCCGGCCACGCCCAGATCGCCTTGACCGGTGTGCTGATCGCCAGCGGATCGCCGAACCGATCGAGGATGCGTCCGCGATGCGCCGGCACCTCGAGGTCGCGGCTATAGCGCGAAGACCCCTGTTCCTGCAGGAACGCGTTGTCGATCCATTGCAGGTAGAGCGATCGCACCGCAAGCAGCGCGAAAAGCGCGAGGAGCGTGCCAAACAAGAGCGGAGCGCGCAGCCGTGGCAGCTTCGGCGTCGCCACCGCGCGGGTTGCGCTCACCGCAATCATCGCGAGCTTCCGTCCACGACCTGGATGCGGCCCGGACGCGGCAGCTGCATCTTCAATTGCTCGCGCGCGATGTTCTCGATACGCGCCGGCATCGCCCATGTGCTTTGCTCGAGCTGTAGCTGGCCGAATTCGACATCGTAGGTGCGGGCGAGCTTCTGTTCGCGCTCCAGCTCGACAAAGAGCTTTCGCGCCTGGTGCCTTGATGTGACCAGCGACAGCGCACAGAACACGAGCGCAGCCAACAGCAGCAGGTTGAGCTTCACCACGGCGAGGGTCCTGCGCCGGTCCGTTCGGCGACGCGCAGACGGGCGCTGCGCGAACGCGGATTGGCAGCGATTTCGGCCGCGCCCGGACGAATCGCGCGCCCTACGAGCCGAAGCGGCGGCACCGGCAGCGCGCGTGTCGCGATAGGCATTCGGGCAATGCGCGCATCGCCGCCATACGGCTCGGCATGCTTGCGCAAGAACTGCTTCACCAGCCGGTCCTCGAGGGAATGAAAGCTAATGACTGCCAGCCGCCCACCGATGGCGAGCCGTGGCAGCACACGTTCCAGCGCTAGCGACAATTCCGTGAGCTCCTGATTGACGTGAATCCGTAGAGCCTGGAAAGTCCGCGTGGCCGGATCCTGACTCCGATCACCCCGCCCGCGCGCGCGGACGGCTTTTGCCACGATCGCGGCCAATTGCCCCGTGCGTACGATGGGCTCGTGCGCGCGAGCCGCAACAATCGCTCTTGCAATCTGTTGAGCAAACCGTTCTTCACCATAGTCCGCGATCACTCCCCTGAGTTCACGTTCGGCGACTGCGGCGAGCCAATCGGCCGCGCTGCTGCCACGAGTCGGGTCCATGCGCATGTCGAGCGGTCCGTCGGCGCGAAGCGAGAAGCCGCGGTCTGGATCATCGATTTGAGGCGACGACACGCCGAGGTCGAGCAGAACGCCGTCGACTTTTTCAATGCGTTCGGCATCGAGGATCTGTGGCAATTCCGAAAATTGCGCGCGATGGAACCGGAAACGCGCGTCGCTCCATGTGCGCGCGACGGCTTCCGCAGCAGGGTCGCGGTCGAGCGCGATGAGGCGTCCCCGCGAATCAAGCCGCGCCAAAATTCGCCGGCTGTGCCCGCCGCGGCCGAATGTGGCGTCGACATAGGTGCCGTCCGGCTTGACGTCCAGCGCGGCCATGGCTTCTTCGAGCAGGGCCGGAACATGACCGCCATCCCGCATCAGAGGGAGAACCCGTCCAGCTCGGGCGGCAATCCATCGGGAGCAAACGCGACTGCGTGCTCGGTTCGCTCGAGCCATTCCACCTCGTTCCACAGCTCGAACTTGTTGCCTTGTCCGACGAGCACGACGCGCTTGTCGAGCGCGGCATATTGGCGCAACGCAGGAGGCACGAGGATGCGTCCGGCACCGTCGAGTGCGACGTCGTCAGCGTGACCGACCAGCAGACGCTGCAACGCGCGCGTCTTCTCGTTGAAACTCGACAGCGCCATCAGCCGCTGCTGGATCGGCTCCCAGGCGAGCAGCGGATAGAGGAGGAGGCAATGACTGGGATCCGCAGTGAGCACCAGCCGCCCATCGGCTTGGTTGGCGAGCGCTTCGCGGTGCCGTGCCGGTATAGCCAGCCGACCTTTGTTGTCCAGCGCGAGGTGGGTAACGCCTCGGAACACTTCCCCTCCTCCTTAAGCGGCGCTCGGGTAAGCGCCCACTTTGACCCACTTTTTACCACCCGACGCCACTATAGGTGAATGCCCGCGGAGGGTCAATACAATTTCATTTCCCGAACAAAGACTTAGCGTTAAATGTTGTATAAGTCTTAAATTGCACATAAAAATAAAGCTTTAGCGATGATTCCCAAAGTAATTTAGTAAGTTAACCGAAACATTTAGACGAGTCCGGCCATGCGGATGGATCGTCCGCCTCGGCCGTAAATCCACGCCCCATTATGCTTTCAGCATTGAATATGTTTTTTTGCGTGTCCATCATCTTATGAATGAATCGCGCCTGGTAAAGCGCTTACATCAGTCGATGACGCGTGGGTCCCGTCGGCGCCGTTTGCTAGGGCACGTGGACACGCAATCCGCTTTACGCGAGCGTGGCGCCAGGCGTCTGTTACGATGCTCGATGGCGGGGTCAGGGAATCCTCGTCTTTCGCCCGCCGTCGATCGATCCGAGTGGCCCAATCGCATTTCCGCATTCAACGGTCGACGCATGCGTCGCGCCGTGACAGCCACCCGTGGCGTACGTTCCTCGCAGTCGCATGGCTTGTCTGCAGCTTGCCCGCTGTTGCCGCACAGGACGATGCCGAGTCCGCATTGCGCTATCGCGTCGAAATTTCCGCGCCGTCCGAGGTCAAGGCCGCCGTCGAGCGCAGCCTCACGCTGACTCGCTGGCAAACATATTCGGACCTCACGCCTGAGTTCCTGGATCTGCTCATCGCGGAAGCGAAGATGCAGGCGACCGACGCGGTCGAAGCCGCGGGTTATTTCTCCGCGACCATCGATGCCGAGGTCGATCGGGAGACTGCGCCGCCCACAGTGAAGATCCGCGTCCAGCCGGGACCGCCGACGCGCGTCACCGCGGTGAACATCGAGCTTACCGGACCGCTTCTCGCCGATGTCTCCGATGCAGCGCGAGCCATCGCCGAGCTCAGGACCGGGTGGCGATTGCCGCAGGGTGCGATCTTTCAGCAGGCCGCGTGGCTCACCGCCAAGGCGGCTGCCGTGCGTACCCTCGCCGCAGAGCGATATGCGGCCGCGCGGATCGTTACGAGCGAAGCCGCGATCGATCCCGAAACACGCTCGGCGCGCCTGAGCATTACGCTCGACAGCGGTCCGTCGTTTCGCTTCGGTGCGCTCGTCATTTCGGGGCTCACGAAATACTCGGACGACATCGTGCGCAACCTTGCAACCTTCGCACCCGGCGAAACCTATGCAGCGGAGAAGCTCGACGTTTTCGTCCGCCGCCTCAACGGGACCGGTTATTTTGCCAGCGCGCAGGTCGCGATCGAAACGGACCCGGCGCATGCCGACGCCGCGCCGGTAACGGTGCGACTCATCGAAGCCCCGAACAAGAAGATCACCACGGGGCTGGGCTTCTCGACCGATACGCTTTATCGCGCCCAGCTGACCTACGGCGATGTGAACGTGAACGGCAACGGCCTTCGCTTCGACGCCGAGTTGCGCGCCGAAGCGAAGATCCAAAGCGCGGTCGTGCGCTTCACGCTGCCGCCGCAGGTTCCTGCTTACACCGATTCGTTCCCGATGAGTGTTCAGCACACCGACATCGAGGGCTTGCGCACCAAGGACCTCATGCTGGGCTGGCGGCGGCAGAGCGCGGATCCGCGCGATCAGACGGCGTATTCGACGGCCTTTTATTACTCGCGGCAAATGCCGACCAGTGCCGAGTCCACGCAGGCGCACGCGCTTTACTTCGAGATCGGACGCACATGGCGCAGCGTCGACGACCTGCTCGCCCCTACCACGGGACGAGTGCTCAACGTGCAGCTCGGTGCAGGCCCGCCGGGTGTGTCGACGCGTGGATTCGGCCGCGGTATCGCGCAGTTCGCCTGGTGGATACCGATCGATCGGGCGACGCAGCTGCAACTGCGAGCGGAGGGCGGTGCGGTGCTCGTCGATTCGCGGCACGATGTTCCGAGCCCGCTGCTCTTTCGCACCGGCGGCGATACCACCGTGCGCGGTTACGCATTCGAAAGCCTCGGTCCGCGCGAGGGCGATGCCACGGTCGGCGGCCGCTACTATGCGCTCGCCAGTGCCGAGATCACGCGTTGGTTCGCTCCGGCGTGGGGTCTCGCCACTTTCGTCGACGCCGGCAACGCGGCCGATGAACCGCGCGGCCTCAAGCCCGTCTATGGTTACGGCGTCGGTGTGCGCGTGCGTACGCCGATCGGACCGTTCCGGGTCGACATCGCGTATGGCCAGGAGACCAAGCAAGTGCGGTTGCATCTTTCGATCGGGCTCACGTTCTGATGACGCTAAAGCGTTATCTGGGCATCGGATTTGCGCTGGTGGCGCTCCTCGCGGGGGCGCTCCTCGGCGCGGCCATCTGGTTCGCGACCGGCAAGAGCGGCCTCGATTGGGCGGTCGGCGAGGCCGCGCGTCGGAGCGCGGGTCGCCTCGTGTTCGAAGGTGCCACCGGTTCGCTGGCCGGGAAGATGCGTGTCGCGCGAATCACTTACAGCGACGAGGGCTGGCAGGTCATCGCCGACGACGTCGACTTGGCGTGGTCGCCACGCGCACTCTTGTCGCGCCGACTTTCTGTGGCCACGCTCACCGCCGCCCGAGTTTTCCTCGAGCTTCGCGGTAGCGGCGGTCCAACCGCGTTGCCGCCTTCGCTTGCGCTGCCCTGGCCGGTCGACATCGAGCGCATCGCGATCGGCCGGGTCGACGCGATAAGCGGAGCGAACGCGTGGGCTGTGCGCGGGCTCGCACTACGCTATCACGGCGACGCCACAGGTCACCGTCTCGACGAGCTCGCCCTGGATAGCGATTGGGGCGCACTCCATGGCGATATTGCGGTCGGCGCGGATCCGCCGCTCGCGACCGCTGGCAATATCCGCTTTACCGGCAGCGAGCGGCTGCGGGGCGCAGCCGGCGAGATCGACATCGATGGCAATCTCGGCGCGTTGCGGCTCGCGCTTTCGGCGGCGGGACAGGGCGCGCAGGCCTCAGCGGCCGCCGTCGTTGCGCCTTTCGAGCCGGTATGGTTGCGCGAGCTCAAGCTTTCCGGCGAGGCTATCGATCTCGCGCGCTTCGACGCCGGGCTGCCGAAGACCGCGCTCAGCGTCGAGCTCGCCGGCGGGATGGCCAAGCCCTCGCGTTTCGAAGCGCGACTCGAAGCAACCAATGCCGAAGCCGGTGCATGGTCGAGCCGACGCCTGCCGGTGGCCCGCGCAACGACGCGACTCGCCTATGACGCCGATGTCTTGAGTCTCGACGCGCTCGAGATCGCGCTCACCGGCAAGGGCCGCATTCGCGGCGATGCGAGTCTCGCCGGCGACGAGTTCCGCGGGCGCATCCGCGTCGAGGACGTGGATCTCTCCGGCATCCATACGCGACTCTATCCAACGCGTCTGGCCGGCGCGCTCGACTTTCAGCTGGCGCACACAGCCGACCTGCCGCAGGGAGTATTCAAAGGCGAGCTGGGCGAGCGCGGCACCGCGCTCGCCTTCGACGCTGAGATCGGTCGCGGAGAGCTGCGGATCAAATCCTTTCGCGCCCGGGCGAAAGGAGGCGCGCTTGCCGGCAATGCCAGGCTCGAGCTCGCAGCCGCGCGCCGCTTCAGCGTCGCTGCCGCAGCCAGCCACCTCGATCCGGCTGCATTCGGCTCCTATCCGAGTGCGTCGATCACCGGTAGCGTCGCCGCGCAAGGTGCGCTCGAGCCCGAATGGTCTGCGGCGCTTACGCTCAGGCTCGCGCCGGAGAGCCGCTGGCGTAATCTGCCGCTCGCCGGAGGAGGCAGCATCGAGCTCGCGCGCGAGCACATCGGCCGCGCCGCGCTCGATCTCTCCGTCGGCGGCAACCGATTGCAGCTCGCCGGCGATTACGGGCGAGCTGGAGACGTACTTGACTTCGCGATCGAAGCGCGCGATCTCGGCGCGGTCGACGCCGGTCTCGCCGGACGCTTCAGCGCGTCGGGGCGGATCGGCGGCGTATGGGCGCATCCCTCGGTCGCGTTCACCGCACGTGGCGAAGACCTGCGCTTCGCTTCGATCACCGCGGCGTCGCTCGTCATCGAGGGCGACATCGCGCAGGGCGCAGGCGATGAGCGACCGATTCGCTTTACCGCCGCGCTGGCCGATTTAGAGGCACATTCGGTCGCGCTCAGTCGCTTTTCCGCCCGCGTGACCGGAACAGTCGCGCAACACGAGCTCGTCATGACTGCGCGCGGGGCCGACCTCGACCTCGACGCCCGGCTTGCCGGCGGCTGGCGCGCGACAGCGAGCCCAAGCTGGGCGGGACGCGTCGTCGCGCTTGAAAATCGCGGGCAATACCCCCTTGCGTTGGCGGGCAGCGCGCGCGTCGATTGGCAACCGAACCACTTCCGCGTCGCCGACGCGGCAGGGACGATCTCCGGCGGCCGCTTCGCGCTGCGCGAATTGGCGTGGGACGCGGGCCGCTGGTCGAGCAGCGGAGATTTCACCGGACTGCCCGCAGCCGCGGTGCTTGCGGCGACGGGTCAGGCGCAGCGCGTGCGCTCGACCCTGACCTTGTCGGGACGCTGGTCGTTCGCCGCCGCGCCGCGATTGCACGGTACGCTCAAGCTCTCGCGCGATGCCGGCGACATCGCGCCTGCGGATGCGCCCGAGCTCGCGCTGGGTCTCTCGCGTTTCGATGTCACGGCCGAAAGCGTCGACGATCGCGTGCACGCAACGCTCACCGCGCGCGCGCGCCTTGCCGATGCCGATGTCGCAGTCGATGTCGGTTCGTCACCCCCACTCGCAGGCAGGTTCGACGGCGCCGCTCCGCTCAAGGTCTCGGTGCGCGTCGATGCTGCGTCGCTGCGCGCCGTGCAGGCGCTGGCCGGCACCACCGCGATCGTCGATGGTCGTCTCGCGATGAACCTTGCCGGACAAGGGACACTGCGAGCGTTGCGGCTCACCGGGACGGTCGATGGCGACGCGCTCAAACTCGAGGCGCCGCAATACGGCGTGTTTCTTCGCGACGGACGGTTGCGCGCGCGCCTCGACGAACGCGCCGTCGCCGTGAGCGAGCTTTCGTTCTCCGCAGGCGACGGCCGTTTCGTCGCCAGCGGCACGCTGCCGGCTGCGGGCACGGGCGATGTGACCGGCGCACGTCTTGCATGGCGCGCGGAGAAGCTCCGGCTCCTCAACCGCCCGGATGCACGCCTCATGTTAAGCGGCGCCGGAACCCTTGCGCTGGAGCAGAAGCACCTTGCGCTCGCCGGCGCGCTCCGGGCCGACGACGGTTACTTCGAGTTTCGGCGCCCAACGGCTGACGCCCTGGGCGACGATGTCGTCGTGCGCGGACGCGAGCGCAAGGCGCCGCCGGGACGCGCGCGAGTGCCGTTCGTTGTCAATCTCGAACTCGACTTCGGCGATCGCTTCGAGGTCATCGGCGAGGGCCTCGACGCCATCGTCGCGGGTAAGGTACACGTCGTCACCGCCGCCGACGGCACTCTGACCGGTCGCGGCGCGATCAATGCGGAACGCGGCACATATACGGCATACGGGCAGCGGCTGACCATCGAGCGGGGCAAGCTTTACTTCGACGGACCGCTCGACAATCCGGGACTCGACGTGCTGGCCCTGCGCAAGAATCTCCAGGTCGAGGCGGGCGTCGAAGTCACCGGCACCGTGCGCGTCCCCCACGTGCAGCTCACCTCCACGCCGCCCGTTCCCGACAACGAGAAGCTGTCGTGGCTCGTGGTCGGCCATGGGCTCGATCGCGCGAGCAACGCCGATCTGTCGGCGCTTCAGATCGCCTTCGCTGCGGCGACCGATCCGAACGCCCCTCCGATCGGCCAGCGCGTCGCGCGCACGCTGGGGTTCGACGACATCAGCGTGCGTTCCGCCGACGCTTCGCGCACGACAACCTCCGGTGCTGCAGGCCAAGTCGTCGCGGTCAGCAAGCGCCTTTCGGACAACCTGTCGCTGATTTACGAGCAGGGACTGTCGGTCGCGAACAATGCGCTGAAGATCGAGTACGCGCTCTCGCGCGGGCTCACGCTGCGCGCGGAAGCGGGCGCGGTCAGCGGCGTGGGAATTTATTACAGCCGGTCGTTCGACTGACTGCGCCGCCGCGATTGCCCGGGCGCGAAGCCGAAGCTCTTTGGCGCGCCCGACAGGAGTCGAACCTGTGACCTTTGGCTTCGGAAACCAACACTCTATCCAACTGAGCTACGGGCGCACGCGGCGATTCTACCTCGGCGTTGCAGAGTGCGTCCACCCGCTTTTTCCGCGCTCGGAGGCGCGCGTTATAATGCGCGCTTCGTTTCGCAGCTTGCGGGCCGCGGCCACCGCAGGAAAGCCGCCAGGACGACGATGAGCGACAAGCATAGCTCCTTCATCAAGACGCCGAAACAACTGGTCATCGTCGTCGTTCTCGCGTTCGCAATAACGATTGCGCTTGTCGTGCTCCTTTCGCAACTCGTCACCGGCGTGCGCCCGTCCGGGGGCCGGGATGCCGAAACCGGGGTGCTCGACCGCATCAAGCCGGTCGGCGAAGTCACCATCGCCGACGCGACCGCGCCGCAAGCTGGCATGACGGGCGAACAGGTTTATCAGGAAGTATGCAAGACCTGTCACGAGGCGGGCCTCGTCGGAGCGCCCAAGTTGGGCGACAAGGTGGCGTGGGCGCCGCGCATCAAACGCGGAATCAACGCGCTCTACGCCAGCGCGATCGACGGCAAGGATCAAATGCCGCCCAAAGGCGGCAATCGCAATCTCGCCGATATCGACGTGCAACGCGGGGTCGTCTACATGGCGAACCGATCGGGCGCCAAGTTCAATGAGCCGCCCGCAGCCGGGGCGCCGACCGCCGCGACGGCTTCGACCCCCGCCGCGCCTGTTGCCGCGACGGCCCCGGTTGCGGCAGTCACGGCAACCGCCGCACCACCCGCGACTAGCAGTGTTGCGCGACCGGGCGCGCCGCTCGATCTGAAAGCGGGCGAGGCGCTGATGCAGAAATACGGCTGCGCGGCATGTCACGGCACCGACAAGAAGATCGTCGGTCCTGCCTACATGGACGTCGCCGCCAAGTACAAGGGCGATGCCGGCGCACAAGCGAAGCTCGCGCAGAAGATCAAGGCCGGCGGCGCCGGCGTCTGGGGCCCGGTCCCGATGCCGCCGAATGCGCAGGTGCCCGACGATGATATCAAGGCACTGGTGAGCTGGATCCTGGCGCTCAAGAAATAGCGCGTCGCCTAGCGCGCGAGCGCATCGGCTGCCGCGACCCATGCGCCATGAGTCACTACGTCGTCGGCGACATCCAAGGCTGCTACGCCGAATTCGCGCAGCTTCTCGACATGATCGGGTTCGATCGCGCGCGCGACCGCCTTTGGGTCGTCGGCGACCTCGTCAATCGCGGGCCCGATTCGCTATCGGTCCTGCGCACCGTGAAAGCGCTCGGTGCGGCGGCCACGACCGTACTCGGCAATCACGACCTCCACCTGCTGATCGTCGCGGCAGGGCATCGTGCGGCGCACGGTCGCGACACGCTTTCGCCGATTCTCGAGGCGTCCGACCGCGACGAACTTCTCGCGTGGCTGCGTCGGCAGCCGCTGGTCGTCCTCGAAGGCGACTTGCTCATGGTGCACGCGGGACTTCTTCCGTCGTGGACGCCGGCGCGAGCGGTTGCGCTATCGCGCGAGGTCGAGACCGTTCTGAAGTCAGCCGCCCACGACGATTTCCTGCGTCATCTCTACGGCGACGAGCCCGCGCAATGGAGCGACGAGCTCACCGGCTACGACCGGTTGCGCGTCATTGTCAATGCCTGCACGCGATTGCGTTTCTGCTCTACGGACGACGCGATGAATCTCAAGGAAAAACGGGGCCCGGAATACGCGCCGGCGGGCTTCGCGCCCTGGTTCGCCCACCCCGAGCGCAAATCGGCCGGGGTGAGGATTCTGTGCGGACACTGGTCGGCGCTCGAGCTCATGTTTGCGCCGAACGTGATGATGCTCGACTCGGGCTGCCTTTGGGGCGGGACGCTGACCGCGGTGAGGCTCGACGATGCGCGGGTCTTCCAGATTCCAAGTCGGTCGGCGCCGGTCCCGAAGTCGTTCGAATGAACGTCGCCATTCAGAATAGGGACTGACCGAATCGCTCGCAATACAGCGCAGCGACCGCATCGCGTCCGAGCGCATGGTTCTGACCGCCGCGCGAAGCAATCTTCATCGACCCGAGCAGCGACGCGAGCCGGCCCGTGCGTTCCCAATCCCATCCTTGCGCGATGCCGTAGAGCAGGCCCGCGCGGTACGCGTCCCCGCAGCCGGTCGGATCGACCAGCGCGGCGGGCTTTACCGCCGGAATATCCAGCACCGCGCCGTCGGTGTAGATGCGCGAGCCCTCGCCGCCACGCGTGACAATCAGCGCGTCAACGCGCGCCGCGATCGCCTCGATCGACAGCCCGGTACGCTCGGCGAGCAGCCGCGCTTCGTAATCATTGACCGCGACGTATTCGGCGCAATCGACCATCTCGATCAGCTCGGCGCCGGAGAACAGCGGCAATCCCTGTCCCGGATCGAAGATGAAGGGAACGTGCGCGGCGGCGAATTCGCGCACGTGCGAGCGCATGCCTTCCCGGCCGTCGGGCGCGACGATGCCGAGCGCGATGTCGGTCACGTCGCCGACGCGATTGCGGTGCGATTCGTTCATGGCGCCGGGATGAAACGCGGTAATCTGATTGTCGTCGAGGTCGGTGATGATGAACGCCTGCGCGGTGTAGGTCCCGGGAACCACGCGGACGCCATCGGCAGCAACGTCCTGCGCGGCCAGCCGCTCCAGGTAGCCGCCGCCGTCCTCTCCCACCGTGGCCATCACGACCGGCTCGCCGCCCAGGCCCTTGAGGTTGTACGCGATGTTTCCGGCGCAGCCACCCCATTCCCGCCGCATCTCGCGGATCTGAAACGAGACCGAGAGCACGTGCGTCTCACCGGGCAGGATGTGCCGGGCGAAACGATCGGGGAACACCATGATGGTGTCGAGCGCGAGCGACCCGCAGATGAGCGTGCGCGGGGCGGACCGGGCCGGATTAGGCATCGTTCTCGCGGCCGATCTCTCGAACGATGAACTGTTGGCGCCGCGACACGGGCAGCGCTTCGGGCACGTCGCGCAGGAGCACTTCCCAGTGCGCATCGCCCTCGGCGCTCACTTGCCGCTCGAAGCCGCGAATCGCATCGCGTGCCACCAGGCAATTGCGATGCACGCGCACGAAGCGCGAGCCGAATTCCTCTTCGAGCTTGGTAAGCGATTCCTCGAGCAGATATTCGCGGTCGGCCGTTCGGATCGTGATGTACTTGAGCTCCGCCTTGAGATAGATGACTTCCTCGACCGGCACGAGCACGACGCGTGAACGCTCGGTGACCGACAGGAAACGACGCGCCGCCGCAGGCAGGCGGTCGAGCCGCGCGCCCGACAGAGGTTTCAGGCGCGGAACCTTCTGCAACGCCGCCAGCAGACGCTGCACGCGTACCGGCTTCATCAGATAGTCGATGGCGTGCACTTCGAACGCGGCAATCGCGTGCTCGTGGTACGCCGTGGTGAAAATCAGCACGGGCGGAAGCGGTAGCTTGAGCAAGTGGCGGGCCAGCTCGATACCGTCCATGTCGGGCATGTGAATGTCGCTCAACACCAGGTCCGCTGGCGTGCTGCCGAGAAGCCCCAGCGCCTCGCGGCCGCTTCCCGCCTCGCCCACGACCAGCAGCGGCAGCGCGCCGGCGCAGTCGTCGAGCAGCTCGCGCAACCTGCGCCGCGCCGGCGCCTCGTCATCGACGACGAATATCTTGAGCGGCGTCTCAGGCATGTGCATCCTCGGCGTGCGTCGGAGCGCGGTACGGCATCCGGATGTGCACTTCGTAGCTGTCCTTGCCGGCGCGGCTCTCGAGGCTCGCCTCCGCGTCGAAGTGCAGCGCCAGACGCTCCCGGATGTTGTCCATCGCCATCTTGTTCCCGGCATGGTGGCTGCCGGAAAAGCGGTAAGGATTGCGCAGGACGGCGTGAACCTCCCCGCGGCGCAGGAAAATGTTGATCGCGATGACCCCCGGCGAGCTCGACGGCTCGATGCCGTGGTATACCGCGTTCTCCAGCAGCGGTTGCAGCACCAACGGAGGCACCAGCGCGTCGCGCGGCATGTTCTCGACATGCCACTCGATCCTCAGGCGATCGCCGAGGCGAAGCTTTTCCAGATCCAGATACTGTCGGCACAACCTGATCTCATCGGCAAGCGGCGCGAGCTGCCGGTTGTCACGCATCAGCACACGAAACAGGTCCGCAAGGTCTTCCAGCGCCGTCTCCGCGCGCCGCGGCTCGCTGCGGACGAGCGAAAGCACGGCGTTGATGCTGTTGAACAAAAAATGCGGCCGTATTCGTGCCTGCAGCGCCTGCAGCCGCGCTTCCGTGATTGCCGGCGACAGCGCGTTGGCGCGGAGATGAAAATAGGCCAGGAGCAAGGCTGTGGTAAGCAGCGATAATACTGCGTGTCGCAGCGCGAACGCCGGCCCTTCGTCGATTCCCAGCGCGACGAACAGCGCGTCGATCGCCAGCGTGACTGCCAGCGTCAGCGCCAGGATCACGATCGCCCCGGTGCGGTACGGCATGCGCTCGAGCCACGGCGCAAGCGCGTAGAGCAGAAGCACGCTCGCCAGTAGCTGCGGCTCCACGGTCGCGGCGGCGTCGAGCCACGCACCGGAAAGCGCTTCCCAGCGCGGCTCGCGAACGAACACTGCCATAAGCGCGAGGCCGTTGACCGCGAGCAGAATGCGCAGCACCGTGCCAAGGTTGCGTAACTCCGGCAGGCGAGGCAAATCCAGCTTTTGATTTATAATCGCGCGCATCGTTCGCTGCTGTCGGCCCGGCGCCAAATTCCTCTCGAATGATCTCCGCTGCGGGCGGCGGCGTGATTCGATCGGCGCCGCCCGACTATTGTGGGGAAGAGCCTCGGGCGAGGCAAGCCATGTCCAGAGATAAGTCCCGCGACAAGCCAAACGCTGGCGCGCTACCCTCGCGCGGCTGGTCGGGCCGCTTCGGCGAGCCGATGTCCGAGCGCATGCAGCGCTTCAACGCCTCGGTGGACTTCGACCGCCGCCTAGCTTCGGCCGACATCGCCGGTTCACTGGCGCACGCGCGCATGCTCGCGGCTACGGGCGTCCTCTCTACGGCGGATCTCGCCGCAATCGAGCGCGGCTTGAGACAGATCGAGGGCGAAATCGAGCGCGGCGAATTCGTGTGGACCCGCGCGCTGGAGGACGTGCATCTCAACATCGAGCATCGGCTGACCGCGCTCGTGGGCGACGCGGGCAAGCGCCTGCACACCGCGCGCTCACGCAACGATCAGGTCGCAACCGACACGCGGCTGTGGCTGCGCGGAGCGGTGGATGCGCTGACCGTTCAACTGCGCGCGCTGCGCGCGGCACTCATCGACCTCGCCGAGAAGCATGCCGACACGATCATGCCCGGATTCACTCACCTGCAGGTCGCGCAGCCGGTGACCTTCGGCCATCACCTGCTCGCCTACGAGGCGATGCTCGCCCGCGACGCCGAGCGCCTCGCCGATTGCCGGCGACGGGTCAACCGTTTGCCGCTGGGCAGCGCCGCACTGGCGGGCACCAGCTACCCGATCGATCGACAGCGCGTCGCCGAAGAACTCGGTTTCGAGGCACTGTGTTCGAATTCGCTGGACGCGGTATCGGACCGCGACTTCGCGATCGAATTCGCCGCCGCGGCGGCGCTGATCATGGTGCATCTGTCGCGCTTCGCCGAGGAGCTCGTCGTCTGGTCGAGCCCGCGCTTCGGTTTCGTGACCATCGCCGATCGGTTCTGCACCGGCAGCTCGATCATGCCGCAGAAGAAAAATCCGGATGTGGCCGAGCTGGTGCGCGGCAAGACCGCACGCGTGATCGGCCATCTCACCGCGCTGCTCGTGCTGATGAAGGCGCAACCGCTGGCGTACAACAAGGACAATCAGGAAGACAAGGAACCGCTGTTCGACACCGTCGACACACTGGCCGACTGCCTCGCCATCATGACCGAGCTCATCGAAACCGGGCTCGCGCCGGTTCCCGGGCGGATGCGCGCCGCCGCCAGCGAAGGTTTTGCCACCGCGACGGATCTGGCGGACTACCTGGTGCGCAAGGGCGTGCCCTTCCGCGACGCGCACGAGGCGGTCGCGCGAGCAGTGCGCCATGCGGAGCAGAAGGGCTGCGATCTTGCAGAGCTCCCGCTGGCTGACCTGCAACGCTTCGCGCCCCTCGTCGGCGAAGACGTCTTTCGCGCGCTCACGCTCGAAGGATCGGTTGCGAGCCGCGATCATCCCGGCGGCACCGCGCCGGCGCGGGTGCTCGCCGCCGCCCAGGCCGCGCGCGCGGCGCTCGACCGTACCTGACGTCACGCGAAGCCGGTAAGCGCGCCGACGTGCGCGGCGCGAAGGTTCTCAACAACACAGAAGCGGACAAACCATGGACGCGAAAGAAACGGCATTTATCGGTCTTGGCGTCATGGGGTTTCCGATGGCAGGCCATCTTGCCCGCGCCGGCCACGACGTCACCGTCTACAATCGGACGCCAGCGAAAGCCGCGCGGTGGACGGAAAGACACGGCGGGAAATCGGCGTCGACGCCTGCTGCCGCGGCGGCGGCGGCCGAATTCGTCATGCTGTGCGTCGGCAACGACGATGACGTACGCGCGGTTGCACTCGCTCCCGAGGGCGCGCTATCCGCGATGAAGGCCGGCGCGATCCTGATCGATCACACGACCGCATCGGCGAGTGTCGCGCGCGAAGTCTACGCCGCGGCGAAGGCGCGCGGCGTACGCTTTCTCGACGCGCCGGTTTCCGGCGGGCAGGCCGGGGCGGAAAACGGCAAGCTCACGATCATGGTCGGCGGCGACGCCGATGCATTTGCGCTGGCCGAGCCGGTGCTCGCCTGCTACGCGCGCGCAGTCACATTGATGGGCGGCCCGGGCTCGGGACAGCTCACCAAGATGGTCAACCAGATCTGCGTTGCCGGCGTGTTGCAGGCGCTCTCCGAAGGCATCGACTTCGGCATGCGCGCGGGGCTGGACATCGAACGCGTGCTCGACGTCATCGGCAAGGGCGCGGCGCAGTCGTGGCAGTTGGACAACCGTGGCAAGACGATGGCGGCCGACAAGTTCGATTTCGGATTCGCGGTCGACTGGATGCGCAAGGACCTCTCCATGGCGATCGCGGAGGCTCGAAGCAACGGCGCGGCGCTGCCCATGACGGCGCTCATCGATCAGTTCTACGCGCGCATCCAGGCGCGGGGAGGTGGGCGCTGGGACACGTCCAGCCTGATCCGGTTGCTGCGCGACAAAGCATGAGAAGGCGTCTCCAAGACTACTGCGCGCCCCAAGCGCTTTGTCGTTTCCTCGCTCGCCCCTCGCCGTACGTTCTCCGTACTGTCTCCGGGCTCTGCGGGCCTTCATTTGGCAAATGAGGCGCCTGGGGCTGCTCGTAGCGTTTTTGAAACGCCTTCTAACGTGTAGCTAACGGCGTTGAGGTCCAGGCTTTCCGTCATGACTGCGCAGCGTCGTCGATCGCGATCTCGAAGCTGATCTCGGCGGTCTTGGCGAGCATCAAGGTCGCCGAGCAATACTTTTCCTTCGACAGCTTCACGGCGCGCTCGACCTGGGCGCGGCTGAGTCCTGTGCCGGCTACTCGATATTTGAGATGGATCCGGGTAAATACCTTGGGATCATCCGCCGCGCGCTCGGCGTCGGCTTCGACGATGCAATCGGACACGGGTTGCCGCGCTTTCCTGAGTATCCAGACGACGTCGAAAGCGGTGCACGCCGCCGTGCCCGCGAGCACGAGCTCCATCGGCCGAGGGCCCAGGTTGCGGCCGCCGGCCTCGGTTGCGCCATCAAGGACGATCGCGTGACCGCTCCCCGTTTCAGCGACAAAGCTGACGCCTTCCTTCCACTTGATCCTTGCCTTCACTGCCGGTCTCCCATCAGAACTAGCCGTTTGGTCCACTCAGGCGCAAAAACGGCAAACGCCGGCGTTGCCGCAGAAAACCCTAGACTTTCGCCATGACGCTTGCATTGTGCAATGCAATATGCGACGATCGTTTCACCCTTGCGGACCGGAGCATCCATTGTTTCGCCGCAGGTCATTCCTCCATCCTCCTCCTATGGCGGAATGTTTACGCGGCCGCACCGGCCGCGTCTTTTTTGCAATGCGGGCAGCTTGGCGCGATCGCGAGGGCCGTTTGACAATAATGGCATATTCGCATTATCATTAAAGGCTTAGCAAAATTTAATTGCATTTGCGGCAACGGCTGCCGTCCGGCACTCTCGGACTTTCTCCGGAGTTTTTGGTATGAAAACCTATTCCGCCAAACCGCAGGATATACAGCGGGATTGGTACGTCGTCGACGCCAGCGATAGGGTGCTGGGGCGGCTTGCGAGCGCGATCGCGCACCGTT
This sequence comes from Casimicrobiaceae bacterium, assembly GCA_036506975.1. GTDB lineage: Bacteria > Pseudomonadota > Gammaproteobacteria > Burkholderiales > Casimicrobiaceae > PALSA-1003. The sequence goes on along the minus strand of DASXQW010000009.1, from coordinate 77,829 downwards.
TGCGCGGCAAACACAAGCCTATCTACACCCCGCACGTCGACACCGGGGACTTCATCGTCGTGACCAACGTCGAGAAGATCAAGGTGACCGGCACCAAGGTGGAAGACAAGCTCTATCACCGCCACAGCGGTTATCCGGGCAGTATCCGGACCACGACTTTCGGCAAAATGCAGAAGCGTTTTCCGGGCCGCGTGCTCGAACATGCGGTCAAGGGCATGCTGCCCAAGGGCCCGCTCGGCTACGCGATGCTCAAGAAGCTCAAGTGTTACGCCGGTTCCTCCCACCCCCACGCGGCGCAGCAGCCGAAGCCCCTTCAACTGTAAGGCTCGCCATGATCGGCAACTATCATTATGGTACCGGCCGGCGCAAGAGCGCCGTGGCGCGCGTATTCATCAAGCCGGGTTCGGGCAAGTTCACGGTCAACGACAAGCCCGTCGATGAGTTTTTCACCCGCGAAACCGGCCGCATGGTAGTTCGGCAGCCGCTCAAGCTCGCCAATCACGAAATGACCTTTGACATCATGGTCAACGTTCAGGGTGGAGGCGAGTCGGGACAGGCCGGTGCCGTCCGTCACGGCATCACACGCGCGCTAATCGAGTACGACGCCCAGCTAAAGCCGACCTTGTCGAAGGCGGGCCTCGTGACCCGCGACGCGCGCGAAGTCGAGCGCAAGAAAGTCGGCCTGCACAAGGCACGCCGGCGCAAGCAGTTCTCGAAGCGCTAAGCGGCTCGAGCCGTCGATGGGATACCGGGGCCGCCGCAGGGCGGCCCTTGGCTTTCTGAAGGATGCCGATGAACGAGCAGCCGGCTTTTATTCCATTGTCATAATCAGCCTCGCCGATGATAGAATCGGCCGGCGTCCGTGAGCGCGTCATGATCAGAATCGGCATCATCGGCGGGACCGGGTACACAGGCGTCGAGCTGCTGCGCCTGCTTGCCGTCCATCCGCAGGCGGAAGTGCGCACGATCACCTCCCGCAAGGAAGCGGGCATGCGGGTCGCCGAGATGTTCCCGAACCTACGCGACCTGCCGCGGCTCAGCGAGCTTAGGTTCAGTGATACCGCGCAGGCCGACCTGAAGGGTTGCGAGGTCGTCTTCTTTGCCACGCCACACGGCGTCGCGATGGCTCAGGCGCGCGAGCTCACGGCAGGCGGCGCGAAGGTCGTCGACCTCGCCGCCGATTTCCGGCTTAAGGATCCGGCGGAGTTCGAGCGCTGGTACAAGATGCCGCATGCCTGCCCCGATCTGCTCGCCGAGTCGGTCTACGGACTCCCGGAAATGCATCGGGACGCAATCCGCCGGGCGCGCATCGTCGGCAACCCGGGCTGCTATCCGACGGCGATCCAGCTTGGTTTCCTGCCGCTCGTGGAAGCGGGCATCGTCGATCCGGCGCATCTGATCGCGGACGCCAAATCCGGCGTCTCCGGCGCGGGCCGCAAGGCGGAACTCGGACTGATGTTCAGCGAAGCCGCGGACAACTTCAAGGCGTACAACGTCGGCGGCCACCGTCATCACTCCGAAATCGTGCAGGGCCTGAACGGCATCAGCCCGGCCCCCGTCACGCTGGTCTTCACTCCGCACCTGACCCCGATGATCCGCGGCATCCACGCTACGCTCTACGCGCGCCTGACGAAGACCGATTTGGACCTACAGCAGCTCTTCGAAACGCGCTATGCAACCGAGCCGTTCGTCGACGTCATGCCCCCGGGAAGCCATCCCGACACGCGGTCGGTGCGCGCTTCCAACGTCTGCCGCATCGCTGTGCATCGACCGCAGGGAGGCGACATCGCGGTCGTTCTGGCGGTCATCGACAATCTGGTCAAGGGCGCGGCCGGTCAGGCGGTGCAGAACATGAACCTCATGTGCGGCCTGCCCGAGGATACCGGGCTGACCGCGCCACCGGTTCTCCCCTGATGCCACAAACTCTCCGCGCCCTCGGCCGGCGTGTACGCCAGACCTTCGGCATCAGCGCGCCTCGAATGGCCGTGCGCACGCGCCTGTCGTGGCGCTGGCGCGCTTTTGCGCTGCTCGTCGGTCTGGCGCTGATTGCGGGCATGTGGTGGTGGGGCTTCGACTTCGGGCAGTTTCTCGGCGGCTTCAACCGCAGCGCGATCGCGGAGAAACAGGCCAGGCTCGAGGCCGACGCTGCCACGTTCAAGGACGAGAACGTTCAGCTGCGCGCCAAGGTTGCCGAGCTCGAGAGCGACCTCAACGTCACTCGCGGCGCGCAGACGACGCTGTCGCGCCAGGCGCTCGATCTGCAGAACGAAAACACGCAGATGAAGGAGGAGCTCGCGTTCCTGCGCAAGCTCTTCAGCGATGCGGGCAAGCCAGGCACCGTAACCATTCAGCGCCTGACCGCCGAGAAGGATCGCGACGACGTCTATCGTTTCAGCATGCTCGTCGTGCGCGGCGGCAATCCCAGCGACGAATTTTCTGGTCAGCTTACGCTGCTCGCCAATGTCGCAGCCGGCGGGCACAGCTCGACGCTGACGCTGCCCGATGACCAGCCCGACACCGCACCGGCGCTGACGCTCAAGTTCAAGTATTATCAGCGGGTTGAGGGAACATTCCGCGTCCCTAACGGAGGTCAGTTGAAAAGCCTGCAAGCCCGCGTCGTCGAGCCCGGCCAAGCCACGCCGAAGGCGACGCGGAGCTTGAATCTTACGTAGGAGGGCCCATGTTCGAACGCAAGAAGTCTCCTCCACAGAAGCGGATCGACAGCTTGATCGGCGCCGGCACCACGGTGGAGGGGGACGTCACCTTTTCCGGCGGGCTGCGTATCGATGGGGTTGTGCACGGCAAGGTAGCGACGGTGGATAACCAGCCGGCGACGCTGGTCTTAAGCGAACAGGCGAGAATCGAGGGTGAAGTCCACGTTTCTCACGTGGTTATCAATGGCACCGTCAGCGGCCCGGTGACCGCCAACGATTATCTGGAACTGCAGGCCAAGGCGCGGGTCAACGGTGATGTGGCGTACCGCACGCTGGAAATGCACGTCGGCGCGGTGGTGCAGGGTAAGTTGATGCATTCCGAGCAGGAATCCGCCGCGGTCGTCGAGTTGAAGCGCGCGACCGGCGAGTGAGCATCCGCTGAACCGCGTTGACCTCACGGTGCGCCATCTGTTAAGTTGGCAGTAACCGAGGAGTTAGCAATGAATGCAATGACCGAAATGCCCGCCCCGCTGGTCTTCACCGATGCGGCAGCGACTAAGGTGAAATCGCTGATCGAGGAGGAAGGCAATCCGGAGCTCAAGTTGCGGGTGTTCGTCACCGGCGGCGGCTGCTCCGGCTTCCAGTACGGGTTCACCTTCGACGAGGATGTCGCCGAAGATGACACGAGGATGGACAAGAATGGAGTGACGCTGCTGATCGATCCGATGAGCTACCAATATCTCGTCGGCGCCGAAATCGATTATCAGGAAGGGCTGGAAGGTGCGCAATTCGTGATCAAGAATCCGAACGCGACCTCCACCTGCGGTTGCGGGTCGTCGTTCTCGGCTTGAGACGCCGCTATTTCTCGGCGAAACGGGGGCTTTGACGCCCCCGTTTCTTTTTGTTAGTTGGGACCGGATGCCTCCGCTGGTTTAGCGTTGCCGTAGCCCGGGGTGAGCGCAGCGAACGCCTGGGCAGCGGTGCATAAAACGGGCATCGCTTCCGCAATCGCGGTTCGCGCTCACGTCCCAGGCTACGCCCGATATATCGCGCCCAAGATGCGTGGACCTCTGGCGCCCGTTACGGCGGGCAGGCTGGCCGCGCGACCCGCCAGCGCTTCGCGCGCGAGCCACGCGAAGGCGAGCGCCTCGACCTCGTTCACCGGCACTCCCAGCGTCGCGGTGGTCGCGAGGCGCCGCGCTCCGAGCGCCAGTTCGAGCTCGCGCATCAGCGCCGCGTTGTTCGCCCCGCCCCCGCAGGCGAGCACTTCGGTCGCATCGCCGCAATGCGCCGCGATGGCATCGGCGATGGTTTCGGCTGTCAACGCGAGAAGCGTGCGCTGTACGTCTACGGGTCGCGCGGGTCTTTGCAACGACGCAAGGTGTTGCTCGAGCCACACGGTGTGAAATCGGTCGCGTCCGGTGCTCTTCGGCGGTGCGAGCGCAAAGTACGCGTCCGCTTTCAGGGCGCCAAGCAGTTCCGCGATCACGCCGCCGGTCGAGCCCCAAGCGCCGTCCCGGTCGAACCGCGCGCCGGTGTGCCGCTCGCACCATGCGTCGAGCAAGGTATTGCCCGGCCCCGTGTCGAAGCCGCGCACGGGAGCGCTTGGCGAAAGATACGTGATGTTCGCAATGCCCCCGAGATTGACGATGACGCGGTGCCGGTCCGCAGCGGCAAACAGCGCCGCATGCAATGCCGGTACCAGCGGCGCGCCTTGCCCGCCCGCCGCGACATCGCGGCTGCGGAAGTCCGCGACGACCGCAATTCCCGTGGCCTCCGTCAGTCGGGCAGGATTGGCGAGCTGCGTCGTATAGCCCAGCTCGGGACGATGGCGAATGGTCTGACCGTGAACGCCGATGGCAGCGATCGAGCGCGGCGCAAGCCCCGCCTGCCTCAGCACGGCGCCGGCCGCGGTGGCGCAGCAGTCCATCAATGCGTTTGCCGCGAGCGCCGCGCGATGGATCTCGTCGGGGCCTGATCGCTGCAGCGCGTTCAACTCTCGGCGCAGCGATTCCGGTAACGCGACATGCGTGGCCGCGATGGAGCGCAAGGGCGAGGCGGCGAAGTCGGCGAGCACCGCGTCGATGCCGTCGACGCTCGTGCCCGACATCAGCCCGATGTAGTGCTCGGACGCCACACTGGTGGCCTGTAACGTCTGATTCAGTACTGAACGGCAGCGTTATGGCGCCGCGATCCGCGCCCGGCCTTAGTTGGCAAATGAGGCGCTGAAGCGAAGCAAGGGTAGGCTCCCTTGCGAGCTTCGGCAACACCGCCCCCGGTGTGGAGCGCAAGCCAGACAGTATTGAATTGGGCGTTACAGGCCACTTGGTTTATTCGCCGCCGGCGAGGATCACGCCGCGGCCGAGCGCTAGCTCGTCGGCAAGCCGCGCCACTTGTGCCTGGAACGCGGCTTTCTGGCCGAGGGCCATGGGCTGTGCATTCGGCAGCGCGATCGTGAGCGGATTCTTTTGCACGTTATCGACGCGAAACTCGTAGTGCAAGTGCGGCCCGGTGGCCCAACCAGTCATGCCGACATACCCGACCACATTGCCCTGGCTCACGCGCGCGCCCGGTTTCACGCCCGGCGCGAAACGCGACAGATGGGCGTACACGGTCGAATAGGCACCGCCGTGCTGCAGCATCACGACATTGCCGTAGCCGCCTTGCTGCCCGGCAAAGATCACCTTGCCGGCACCCGCGGCGTGCACCGGAGTGCCATTGGGTGCGGCGAAGTCGACGCCTTTGTGCGCGCGCCAGGCCTGCAGAAAGGGATGGAATCGCGCCAGTGAGAAACCGGAGGTGACGCGCGTAAATTCGACCGGCGAGCGCAGAAACGCCTTTTTCAAGCTCTTGCCGTCCTCGCCATAGTAGTTCTCGGTCCCGTCGGGTGCACGCCACAGAAACGCGCGATAGGACACACCTTTGTTCACGAACTCGGCGGCGACGATTCGCCCGGCCCCGGCCGCTTCGCCGTCGATCTGGCGCGTTTCGTAGACGACGCTGAAGCGATCGCCCCGGCGCAGATCGTGCAGGAAATCGATGTCGCCCGAAAAAATATCCGCCAGCTGCATGGTGACCGCATCGGGCAGCGCGACTGCGTCCGCTGCGCCGAACAGCGAACCTCGGATCTCATTCGCGCGGAGCTCGAGGCTTACCGCGACATCGGGCGTCGTCGATCGGCTGACGAATCCGTCGCCGGTTCGCTCGATCGTGAGCAGATCGCCGCTCTGCGTCAGATAGCGCAGACCCAGCATGCGTCCGCCGGCGTCGGTCTTGACCCGAAGAGGTTTGCCGGGGCGCAGCTGGTAGAACGGCCGGGCGCCCGCATCGGAACGCAGGAAGCTCTGCGCGGCTGAATCCTCGACGCCGACCCGCGCCAGCACGCTTCCCACCGTGTCGCCGCGGCGCACCCTCTCTTCCTGCCAGTAAGCTTCGTCCGCGACGGGCGGCGCAATCGCCGGCAGCGCGAGCTCCCGCGTGACCCTTTCGCGCGCGACGGTATCGAGCGTCGTGTCCGGTACCAAGCCGAATGCGGCAACGACGCCGAGCGCCATGAGTGCGGCGGCGGCGCCGACGCGGCCGGCGTTAATGGGGTAGAGGAGCGCGGTGACCCTTTGCGCTAAAATCGCCAATTTGCTCAATAGAGTTCCGACCGATCGGTTCCGCTGCGGGAGCGCGGTGCGCATTGTAGCAGAAGCATCATTCCATGAATCTCGACATCGTCCACCAGCTCGCCGTATTCAAGCGCGGCGCCGACGAATTGATCGTCGAAGCCGAGCTTGTCGCGAAGCTCGCGCGCGGCAAGCCCCTGCGCATCAAGGAAGGATTCGACCCGACGCGACCGGACCTTCATCTGGGACACACCGTGCAGTTCAACAAGTTGCGGCAGCTCCAGGATCTCGGCCATCACATCATATTTCTGGTCGGCGACTTCACCGGCATGATCGGCGACCCCACGGGCCGCAACCTCACGCGGCCGCCACTGACCGCGGATGAGCTGGCGGCGAACGCCAGGACCTACACCGACCAGGTGTTCCTCATACTCGATCGCGACCAGACCGAAGTCGCATTCAATTCGAAGTGGCTCGCCGCGCTGGGCGCCGACGGCATGATTCGCCTCGCGGCGAAGTACACCGTCGCCCGGATGCTCGAACGCGACGATTTCGCAAAGCGCTACCGCGAGGGTCAGCCGATCGCTGTTCACGAGTTCCTGTACCCGCTGGCGCAAGGCTACGACTCGGTCGCGCTGAAGGCGGACGTCGAGCTCGGCGGCACCGACCAGAAATTCAACCTGCTTGTCGGTCGCGAGCTGCAGCGCCATTACGGCCAAGAGCCGCAATGCATACTCACACTGCCGCTGCTGGAAGGGCTCGACGGCGTCAACAAGATGTCCAAGTCGCTCGACAATTACGTCGGCATCACCGAACCGCCGCAGGAGATGTTCGGCAAGCTGATGTCGATTTCCGACGAGCTGATGTGGCGCTATTACGAGCTTTTATCGTTCCGCCCGCAGGAAGAGATCGCGGCGCTCAAGCGCGCGTGCGCCGAAGGCCGCAACCCGCGCGACGCCAAAGTGATGCTCGCGCAGGAAATCGTCGCACGCTTCCATTCCAAACAGGCGGCGGATGCCGCGCTCGTCGAATTCGAGGCGCGTTTCCGCGAGGGCGCACTCCCCGAAAGCATGCCGGAAGTCACGCTGCGCACCAACGGCGCCGGCTTGCCGATCGCCCAGCTCGCCAAACAGGCGGGCATCGTCGATTCCACCTCGGAAGCGCTGCGGCTTATTGCGCAACGGGGCTTAAGGCTCGACGGTGAAGTGGTCGCCGACAAGGGGCTCCTCATTGCGGCGGGGACAACCGTCGTCGTGCAGGCCGGCAAGCGCAAGTTCGCGCGGGTGGCGGTCGTGTAGCCCGGCATGTGCAACGCGAATCCCGGGGCGCGGCAACTGATACGCGTCGGTGTGACCCGTGTTTTCGCTGGAGCCTGCCTCGGACTTGATCCGGGGGCTCAACCCAGGCTACGTCGCTTATCCCGAGCTACATCAAGCCGGCATTGCCGGCGACGCCGACGAGCTTAGGCATGTTAGGCCGCCGCGGTGCGATCGTCTTCTGCGCCTTCAGGTAACGCGCCATTACCGTCCACACGGGTTCGCCGCCGCTCGCGATCGCCTCTTCCGCGACCGGTGCCCAGCCGGCGACCTTGTAGCGCCTACCCGCGTCGACAGGCTTGCCGTCGACGCGCATTTCGCCAATGCGTGCCCCCATTGCCGCGTTGGGATCACAGCTGTACTGCAGGCCGCCGACGCGCACCATGTCCCCGCCCTGCTGGTAATACGGATCCGGATTGAACAGGTTGTCGGCGACGTCTTCGAGGATTGCCTTGATCGTCTCTCCGGTCAACGTATTCACGGTGACGGTCGGGTAGGTGATCGCGGTCTGCGCGAGCACGTCTTCGTAGGTGATCGTCTGTCCGGGCAAGAGCGTCGTCCCCCAACGGAACCCGGGCGAAAAAGCGATCTCGGCGTCTTTCTCCGCCATCAGAGCATCGAGAAGCAGCTGATCCATCGTGCCGTTGAAGCTGCCGCGCCGGTAAAGCACGCCTTCGGTGACGGCGAGCCGCTCGCTTAAGCTCGACGCGTAGGGCGCGCGCAGCCTGGCGATCAGCGCGGCCATCTCGCGATCCTCGGCGAGGAAATTGGCGAACACGGGCAACAATCGGTAGCGGAAATCCACGACCCTGCCGTCGCGCGCAGCGAAGTCGAGCACGCCCAGAAATTTGCCGTTGCAGCCGGCATTGGTGACCAGCGTCCTGCCGCCGGGGTTGGCGACGGCGATCGGCTGCGGGACGCCGTCGTGCGTATGACCGCCCAAGATAGCGTCGATGCCGGTGACGCGCGCGCCGAGCTTCAAGTCGACGTCCATGCCATTGTGCGATAGAAGCACGACGACTTGCGCCGCCTTGCCGCGCACTTCGTCGACGACCTGTTGCAACTCCTGTTCGCGAATGCCGAAGCTCCACTCCGCGACGAAGCCGCGCGGATGCGCGATCGGCGTGTAAGGAAACGCCTGGCCGATGATCGCGACCGGGACGCCGTTGACCTCGCGCAGCGCGTATGCCGGAAACACCGGGTCGCCGAAGTCCGCCGTCCGCACGTTCTGGGCGACGAAATCGATGCGACCCGCAAGCTCGCGCGCGATGAGGTCCTTGACGCGCTCGGCGCCGTAGGTGAATTCCCAGTGCGCGGTCATCACGTCGACGCCGAGGAGCTTCGCGGCCTCGACCATGTCCTGGCCCTTCGTCCACAGAGCCGTCGCGGAGCCTTGCCAGGTATCGCCGCCGTCGAGCACCAGCGCGCCGGGCCGGTCGGCCTTCAGGCGCTTGATCAGCGTCGCGAGCTGGGCGAAGCCCCCGAGTTTGCCGTACAGCCGCGCCGCGTGAGCGAAATCGAGGCAGGTGAAGGCATACGCCTCGCGGGTGCCCGGCTTGATCCCGAACCGCTTCAGCAGCGCTTCGCCGACCAAGTGGGGAGGTCGCCCTTTCGCGACACCGACTCCAAGATTGACATTGGGCTCGCGAAAGTACGCCGGCAGCAGTTGCGCGTGGCAGTCGGTGAAGTGCAAAAGATGCACATTGCCGAAGCGTGGCAACGCATAGAACGCGTCGGCGTCGCGCTTCGCGTCTGCCGCGCGCGCATCGAGAGCGAATCCGGCAGCGGCGGCGGAGGCGAGAACGTGCAGAAATTCGCGGCGCTTCACCGCGCGAATATAACACCCGTCGGCGCGGATGCCGACCGCCGTGCGCTCACTGATTGACCGGCGACGCGGGATCGAGCAGGAGCGCCGTGACGTCCTTGATCTGCTGTTCGGAGAGTATGCCCTTGTGGCCGAATCGAGGCATGTTGGAGCAAGCCGCGAACGCCTCGGAGTTGTAGATCTTGCCGAAAGTGTAGCGCTGCGCCTCGGCGCCGTTGCCGCGCAGCTTGCCGTATTGGTAGAGGCTCGGCCCGATCGTGCCGAACGAGAGCTCGGCTTTCGACAGCTGGTGGCAGGCATAGCAATTGGCACCGACCGGGCCCTTGGGATCGTCGGAAAACTGCTTGCCGCGGCCCTCCTGGGCGATCTTCTCGCCGTTTTTCCAGTCACCGATGAGCTTGCCATCGGCGGGATAGCGGATCGTCGCCAGATTCTCCTGTTCGATCTTCGCGGCGACATCCTTGGGCGGCGCCTTGGCGGCCGCCGCGCTGCACGCGCGCTGCGTTTCGTCCTGCTCCAGGCGGTCGAGGCCCGCCTGACCCGCGGGCTTGAAGGACGCTTTCAGCACCGCCGCCGCCTTGGCGGCGGTCTCGCTTTCGTCCAGAGCCGTGGCGCAACCTGCGCCGGCGATGATCGCGCTCAACACCAGCATCCGCGGTCGCGCAAATCGGCTCATCCCGCCGCGCTCAACGTTTGATGGCCGGCGCATCGAAGGGCGCGCCGTTGGCGTTGCGCGCCAGGAACATCGTCAGCGCGATCGCCGCGTCCGAGCCGAACACGAGCTCCGGAAACCGCTGTTGGCGAAAGCAATCGTAGAGCCGCCACTCGAACGTGCGGAGCTCTCCTTGCGATACCCGATAAGCAGGCCAGGTCGTGTACGCCTTCTGCGCGCCCTGCGCGGTGGTCAGATCAGGCAAATCCTGCAACCGGATGCGCTTGCCTTCTTCGCTGTGGCAGGTCGCGCAGGCAAAGTCGTGGGTTCCGCCGCGGAAGTAAAAAAGCTTCTCACCGACGCGATATGCCTCCGCTTCCTTGGCGTGGCGCACCGGGACATTCATCTTCACGCCACGCGACTCCGAAGTGATGTACGCGGTCAGCGCCTCGAGGTTGGATTTCCTGTCGTTGCCGCTGCCGAACGGGTTCTTCTTCGCATCGGCCTCGGAGTAGCCCTGCAGGGTCACCATGCACCAGACAAGCCGGGTCTCGAGATCCAGGACGCGATCGGCGTCGGCGAAGTAGCGCGGCAGCTGCGCATACGCGCCCTTGACGACGCCAGCGCCCAGGCCCAGATCGCAGCTCTCGAGCGATACCTTTTTCGGCCCGCGCTTGTCTCTCCAGATCGCCTCGCCGCGGCTCTCCCAGAGCTCGGCCGGGTTGCCGTCCTGCAGTGCCGCGCGATACTTCGCGATTCCCTCGGCGGTAGATCCCTGGGCCAGGGCCGCTGGCGCGATCGCAAGCACCCCGAGCGCGACGACGATGTGCGCAACTTTCATGCGATGACTGCTTCGTCGGTGCGTTTGTCGCCCCGGTTGTCCATCCAGCTGATCGCGATCTTGTCGCCCTTCGCGCCCCCCTTGAACTTGAAGGACAGGAACGGGTTCTTCGACACGGCCGTTCCCCACTGCGCCGAGAGCACGGTCCGGCCGTTCCAAGTCACGACGACATTCTGGATGAACCACGCGGGAATCGCCTGGCCCTGCGCGTCCTTGCGCTGGCCCGTCTCCATCTCATGGCTCATCAATACCTTGACCTCGGTGGAATCGCCGAGGGTGGTCGCGCGAATTTTCATCGGATCGGCCATGTCATCCTCCGCAGCCGCCCAAGGTTACTTTAATGTCCTTCACAGCGACGTAATACTTGCCATCGGCCTTGACCAGTGCATAGACGTTCGAGCTCTGCGCCATCTTCACGCGCGTCGAGATCGACGTTTCGGTGCCGGCGGGAATGTCAAATACCGCGGCCAGCAGGTTCGGATTTTTTTCGATCAGGATTGCGATCGACTCGGTCTTCGGGATATTGCTGGTAACGCCGATCGGCACCACGGCACCGTTCTCGGCGATCTCCGGGGTCTGGAAAAAAACGATATCCTTGCTTTGTGCAGGATCGCCGCCTCCGAGTGCCTTCATGGTGTCGGTCAGACTGTGGGTATCGAACGCGGCCTTGTTCCACGTCTGCGCCTGCGCCAGCGCTTCTTCGGGCTTGAGCCATCCCGCCGCGAGAAGCAGGCCGAGGAGCGTCATTCCCCCGCCCGATTGGACCAACCTTCTTCGCATTTCATCCATACCGCGTCTCCGTCGATCGCGCGCTATTCTATCAGGCTGCCGCCCGCGCAGTGCCCTTGTCGTCGTTCAATACCTGTAGCAAACCGCATTGAGTACGCCGAGGCCAACCGTCAAGCGGCCGGCCAGCGTAAGCGTCACGCGACCGAAAGACTTGCGCGGGCGACGGACTTGTAGTTCGATCGACGAACGCCCTCCTAGCCGATCGAACGACCGACGTCGCCTCGGCGCTCGCCGAAGCGGGCCGACGCCAGCGGTCAGTGAATCGTCGCGCTGGTAAGAAAGCGCAGCAACGCGCCGGATTTGAGGAGATATGCGCCGTCGCCCACATATTCGGCGCCGTCGAGCTCTTCGCGGACGAAGGTGACTTCGGTCTCGCCCAGCTTGAGCTCCATGACGACGTCGTCAGCGAAGGTCGCCTCATCCGGGGCGCGCAGGTATCCGGTCTCGAACACGATCCCGTTCACCTGCACGAAATCCGCGTCGCGCATCGCTTCCGCCAGTGGTATCGAGTCAGCTTTCATCGAGTATTGCGGCGCCGCATAGATGCGACGCCGTGATTATTAGATGCGGTCATGCGGCGCAGGTTCAACTACCAGGGTAGGATGCGCGCCGATAGCTGCCTAGGAGACGCGCCTACACTGGCGCGACCAACTCGCGGACGAAATTGGGCAGCGCGAATCCGGCGCGGTGCACGCCGCCGTTGTAGTACTGCAGATCGCCGATCTTGCGCTGGGCGATTCGGCGATCGACGTCGAGCGGAGTCAGGTACGCCGGGTTGAGTGTTGCCGATGCGCTCGCCATCATCCACAGCCCGCCATACAGGGGAACGCAAACGAGATACGGCGTGACGATTGCGAACGCCGCGCGCAGATTGGCGAGGCCGACACGGATGCGGTCGGGGTGCGCGACCGGCGAGGCTATATGCAGCGTGAGCGCGCCGGTTGGATTGAGCCTCGCGGCGCAGGCGCGATAGAAGTCGGCGGTGTACAGCGGCTCCGAAGGCCCGCCAGGGTCCGTAAGATCGAGCACGATCAGATCGAAGGTCTCCGTGGTACTGCGCACGAATGCCAGTCCGTCCTCGACCTTGACCGCAAGGCGCGAGTCCGAAAACGCCCCGCGGTGGACCGCACCGAAGTACTTGCGCGCGATGTCGATGACGGCCAGGTCGATCTCGACCAGTGTCACCGACTTGATCGTCGGATACTTGAGCAACTCCTCGGCCGATCCGCCGTCGCCGCCGCCGATGACGAGCGCCTTCTCCGGCGCCGGATGCGCGATCGCGGCGGTATGGACGAGGTTTTCGTGATAGAAGAACTCGTCCTTCTCGGAAGTCATGAAGTGACCGTCGAGCCGGAACAGCGTGCCGAACGGCACGGTGTCGTGAACTTCGACTGCCTGGAATGGCGACTGAAAGCGTTCGAATTCGCGCGCCGAGCGGACGAAAAAACCGGTTTCGGCGGTCAGGTACTCGGTAAGCAATCCGGGCTGCACGTCGCCGGCAGCCTTATCCTCAGGCATCGCGCCCCCCGCGATGGATCGCCTGGAACCTCGTGTGTTGCGGCATGAGCGCGTCCTGCATGGTGCGGAACAACCGCTCTGCCTTGGCCGTATTGTCGGTCGTGTAGTTGCAGACGTATACGTCGATCGTCACGAAGCCGTGCTCGGGCCAGGTGTGAATCGCGAGATGCGATTCGGCAAGCAACACCGTGCCGGTGACGCCCTGCGGCTCGAATTGGAAGAAGCGATCGCCGACAATGGTCATGCCGGACGCCTCGGATACACGCAGGCATAACGTGCGCAACGGGCCCGCGCGCGTCATCTCCGGCAGGTCGGCCGCGCAGCCATACCATTCTCCGAGCAGATGGATGCCGTCCATTGTTGTTCTCCCCCAGCGCCATAGTGCCTGGTTGCAGTACGATTAAGCCCGTGATTATTGCCCAAAATCGGTGCCTGGGCGATAATTTTAACGCTTTGCAGCAGCGCTACGCGGGCGCGTGAGCACCGCAGGCGCCGACCGCACGTCCTGATCCGTTGCTCTTTCTCCAATGACCGCACCGTTAACCGTGCCGACCCGGGCGTCCGCTCCTGCGGTCCGCCCTGCTCCCGATCCGGCGTTGCTCGCCAACGCCATCCGCGCACTCGCGATGGACGCAGTGCAGGCGGCGAACTCAGGCCATCCCGGGATGCCGATGGGCATGGCAGAAATCGCCGTCGCGCTGTGGAATCGGCACCTGCGGCACAACCCCGCGAACCCGCATTGGCCCGACCGCGATCGCTTCGTGTTGTCCAACGGTCACGGGTCGATGCTGCAGTATGCGCTTCTACATCTGTCCGGCTACGCGCTACCGCTCGAGGAACTGAAGCGTTTCCGCCAGCTGCACTCGAAGACGCCCGGCCATCCGGAGATCGGGGTAACGCCTGGCGTCGAGACTACAACCGGACCGCTCGGGCAAGGGCTCGCCAATGCGGTCGGCATGGCGCTCGCGGAAAAGCTGCTAGCTGCAGAATTCAACCGGCCCGGCTACGCGATCGTCGACCATCGGACGTATGTTTTCGTCGGCGATGGCTGCCTCATGGAGGGGATCTCCCACGAGGCCTCTTCGCTCGCTGGGACGCTGGGATTGGCCAAGCTCACCGCATTCTATGACGACAACGGCATCTCGATCGATGGCGAGACCAAGGGCTGGTTCACCGACGATACGCCGCGACGCTTCGAGGCGTACGGCTGGCACGTCATCGCCAATGTCGACGGCCACGACGTCGAGGCGGTCGACGAGGCGATCCGCGAAGCCCACGCGGTCACCGATCGTCCGACGCTCGTCTGCTGCAAGACCCTCATCGGCAAGGGATCGCCCAACCGCGCCGGCACCGAGCTCGCGCACGGCCAGGCATTGGGCGAGAAGGAAGTCGCGCTGACGCGCGAGGCGCTGGGCTGGAAATACCCGCCGTTCGAAATACCGCAGACGGCATACCAAGGCTGGAACGCCCGCGAATGCGGCGCGCTGCTCGAAGGCGAGTGGAGCGCGCGCTTCGCCGGGTACAAGGCGGCGTATCCGGAGCTCGCCGCGGAGTTCGAGCGGCGCACGGCGGGAGCCCTGCCTGCGGCGTTCGCGGAAACCGCGGCGGCGCTCGTGCGGCAGCAGGACGCCAAAGCCGAAGCGATCGCCACCCGCAAAGCATCGCAGCAGGCGCTCGAGGCGCTCGGGCCCGCGCTGCCGGAATTGATCGGCGGCGCCGCCGATCTCACCGGGTCGGTGTTCACCCAATGGTCGGGCAGCAGGACGATAACCTCGAGCGAGTCCGGCAATTATGTCTATTTCGGCGTGCGCGAATTCGGCATGAGCGCGATCGCCAGCGGTCTCGCGGTGCACGGCGGGTTCATTCCGTACGTGGGCACGTTCCTGACCTTTTCCGACTACGCGCGCAACGCCGTGCGCATGGCGGCGCTGATGAAGCTACGCTCGATCTTCGTGTACACGCACGATTCGATCGGGCTGGGCGAAGACGGCCCCACGCATCAGTCGATCGAGCACGCCTCGGCGCTGCGGCTCATTCCGCACCTCGACGTATGGCGCCCCTGCGATACGGTCGAGTCAGCGATAGCCTGGGTGAACGCGATCGAGCGCGGCAATGGCCCCACGTGCCTGCTCCTCACGCGCCAGAACGTGCCCTTCCAGAGGCGCGACGCAGCGCAGATCGCCGCGATCCGGCGCGGAGCGTATGTGCTCGCGGACTGGGACAACGCTTCGGAGGCCAAGCGGGTCATCATCATCGCCACCGGCTCGGAAGTCGCGCTGGCGATGGGTGCCCGCGATGTGCTCGCGGCCGAGGGCATCGCCGTCCGCGTGGTATCGATGCCGTCCACGAGCGCCTTCGACCGCCAGGACGCGCACTACCGCGATGCCGTCCTGCCGCGCGGCGTCGCGCGCGTCGCGGTCGAAGCGGGCGTGTCCGACTACTGGCGCAAATACGTGGGCCTCGACGGCGCGATCGTCGGCATCGACACTTTCGGCGAGTCCGCTCCGGCCGGCGCATTGTTCAAGCACTTCGCCTTCACCGTTGAGAACGTCGTCGCCACCGTGCGGCGGGTGATTTGACAGCCAGGCACGAGGCGCGGAGAACAACTGATTCATCTGCGCGTGCTCCGTGTCTCTGAGTCTCTTTGTGAAATAGACCTTCTAACAGGACGCATCCATGACCATCAAAGTCGCGATCAACGGCTATGGCCGCATCGGCCGCAATGTCCTTCGCGCGCATTACGAAGGCGGGAAGAGACACGATCTCGCGATCGTAGCGCTCAACGACCTCGGCAGTCCGGAGACCAACGCGCACCTGACGCGGTACGACACGGTGCACGGCAAGTTCCCGGGCAAGGTCGAGGTCGACGGCGATGCGATGGTGGTGAACGGGGACCGCATCAAGGTTCTTGCGCAGAAGAACCCGGCCGAGCTGCCGTGGACCGCGCTCGGCGTCGACGTCGTGCTCGAAAGCACGGGCTTGTTCACGACCAAGGAGAAGGCTTCGGCGCACCTCAAGGGTGGCGCGAAAAAGGTTGTGATCTCCGCGCCCGGCGGCAAGGACGTCGACGCAACGATCGTATACGGCGTCAACCATACGACGCTCAAGGCTTCGGACACGGTGATTTCCAATGCATCGTGCACGACCAACTGTCTCGCGCCGCTGGTCAAGCCGTTGCACGACAAGATCGGCGTCGTCAGCGGCCTGATGACCACGATTCACGCGTACACCAACGACCAGGTGCTGACCGACGTCTACCACGAGGATCTGCGGCGCGCACGTTCGGCAACGATGAGCATGATCCCTACCAAGACCGGCGCGGCAGCCGCCGTGGGTCTGGTCCTTCCGGAACTCAACGGCAAGCTTGACGGCTATGCCATCCGCGTGCCGACGATCAACGTGTCGATCGTCGATCTGTCATTCATCGCCGCACGCGATACGACCGTCAACGAAGTAAATGCCACCATGAAGGCCGCTTCGGAGTCCGGGCCTCTCGCCGGACTGCTGGGCTACAGCACAGGGCCGCTGGTGTCGGTCGATTTCAATCACGATGCGCGCTCGTCGGTGTTCGATGCGACGCTTACGAAGGTGTCGGGACGGCTGGTCAAGGTGTCGAGCTGGTACGACAATGAGTGGGGCTTCTCCAACCGGATGCTGGACACGACGGTGGCGCTGATGGCGGCGCGATAGCGGGCCGCGAGAGCCCCGACTCGTTGCGGCGCAGGCGAACATGAGCGAAGCGAACATTAAGCGAGCGAAGTGCGAACGAGCGGGCGGCCGGAGGCAGAATGAGTGGGGCTTCTCGAACCGCATGCTCGACCCGACGGTCGCCTTGATGGCAGCCAAGTAGGGCGTGTCGCAGAACGCGCTGAGAGCATGGCGACATTCAAGCGCCTCGCGGACGTCGAAATCGCAGGCAAGCGCGTTTTCATCCGCGCCGACCTCAACGTACCGCAGGACGATCGTGGCGCGATCACCGACGACACGCGCATCCGCGCTTCGGTCCCCGCGATCCGCGACGCACTCGATCGCGGCGCTGCGGTGATGGTGACCTCGCACCTCGGTCGGCCCACCGAGGGGCAGTTCAGCCCAGCCGACTCTCTCGCGCCCGTCTCGCGGCGGCTGTCCGAGCTCGTCGGGCGTGAGGTACCGCTGATTCGCGACTGGGTCGACGGCGGCGCGTGGCATGCGAACCTCAAACCGGGCGAGGTCGTGCTGCTCGAGAACTGCCGTTTCAACAAGGGCGAAAAGAAGGACGACGAGACGCTGGCGCGAAAAATGGCCCGGTTGTGCGATGTCTACGTCAACGACGCCTTCGCCACCGCGCATCGCGCCGAAGCGACGACGCACGGCATCGCCCGCTTCGCGCCCGTTGCGTGTGCCGGTCCGCTCCTCGCCGCCGAGCTCGACGCGCTCGGGCGCGCGCTGGCGCAGCCCAAACGGCCGCTGGTCGCTGTCGTCGGCGGCGCAAAAGTATCGACCAAGCTCACCGCGTTGAAAGCGCTCGCCGCAAAAGTCGACCTCCTGATCGTGGGCGGCGGTATCGCCAACACGTTCATCCTGGCGGCCGGCGGAAGGATCGGCAAATCGCTCGCGGAGCCGGATCTCGTCGGTGAAGCCAAGGCGATCCTCGTCGCGTTCCCGGGCAAAGTACCGGTCCCCGTCGATGTTGTCATCGCGCGCGAATTCACCGCGACCGCAACCCCAGTGCTGAAGGCGGTCGAGAGCGTCGAGACCGATGACATGATCCTCGACATCGGCCCGCAAACCATACTGGCGCTGCGCTCGCTCATCGCTCGCGCCGGCACGATCGTGTGGAACGGGCCGTTGGGCGTGTTCGAGTTCGACGCCTTTGCCGCCGGAACCAGGGAGCTCGCGCGGGCGATCGCCGAGTCGCCCGCCTTTTCCATCGCCGGAGGCGGTGACACCATCGCCGCGATCAACAAGTTCGGAGTCGCGGATCGCATCGGCTACATCTCGACCGCGGGCGGCGCCTTCCTCGAATTCCTCGAAGGCAAAACATTGCCGGCGGTGGCGATCCTGGAGCAACGCAACCGGACACAATGAATCGCTAGGAGACTGAATGCAGCGCGCCACCAAGATTGTCGCGACGCTGGGCCCGGCCAGCAGCACGCAGGACGTGCTGAATCGCATGCTCGCCGCGGGCGTCGACGTCGTGCGGCTCAACTTCTCGCACGGCGCCGCCGCCGACCACGAGCAGCGCGCGCGCCTGGTGCGCGACGCCGCGCACGCGCTCAATCGCGAGGTCGCCATCATGGCCGATCTGCAGGGCCCGAAGATACGCATCGGCAAGCTCGCGAACGGGAAGGTAACGCTCAAGGCCGGCCAACCCTTCATTCTCGACGCGGACTGCGAGCTGGGGAACGAAGAGCGCGTCGGGCTCGACTACAAGGAGCTGCCGCGCGACGTGGCTCCCGGTGACGTGCTGCTGCTCGACGACGGCTTGATCAGGCTGCGCGTCGAGTCCGTGCTCGGCAACGAAATCACCACGCGGATCGAAGTTGGCGGCGTGCTCTCGAACAACAAGGGGATCAATCGCCTTGGCGGCGGCCTCACCGCACCGGCGCTCACCGCGAAGGACATGGACGACATGAAAACGGCGGTCGCGATCGAGGCCGACTATATCGCCGTGTCGTTTCCCAAGAACAAGGAAGACATGTACATGGCGCGCCAGCTGCTGCGCGCCGCGGGCGGCAGGGCGCTGCTCGTCGCCAAGATCGAGCGCGCCGAGGCGATTTCCGCGCTGGAGGAGATCATCGACGCCTCCGACGGCATCATGGTTGCCCGCGGAGACCTGGCGATCGAGGTCGGCAACGCCGCCGTTCCCGGGCTCCAGAAGCGCATGCTCCGTCTCGCGCGCGAACGCAACAAGCTTTCGATCACCGCCACCCAGATGATGGAATCGATGATCGTGAACCCGGTGCCGACGCGCGCCGAGGTGTCCGACGTCGCCAACGCCGTGCTCGACGGCACCGATGCCGTCATGCTTTCGGCCGAGACCGCCGCCGGACGCTATCCGGTCGAAACGATCGAGGCGATGAGCCAGATCTGCGTCGAGGCCGAGAAGTACGACGTCGGAGAACTCGACCGCGATTTCTTCAACCGGACATTTACGCGCATCGACCAGTCCGTCGCGATGGCCGCGCTCTTCACCGCGCATCACCTGCGCGTCAAGGCGATCGCCGCGTTGACGCAATCGGGCTCGACCGCGCTGTGGATTTCGCGCCACAACTGCGGCTGCCCGATCTTCGCGCTGACGCCCGAGGTGGCGTCGCAGCGCAAGATGGCTCTCTACCGCAACGTGCGTCCGCTCTACCTCGAGCAGGGCGCCGATCGCGACCAGGTTCTGCGCGCCGCGGAGGACCTGCTGCTCGAAAAGGGTCAGGTGCAGCGTGGCGATCTCATCGTGCTCACCATCGGCGAGCCAATGGGCAAGTCCGGCGGGACGAACGCCATGAAGATCGTTCGAGTCGGCGAGCACCGGTAGCGGCGCGCGACGCGTAACGGCCCATGTTGCGCGATCTGCGCAAGGAAGCCGTGACGCGAGCGGGGAAGCGCCGGTCTAACCGAAAACGTTGTCAGGAGGAGGTGCAGCAATGCCCACCGTACACGTCTGGTCGCGCCGCGTCCTCGAATCGGAGATCGCGCGCCCGTTGTTCCTGATCGTGGCCGTGTTCGTCCTGTGGGACGTGACGATTCGCATCTTCAGGATTCCACCGTATCTGATTCCCGCGCCCTGGGACGTCGCCAAGATGCTCGTCGCCGAATGGCCGCGGCTGTGGCGCGAGAGCCTCTTTACCGCCTACGCGACGCTCGGCGGCTTCGGTTTGTCGATATTGCTGGGGATCCCGATCGCAATGGTGATCGCGTATTCGCGCATAGTCGAAAGCTTCGTCTATCCGTTGCTCGTTTTCTCGCAGAGTATTCCGAAGATCGCGATCGCGCCGCTGTTCGTGGTGTGGTTCGGTTTCGGCATCTTTCCCAAGGTCATTTCGGCATTTCTGCTCGGCTTCTTTCCGGTCGTCGTAGCCACGGTCATGGGCTTCAAATCGATCGAGACCGATATGATCGACCTGGCGCGATCGATGCGCGCATCGCGCTGGCAGATGTTCCTCAAGTTCAGCCTGCCACAGGCGCTGCCGAGCATCTTCAGCGGGCTGAAGATTTCCGCGACCCTGGCGGTCGTCGGCGCCGTGGTCGGCGAGTTCGTTGGATCGAACTCGGGCATCGGCTACGTGCTGCAGATCGCCAACGGCAACTTCGACCTGCCCCTGATGTTTGCCGCGCTCTTCGTTCTGTCGATGATGGGCGTAATCCTGTTCGCTCTCGTCGACCTCACCGAGAAATTGATGATTCCGTGGCATCAGTCGCGCCGCGGCGAGGCCATCGGTGTCACCGCTTGATCGAGTTCCCGTTCCGTACACTATAAGGAGGAAACCATGAAATCACTGCTGAAAGTTGTCACGCTATTCGCCACGGCGATGATATTGACGATGGGCACCGCCCAGGCGCAACCGAAGGAAAAGGTTGTTCTGATGCTCAATTGGTACCTGTACAGCGAGCACGCACCGTTCTTTCTGGGCAAGGCGCGCGGCTACTACGATCAGGAGGGCATCGACCTCGATATCCAGGAAGGACGCGGTTCGGGCGTAACGGTGCAGGCTGTCGCAGCCAACACCGCAACGTTTGGCTACGTCGACGTTCCGACCATGATCAAAGCCGCTGCCAAAGGTGCGCCAGTCAGAGCCGTCGGCGTGGCACTGCAGGTGAGCCCGATGTCCGTCATGGGCTTTTCCGACAAGAACATTCGTGTGCCCAAGGACATCGTCGGCAAGACCGTCGCGGTGACGCCGGGCGACTCGATGTCGCAGATCTGGCCACTGTTCCTGAAGAAGACCGGCATCAAGGAAACGGACTTCAAGACCGTTGCCGGCGACGCGCAAACCAAGCTCAACGCAGTCATGAACGGACAGGCCGATCTGCTGCTGGGATACGTGATGGATCAGGCGATCAAGCTGCAGGATGCGACGCAGAAGCCGGTTCATCCCATCCGCTTCGCGGACTACGGCGTGAACCTCATCAGCTCGGGCATTGTCGCCAACACCGACACGCTCAAATCGAAACCGGACATGGTCAAACGCTTCCTGCGCGCGACGACCAAGGCGATGGCAGACGCCGAAAAGGAACCCGAAGCGGCGGTCGACGCGATGCTGAAAGCAAACTCCAAGGCGGGCGTGCGGGAAACGCTGATCATCGGACTCAAGCAGACGACAGCGCTCTATCACACCAAGGATACGGCCAAGCAGCCCCCCCTCCGCGTAGCGATGGAGAACGTTGGCGAATCGCTGAACCTGCTCGCGGAGTATGGCGGCCTCGATCCCGCGACCAAGGGCAAGCCCGAGGACTGGGTGACGCTGCAGTACCTGCCTTGATTGAACAGGGACCCACCGTGAGCAATGCAATCGTTGATCACGCTCCACCGCTGATCCGCGGTCGCGGCGTGGCCAAGACCTATCGCGCCAAAGAGGGCGAGGTCGAATCGTTGAAACCGTTGGACTTCGACATCCGGGACGGCGAGTTCGTCTCGGTCGTCGGACCCAGCGGTTGCGGCAAGAGCACGTTGCTCAAGATGGTGGGGGGCTTGCTGCCCGCCACGCGCGGCTCGATCGAGATCGCCGGCCAGCGGGTCGACGGGCCGGCGGCCAGTATCGGCATCGTGTTCCAGAGTCACGTGCTGCTTGCCTGGCGCACGGTGCTGGAGAACATCATGCTCCAGATCGAAGTCCGCAGGCTCCCGTACAAATCCGCCCTCGTGCACGCCCGCGAGTTGATCGAGATGGTCGGACTCGTCGGTTTCGAAAACAAGTATCCCTGGCAGCTTTCGGGCGGCATGCAGCAGCGCGCGTCGATCTGCCGCGCTCTGGTGCACGATCCGGCGATTCTCCTGATGGACGAGCCGTTTGGCGCGCTCGACGCGATGACGCGCGAAAAGATGAACCTGGAGCTGCAGCGCATCTGGGCGGCGGCGAAAAAGACGGTGCTGCTGATCACGCACAGCATTCCGGAGTCGATCTTCCTGTCCGATCGGGTGTTGGTCATGAGCGAGCGTCCAGGTTCGATCGCCGCGGTCTATGACATACCGTTGCCGCGGCCGCGCACGCTGGCCATGATGGGTAGCGCGCAGTTCGGGGGGCTCGCGCAAACGATTCGCGCCCACTTTTACGCGCAAGGTTCGCTGGACGCCTAACGTCGCTGCGCACTGCACCGCCTCCCACCGATGGCCGCACCCGAATTTCGCGTCGTCGCGATCGAGCTCTACGAGCGCCCGGTCGCGCTGCGCATCCCTTTTCGCTTCGGCGTCGCGACCGTGACGCACGCGCCGCAGGCCTTCGCTCGCGCCGGCATCCAGCTCAACGATGGCCGCGAGGCGCGTGGCGCTGCCGCCGAGCTGATGATTCCGAAGTGGTTCGACAAGTCTCCGCAGAAGTCGAACGCCGACAACATCGAAGATCTCCGGCGCTCACTGTTCATCGCAAACCATGCTTATGTGGCCGAGACGCGCGCGTTCACTGGCTTCGGCCACTTTGCCGCGCATTACCGCGCATTGATCGCCGGCGGTGCCGACGCCGGGCTCAATCCGCTCACCTCGAATTACGGGCCGGCATTGATCGACCGCGCGATCCTCGACGCGCTCTGCCGCGCGCTCGGCGTCCCGTTCAGCGCCGCGATCCGCGCCAACCTGCCCGGGATCAACGCGGCACTGACGCCCGATCTCGCAGGTTTCGCCATCGACGGTTTTGTTGCGGGACTGACGCCGTCGCCAACGATCGCCGCGCGCCACACGATCGGCATGCTCGATCCCATCGTCGCCGGCGATGTCGCGAATCGCGTCGGCGACGGTCTGCCAGAGACGCTGGAGGAAGTGATCGCCGCCTACGGCAACCGCTATTTCAAGATCAAGCTCGGCGGCGATCCGCACCTTGACGTCGAACGCCTGACCCGCATCGCCGCCGTGCTCGACCGTTTACCCCGCTACGCAATCACCCTCGATGGTAACGAGCAGTATGCCAACCCGTCGGGAATCGCCGAGCTCTGGCGCAAGATCGAAGCGACGCCGGCGCTGGCACGGCTGTTCGCAGCGACGCTGTATCTCGAGCAACCGCTGCCGCGCGCGATCACCCTCGAAGCCGACGTTTCGAAGCTCGCCAAGGTTAAACCGCTACTGATCGACGAATCCGACGCGACGCTCGACGCATTTCCGACGGCGCGCGCAGCCGGCTACACGGGCGTATCGAGCAAGAGCTGCAAGGGAATCTACAAGTCGCTGCTCAACGCGGCGCGCTGCGCGCACTGGAATGACGGCGTCGCGCCGCGCCATTTCCTGTCGGGCGAGGATCTGACCATGCAGGCCGGACTTGGCGTTCAGCAGGACCTGGCGCTGGCGGCCCTGCTCGGCCTGGCGCACGTCGAGCGCAACGGCCACCACTACGTCAACGGATTCGCCGGACAGAGCGCCGGCGACGCTGAACAGAAGGCGTTTCTCGCCGCGCAACCCGGGTTGTACGAGAAGAGCCACGGCAGCGTCAGGCTGGCGATTCGCGATGGTCGTATCGATCTTTCCTCGCTCGAGGCGCCCGGCTTTGCTTCGGCAGCGCAGCCGGACTGGGCGACGCTCGTGCCTCTCGGCAACGCCTTGGCCGCCGCGACGTGAGCCGGCAGCCGACCGAACCTATTCTCAGGAGAACGACAGTGGAAACGATCCGACTCGGGATCATCATGAACGGCGTCACCGGCCGGATGGGTACCAACCAGCATCTCATCCGCTCGATCTGCGCCATTCGTGCCCAAGGCGGCGTCCGCCTGGCTGACGGCCGCCGCGTAATGCCCGATCCGATTCTTGTCGGCCGCAACGCGGAGAAGCTCAAAGACCTCGCGCGAGCCAACGGCGTGACGCGCTGGTCGACCGATCTGAACACGGCGTTGGCGAACAAGGACGATACGGTGTACTTCGACTCGGCTTCGACCGGCTTGCGGCCGAAGCTTATCAACCAGGCGATCGCCGCGGGAAAGCATATTTACACCGAGAAGCCCGTCGCGCCGACGCTGAGCGAAGCGCTGGATATCTACGAAGCGGCGAAAGCCGCGGGCATCAAGCACGGCGTCGTACAGGACAAGCTATGGTTGCCGGGCTTGCTCAAGATGAAAATGCTGGTCGACTCCGGTTTTTTCGGCCGCATCCTGTCGGTCCGCGGCGAGTTCGGGTATTGGGTATTCGAAGGCGACTGGCAGCCTGCGCAGCGACCGTCGTGGAATTACCGCAAGGAAGACGATGGCGGCGTCATCGTCGATATGCTGTGCCATTGGCGCTACGTGCTCGACAATCTTTGGGGCGAGGTCAAATCCGTCTCGTGCCTCGGTACGACCCACATCCCGAAGCGCTGGGATGAGCAAGGCCGCGAATACAATGCCACCGCCGACGACGCGGCTTATGCCACCTTCGAGCTCGCCGGCGCGGATGGGCCCGTCATTGCCCAGATCAACAGCTCGTGGGTAACGCGCGTACGCCGCGACGATCTCGCTACCTTCCACGTCGATGGCACGCTCGGCTCGGCCGTTGCTGGATTGACCGACTGCTGGACGCAGGCACGCGTCAACACGCCCAAGCCGGTGTGGAATCCCGACCTTCCACAGACCATTGATTTTTTCGATACATGGGAGAAAGTGCCGAACAACCGGGACTACGACAACGCGTTCAAGGTCGAATGGGAGCTGTTCATCCGTCACCTGCACGACGACACGCCTTTCCGTTGGAACCTGCTCGAAGGCGCAAAAGGCGTACAGCTTGCCGAGCTGGGACTCAAGAGCTGGGCCGAGCGGCGCTGGCTCGACGTGCCCCCGCTGAAAGCCTGAAGGCCATGACTCGCATCCGCCTACCGCGCAATGACGGCACGCTGCACGACTACACGCTGCGCGGCGCGGCTGCCTGGACATCGCCGGCGCTCGGCACACGTTTCAACCGCGTTGTCTACGCGGCAGCGCACGTCGTCGCCGATCCGTTTTCCTCTGCCGATCCCTGGCTTCAGCCCGCAATCGACTGGGATGCAACGCTCGCCTACCGCGCTTACCTGTGGTCGCTAGGTCTCGGTGTCGCCGAGGCGATGGACACTGCGCAGCGCGGCATGGGCCTCGACTGGCCCACGTCGCTCGAGCTGATCGACCGTTCGCTCAGGCTGTCTCGCTCTACCCCAGGCGCACAGATCGCCTGCGGCGCCGGCACCGATCACCTCGAGCCGCGGGCCTCGACGACGATCACGGACGTGATCGACGCCTACACCCTGCAATGCGAGGCGATCGAGAGCCGCGGAGGCAGGATCATCCTGATGGCGAGCCGCGCGCTCGCGGCCTGCGCGCGCTCGTCGGAGGACTACGCCGAGGTCTACGCACGGATCCTTTCGCAGGTGCGCAAGCCGCTGATCATTCATTGGCTAGGCGAAATGTTCGATCCCACGCTCGCCGGCTACTGGGGCCATGCCGACCTCGACCGGGCGACGAGCGTGTGCCTCGACATCATCGCCGCGCACGCCGACAAGGTCGACGGCATCAAGGTCTCGCTGCTCGACAAGCACCGGGAGATCGCGATGCGGCGGCGGCTCCCCGAGGGCGTGCGCATGTACACCGGCGACGATTTCAACTTTGCCGAGCTCATCGCCGGCGACGAGCACGGATACTCAGATGCCCTCCTCGGCATCTTCGATCCGATCGCACCCGCAGCTTCCGCGGCGCTCTCGGCGCTCGCCTCCGGCGACGGCAAGCAGTTCGAAGCCATACTCGCGCCGACCGTTCCCCTGTCGCGTCACGTGTTCCGCGCGCCGACGCGCTTCTACAAGACCGGGGTGGTGTTCCTCGCGTGGCTCAACGGGCATCAGGATCATTTCGTCATGGTCGGCGGGCAGCAAAGCGCGCGGAGCCTGCTGCACTTCGTCGAGCTCTTCGAGCTGGCCGACGCTGCAGGGCTGCTCACCGAAGCCGAGCGAGCGGTGCGGCGCATGCGAACCTTGCTCTCGTGGCACGGTGCCGACGGTTGACCATGCGGTCGATTCGCGAACCCGATTCCGGACTGCTGTCGATCAACACCGCGACCGTGCGCAAGCAGTGGGCGCTGCCGGAGATCATCGCCGGCTGTGCGCGCCACGGCATCCGCAGGCTCTCGCCCTGGCGCGACCAGGTTGCGGCGGCGGGCCTGAAGGAGACCGCGCAGCGCCTTCGCGACGCCGGTATGGCGCTTTCGGGGTATTGCCGCGGCGGCATGTTCTCTGCCGCCGACCGCGCCGCACGCAAAGCCGCGCTCGACGATAACAAGCGCGCGGTCGACGAGGCGCTGGCGCTGGGCGCAGCTTGCCTCGTCCTCGTGGTCGGCGGGCTGCCCAAGGACGCCGACGGCCGGATCGCCTCCAAGGACCTGTCCGGCGCGCGGGAGATGATTCGCGACGGCATCGGCGAGCTGCTCCAATACGCGCGGCCCGCCGCGATGCCGCTCGCCATCGAGCCGCTGCATCCGATGTACGCCGCCGATCGCGCCTGCGTCAACACCATGACGCACGCGAACGATCTTTGCGACGAGCTCGCGCCGGGCGCCAATGGCGGCCTCGGCATCGCGGTCGATGTCTACCATGTCTGGTGGGACCGTAATCTCCGCGCCGAGATTGAGCGCGCGGGAGGCCATCCCGGACGGCTGCTGGCGTTCCACATCTGCGATTGGCTGGTGCCCACCGCGGATCTGCTGCTCGATCGCGGCATGATGGGTGACGGAGTGATCGATATTCCGTTGATCCGGTCCTGGATGGAAGCCGCAGGCTACCGGGGGCCACACGAAGTCGAGATCTTTTCGGCGAACAACTGGTGGAAGCGCAACCCCGACGAAGTCCTCCGGACGTGCATCGAGCGGCATCGGACGGCGTGCTAGCCGGGACGGCGCCGCAGCAGAAACCGGTGCGTGCGAATGAATTCGAGAGCTACCACGTCGCAAGCATCGCAACGACCGCGGCGGCCATGGTGCCGGTCGCGAGCCATCCGAACACTTTCAGCCGCCGCGTGACGGTGAAATCGCCCATGACCTTCTTATCCTCCGCGAGCAGCATCATGACGACCATGATCGGCACGGCGATCACGCCGTTGATCACCGCGCTCCAGAACAGCGCCTTGATCGGGTTGATGGGAGAAAAGACGAGGGCGACGCCGCCGAGCGTGGCCAACGCGATGATGGCGTAGAACTCGCGCGCCTCGAGGAGCTTCAAGTCGAGGCCGCGTTTCCATTCGAAGGTCTCGGTGACGGCATACGCGGCCGATCCGGCGAGAACGGGCACCGCGATCATGCCGGTGCCGATGATCCCCAGCGCGAACAGCAGGAAGGCGAAGTGTCCGGCGAGTGGCCGCAGCGCCTCGGCGGCTTGCGAGGAGGTCTCGATGTCGGTCACGCCGCCGGCACTAAGCGTCGCAGCCGTGCCGAGTATGATGCAGAACGCGACAATGTTCGAAAAACCCATGCCCAAGTACGTGTCGATCTTGATCCGGCGCAAATGCTTCGCAGCATCGTCGGGCGCGTGGGCCAGCGCACCGGCCGCGGGGTCGGCGTTGAGGTCCTCCACCTCCTGCGACGCCTGCCAGAAGAAAAGATACGGGCTGATGGTGGTGCCGAAGACGGCGACGACCACCGTCAGGTACTCGGCGGTCAACGCGAAATGCGGCGCCACCGTGTGCGCCGCCACTTCGCGCCAGGGGATGTCGATTGTCAGCACCAGCAGCACATAGGACAGCAGTGCCAGCGTAAGCCACTTGAGGTAGCGCACGTAGCGCCGGTACGACATGAAGACCTGCAGCAGCAGGCAAACGCTGCCGAACGCGACCGCGTACACATGTGGCGGTCCGCCGACGATGAGCTGCAAGGCATCGCCCATTGCGGCGATGTCGGCGGCGATGTTGATCGTGTTGGCGACGACGAGCAGGGCGACGATACCGTACAGCACAGGCCGCGGAAAACTCCGGCCGATGTTTGCCGCGAGTCCATGGCCGGTGACGCGGCCGATGCGCGCGCTGACCATCTGGATCCCGACCATCAGCGGGTACGTAAAGACGACGGTCCACAGCGTCAGGAAGCCGAATTGCGCGCCCGCCTGCGAGTACGTGGCGATCCCGGACGGATCGTCGTCGGCGGCCCCGGTGATCAGCCCGGGACCCAATTGCTTCAGCCAGTCGCGTAATTTGCGGCGCATCGAAACCCTCGGGACCGCGGCCGACTATAGCAGCATTCAAATGGCATTGCTCACCTCCAGTCGGATTCGATGTCGCGCTCCTTGTTATCGTGGAGAAAGAGCAAGCCGACGATGCAAGTCATGATCGCAACGGCGATCGGGTACCAGAGCCCGTAATAGATGTCGCCCCCGCCTGCCGCCATCGCGGTGGCGAGCAGCGGCAACATGCCGCCGAACCAGCCATTGCCGATGTGGTACGGCAACGACATCGACGTATAGCGAATGCGCGTCGGGAACAGCTCGACCAGGAACGCAGCGATCGGCCCGTACACCAGCGTCACGTAGATCATCATGATGACAAGGATCACCACGGTCATCGGTTTGTTGATCCGGCTGCTGTCGGCGTGGCCTTGCGGATAGCCCCCGGCCTTGAGCAGCTCCGCGGTCTTCTTCTCGTTCCAGCCCTTGAGCTCGGTGTCACCGATCCTGATGATGACGTTGTCGGTCGCTCCGACCGGCAGGTCGACCGACTTGAACGACAGTCCCTGCCTGGTCAGGAAATCCTTGGCGCGGTCGCAGTCCGAGTACTTGGTGAACGGCGTCACGAACACATGGAAAGCGCAATCCTTTGCCGAGACGGTGATCGGCGTCTTGTCCCGGTAGGCTTCGAGCGCGGGATTCACGAAGTGCATCAGCCACGTGAACAGCCAGAAGTATGTCGCGGCCGCGATGAGACATCCAAACAGGATGATCCTCAGCCGGCCGATCCGATCAGACAGTGCGCCGAATACGACAAAAAACGGCGTCGCCATCAGCAGCGACAGGCCGACCAGGGCGTACGCCGTCTGGTCATCCATCTTGAGCGTAATCGTCAGGAAGAATGGCGCATAGAACTGGGCTGTGTACCAGACCACGCCTTGACCCGCGGTCGCACCGAACAGCGCGAGCACGACGTACTTGTTGTTCGGATACGAGAGAAAGCTGTCGCGCAGCGGCGCTTTCGAGCCCCTGCCTTCGGCCTTCATGCGCTGGAACACCGGCGATTCGTTGAGCCTCAGGCGGATGTACACCGAGAAGACCAGCAGGATCAAAGACACCAGGAAGGGGATGCGCCATCCCCACACCGCGAAGTCCTTCGCGCTGAGGACGCCGGAAAAACGGCACACCCCGATGACCACGAGCGCGAAGAAGAAGCCCAGCGCCGCCGTGGTCTGGATCCAGCTTGTGTCGTAACCGCGCCGATTCTGCGGCGCGTGCTCGGCGACGTAAGTGATCGCCCCTCCGTATTCGCCGCCGAGCGCGAGACCCTGCAACAGGCGCAGGCCCAGGAGCAGAATGGGGCCTCCCCAGCCGATGGTCTGGAACGTGGGGACCAGGCCGACCGCGAAGGTCGAGAAGCCCATAACCACGATCGTCCACAAGAACGTGTACTTGCGGCCGACCAGGTCGCCGATCCGGCCAAACACGATCGCGCCGAACGGCCGCACCAGGAATCCGGCGGCGTAAATGGCGAAGGCGGAAAGCAGAGCCGCCGTGTCGTTACCCTTGGGGAAGAACAGCGTCGCGAAGAACGGCGCCAGCGTCGCATACAGGTAGAAGTCGTACCACTCGAAAACGGTGCCGAGCGACGAGGCGAATATGACTCGGCGCTCCTCCGCCTTCGAGCTCAGCTGCACGCGAGCGGCCTGCGGTCGGGCTGTCGAAATGCTTCCTCCGGGTTCGTGCCGCAAGAGCTCTGCGGCGGTCCATCGCCTTGGGTCGCGGCGCGATGCAACAGCGGAATGAATTTGCCGCGGCCCGCGGTCATTGACAGGCGAGCGCAACCTTACGGGAAACTTCAGAGACGGGCAACGGTCGCCGGGAGCCGCGCTTCGATATTGCGGGCGAGGCCATTCCGCCGCTCGCCGGGATCGGCGATGCGGTTTCTAAGGAGTGCAGACCGGCAGGGCGAGCGCTTGCAGCACCTCGCCGGTCGCGGTGTTCTCGGCGAAGGCAACGATCTCCAGCGGGCCGCGCTCGGCGGGCAGCGGCAAGCTGAAATGCTGCCGCAACTCTCCCGCGACACCGATCGGCGCGCCCGCACGCCAGGCGCGCACGACATGATCATGAAGCAGCCGCTTGCCGGCGTTTTCACCGGCCTTGACATCGCTGGCGAGGCCGCTCTGCGTCAACGCGACCGCGACCGCCGCGTGGGCACGATCGCGGAGCTGCGGGATGCGCACGTGTAAATCGACCGCAGCTGTGCTGCCATCGAGCGGTGCGACAACGAGCTCGATCGTCGCGCGCGCCGGCCGGGCATTGATCGTAGCGAGCGCCGCAACCGGCTGGCTCGCGTCACGCCAGCGGGGGAAATCGCTCCCCTGCAACAACACCTGCGGGGTGTAGACAAAGGCGGCGTGCCGACGCGCCATCTGCTCGTGTTGCCTTTCGGTGAAGCTCGCGCTGCCGAAACGATCCCGCCAACCGAGCCGGTCCCAGTAATCGACGTGGAACGCGAGCGCTACCGCGCGCGGCGCCGGCGCGCCGAGATCCAGCGCGGACAACCAGCGATCGGCCGGCGGGCAGCTGTCGCAACCTTCGGAGGTGTAGAGCTCGATCAGCGCGACGGTGTGATTCGGGCTGGCGACATGGCAATCCGCGCCGCTCAACACCGGCCACAGCACTGCCGCGGCGGCACCGAGCATCCGACTCCACTTTGCGTTCATCGCGGTCTTTCTCGTCCTCGAGCCTTGGTCGCGCAAGCGAGCGCAATCCTTACCGGGAGGTCTTGGCCCGGTGTGCTAGCATCGATGCGCTGCCGCGTACGCAGCGCCCGGACCGACCGTACGTCGCCGGTTCTCCCGCAATAACATCGTCACAGGAGAATGACACATGGGAATCATGGGCATCATTGGAACGATCGTCGTCGGTTTTATCGTCGGCGTCCTCGCGCGGTTCTTCTACCCCGGTGCCGTGCCGCTTGGATTCTGGCTCACGGTGGCGCTCGGCATCGGTGGCTCGATCGTCGGCGGACTCATCAGCAGTCTGATCTGGAAGAGTCCCGACGGCAAGTTTCATCCGGCTGGCTGGATCATGTCGATCATCGGCGCATTGCTCCTGCTCTGGATCTACATCAAGTTCTTCCAGTGAGGCGCGATTCCCGCGAGCGGAGGCCGCGGAATTTGCCGCCCGAATATCGACGACGCCGCGGTAGGCTCGCGCCTATAATTCGCGCATGACAGAGCTTCCTTCTCCCGCAGTGATGTACCGCGCGGTCGTCGACCACGATCCGGCCTTCGAGGGTATTTTCTTCGTCGGGGTCGCGACTACAGGAATCTTCTGCCGCCCCACGTGCCGCGTGCGCACGCCGAAGCGCGAGAACGTCGAATTTTTCGCCTCGACGAGCGCGGCGCTGCACGCGGGCTACCGGCCGTGCCGGCGGTGTGAGCCGCTGAATGAGGACCACGGCGCGCCGCCGCTGGTGGCGCAATTGCTCGCCGCGGTCGAGGCCGAACCCACGGGCCGCCTGCGCGACATCGACCTCGCTCGCCGCGGCATCGAACCCTCGACCGCACGGCGCGCGTTCAAGCGCTACTGCGGCATGACCTTTCACGCCTATCATCGCGCGCGCCGCATGGGCCTGGCCCTCGCGGGCGTGCGCCAAGGAAAATCCATGCTCGACCTCCAGCTCGATCACGGCTTCGAATCCGGCAGTGGCTTCCGCGTCGCGTTCAACCGGCACGTCGGTGCCGCTCCCAGCCGCGCGCACGACGTCGAATGCCTTTACGCACAGTGGTTCGAGACTCCGCTTGGCGCAATGCTCGCGCTGGCTGACGACCGCGGACTCGCGCTGCTCGAATTCGTGGACCGGCGCGGCCTCGAACGCGAAATCGAGGTGATGCAGAAGAAGCTCAAGCGCCCGATTCTGCCCGGCGCGCATCGTTACCTGGCACAGATCGGCGATGAGCTCGCGGCGTACTTTGCCGGCCGCACGCTCACGTTTGTCACGCCGATCGCGCTTTGCGGCTCTGCCTTCCAGCGTGCGGTATGGAATGCGCTCCTTTCCATACCGCCCGGAGCGACGCGCTCCTACGCCGATATCGCGGCGACGATCGGTCGCGGCACCGCGGTGCGCGCGGTCGGCCGAGCCAACGGCGACAACCGGCTGTGCCTCATCGTGCCCTGCCACCGAGTGATCGGTGCCGACGGCACGCTGACCGGGTACGGCGGCGGCCTGTGGCGTAAGCAGTGGTTGCTCGAGCACGAGCGCGCCCATGCCGGCCGTGGTCAGCTTGCGCTCGAGGTGACACGGCCCAGCGTTGGAGCGACGGCACACCCCGCCTCCGACTGAATCGATGGGTCCCGGCGATGCCGCCCGGCTGCTGTTGCTGGCTGGGCTCTGGGGCGGCTCGTTTGCCTTCATGCGCGTCGCCGTTCCCGCGCTGGGGCCGTTGTGGCTCGCCTTTTCGCGCGTCGCGCTGGCCTTCGTCGCGCTTTTCGCGCTCTCGCTCGCTCGCCGTTCCGTCCCGCCGCTCTTTGCGCATTGGCGCGGTTATCTCATCATCGGAGCGGTGAATTCGGCGTTGCCCTTCGCGCTCTTCTGCTTTGCCGAGCAATACATCAGCGCTTCGGCCGCGGCGATCCTCAACGCGACGAGTCCATTCTTCGGGGCGCTCACTGCCGCGGTGTGGCTCGGCGAAGCTCTGACGCTACGCAAGCTGGCAGGCATGGGGCTCGGGCTTGCCGGGGTCGCCGTTCTCGTTGGGTGGCAACCCGAGCCGCTGTCGGGAATGATGCTTTGGGCAACGCTGGCTTGCCTCGGCGCCGCGCTTTGCTATGGAGTCGCGAGCGTCTACGCCAAGCGGCGCATGGCCGCGGTCCCGAGTGCGGCGGTCGCGCTCTATAGCCAACTCGCCGCCGCGGTCGTCCTCGCGCCTGCACTATGCTTCGTGCCCACGCCGGGACCGCTCACTCCGCTCGTCACGGCCAACGTGCTCGCCCTCGCGCTGGCGTCGACGGCTTTCGCGTATCTGCTGTATTTCCGGCTGATCGCGACCATCGGGCCGGCGCGAGCGCTGACGGTCACTTTCCTGATCCCGCTCTTCGGCGTGTTGTGGGGCGTGCTTTTTCTGGGCGAAGCGTTCGCCGCGAATACGCTCTCCGGCTGTGCGCTCATCGTTGCCGGCACCTGGATCGCGGCCCGCATCGCGCCGCGACCGGCTAAGGGAACGTAGGATCAGACGAGTTCCGCGGCGGGGCCGAGTACCTGTGTGCGCAGCTCGCGGTAGCGCGGCAGAGTCGGCGGGTAGACGCAGATGTATTTCACCTGCGCTGCCTGCAGACAGCGCTGCTTGATGATCTCGAGCTTTTGATCTCTGGGATTCTGGACCTGCTCGGGCTCCTTTGCGTCGACGATAGCGACGATGGTCATGTCTCGGTCGCAGACGACGAAACCGACGTGCTGATTGGCTATCTTGCGGAACGCGCGCAGCCTTTCCATTCCCTGCGGGCCGATCTTGACCTGCAACACGTCCGCGAGCCGCACCCGCGCGAAGATCTCATGCCGTGGAAACGCCGCCTTGAGCAGTAGATAGACGACATTCTCTGCTTTGGACAAAAAACGCGGACGCAGGAGGTAGAGCCCGGGAACCTCTGCGCTCGACAGCAGCCGCGTCGTCTCGCCTTCGGTCCACTGCGCGACCGTATTCTGCGCGTCCGACGCCGACCGCTCGGCCTGACTCGCGCTGCGGCTCCGTCGCATCAATCCGACCAGCACGAATACGACGAGCGTGCCTATCGCCAGCGCGAAGAGCATCCCCGAAGTCATGCGAGCAGGTTCCTGAGCATCGTGGTCCGGCGCGCCAAATGTTTTGGAACTCCGACGCCCCGCACGATTGCGACGCGTGGGGACGAGTCAGAGGTTCGTGAGTAGTCTAATGCATTTTGCGAGCACGTGGGCGACGCTCGCGCGACTCCCGCGCCTATAATTCGAGCATGAGCGGCGAGACATCGTCGTTCATCGATTGCAGCGCGGGTGTCACTGCGCGGCCCTGGTGATCATGGCCCTGCGCGCGCAGCCTTGGCGCTACCTGCAGGTGCTGCCGTCGTGTCCACCACGATTAGATTCCTCGAGACTTGCCGCAATGCCTGCGCTTCCCTAGAATCTCAGCTGCAGCTCATGCACCGTGGACGCGCTCGAGGGGACACGACCAGCCGCGTCGGTGGTCCGTCGGCGCAGCTGCGGTGCAGACGCGTCCCATTTCTCCATGACTGCTCGCCGACGATGACGACTCACTGCCGCATCATGCATGTCGCTTTGCCGCGACGCTCGGCAAAGGTGACGATGGTCGTGCTCGCATTCATCATGGTGGCACCGCTCGCACGCAGCGCAGGATTTTCCACTCCCGACGGTGCGGCACTCACGGTCGGTTACGGTGACCAAGTGGCGATCTACGGCGTCGCGGCGCATTGGGATTCGCTGTGTGCTTGCGCCATTCTCAAGGATCACGGATTCGATACGCGGCTCGTGGCGCAAGTCGCGTACTGGCGTGGTCGCGAGCGTCCGACGGCGCACGAATCGCTGTGGGACGCGAGTCTCACGCCCATGCTGCGCTGGGCCGGACCAGGGGCTTCGGGGGCGCAGTTATTCATCGAGGCGGGTATCGGCGTCCGCCTGCTGTCGGCGACACGTATAAACGAGGAACGCCGCTTCGGCTCTGCGTTCCAGTTCGGCGAAATCGGGGGTCTGGGCATCTCTTTCGGCGAGCGTCATCGTTACGAGCTCGGCGCGTACGTGCAGCACGTGTCGAACGGAAGCATCAAGCAGCCGAACAGCGGACTCACCTATTACGGAGTAGTGCTGCGCACGGCGCT
The DNA here is from genome assembly GCA_036506975.1 of Casimicrobiaceae bacterium. Taxonomy (GTDB): domain Bacteria; phylum Pseudomonadota; class Gammaproteobacteria; order Burkholderiales; family Casimicrobiaceae; genus PALSA-1003. The sequence goes on along the minus strand of DASXQW010000009.1, from coordinate 42,502 downwards.
GCCCTAGCCGACGCATTCGACAGAGAGTGATACCGCGACCCAGGAAAAAAAGCCCCGCTCGCGCGGGGCTTTTTTAATGCTGGATCCCCGCCTGCGCGGGGATGACGATTTCGTTTCCAATCGCGGCCCGCCCGGACGGCGAGCCGCTCTTGGACGAAATCGTCACATGTCCATGTCACCCATGCCGCCCATGCCTCCCATGCCGCCGCCGCCACCCATCGGCTTCTCATCCTTCGGCAGCTCGGCGATCATCGCCTCCGTGGTGAGCATCAGGCTCGCGACCGATGATGCGTTTTGCAAGGCGAACCGCGCCACCTTGGTCGGATCAACGACGCCCATTGCCACGAGGTCTCCATACTCCCCGGTCTGGGCATTGAAACCGAAGTTCCCGTTCTTCTCGACGACCTTGTTGACCACGACCGAGGGTTCGTCACCGCTGTTGGCGACGATCTGCCGCATCGGTTCCTCGAGGGCGCGCAACACGATCTTGATGCCTGCGTCCTGATCGGCGTTGTCGCCCTTCAGTCCCTTGAGATTGGCGCGCGCGCGGAGATAAGCCACACCTCCGCCGGCGACGATGCCTTCCTCGACCGCCGCACGGGTCGCATGCAGCGCGTCCTCGACGCGGGCCTTCTTTTCCTTCATCTCGACTTCGGTGGCGGCACCGACCTTGATCACCGCCACGCCGCCGGCGAGCTTCGCCACCCGTTCCTGCAGCTTTTCCTTGTCGTAATCCGAAGTCGCCTCGTCGATCTGCACGCGGATGTTCTTCACCCTCGACTCGATCGCCGACTTCTCGCCCGCGCCGTCGATGAGCGTGGTGTCTTCCTTCGCGACCTCGATCTTCTTCGCGCGGCCGAGGTCCTTCAACGTCGCGTTCTCGAGCTTGAGGCCCAGCTCCTCGGCGATCACCGTGCCGCCGGTCAGGATCGCGATGTCTTCGAGCATCGCCTTGCGGCGGTCGCCGAAGCCCGGCGCCTTGACCGCAGTCGTCTTCAGGATGCCGCGGATGTTGTTGACGACGAGCGTCGCCAGCGCCTCGCCGTCGACGTCCTCGGCGATGATCAGCAGAGGCTTGCCCGACTTCGCGACTTGCTCGAGCAGAGGCAGGAGATCGCGGATATTCGAGATCTTCTTGTCGTGCAGCAGGATGTACGCATCTTCGAGAATCGAGACCTGCTTGTCGGGATTGTTGATGAAGTACGGCGAGATGTAGCCGCGGTCGAACTGCATGCCCTCGACGAGCTCGAGCTCGTTTTCCAGGCCCTTGCCGTCCTCGACGGTGATCACGCCTTCCTTGCCGACCTTGTCCATCGCGTCGGCGATCGTCTTGCCGATCGATTCGTCGGCATTGGCGGAGATAGCTCCGACTTGGGAGATTTCCTTGCTCGTCGTGCACGGCTTGCTGATCTTCTTGAGCTCTTCGACCACGGCGAGAACCGCCCTGTCAATGCCGCGCTTCAGATCCATCGGGTTCATGCCCGCGGCGACATACTTCATTCCTTCTTGCACGATCGACTGCGCCAGCACAGTGGCGGTCGTCGTGCCGTCGCCGGCGACGTCCGAGGTCTTGGACGCAACTTCCTTGACCATTTGCGCGCCCATGTTCTCGAACTTGTCCTTGAGCTCGATTTCCTTGGCGACGGACACGCCGTCCTTGGTTATCGTCGGCGCGCCGAAGCTGCGCTCGAGCACGACGTTGCGGCCCTTGGGGCCGAGCGTAATCTTGACGGCGTTGGCGAGTATGTTTACCCCGCTCAACATTCTATTGCGGACGCCTTCACCGAAGCGTACGTCTTTGGCTGCCATTTTCGTTGCTCCTCAATGCTGTATGTGATCGCGCGACTAAAGTCACGCGATGATGCCGATGACGTCGTCTTCGCGCATGTGCAGGTAGTCTTGCCCGTCCAGCTTGAATTCCTGGCCGGAATACTTGCCGAAGAGAATCTTGTCGCCGACCTTGACGCCCATCGGGATCAGCTTGCCGTTCTCGTCGGTCTTGCCGGGCCCGGCGAACACGATCTCACCCTGCGACGGCTTTTCGGCCGCAGTGTCGGGTATGACGATGCCGCCGGCGGTCTTGCGTTCCTCTTCCAGCCGCTTGACGATCACACGATCGTGTAGGGGATTAATTTTCATGTTAATGCTCACTCCATTAAAAATTGTCAAAAATCAAGGCATTACGAATTTATTAAGACCCGGGGCAGGGAGAGGTTCAACCCAACTTCCCGTTATTAGCACTCATCCCCCGCGAGTGCTAATAGTAACGAATGCGGACTGTAAAATCAAGCGTTCGCGGTGTTGGCCCCGCCTGGGCACCGCGGCTGCGAGATTTCGGCGGGTGACTTGGCGGTCACTGGACGGTCGACGCCGGCTTGGGCGCCATGGCCGGGCCCCAGTTCCAGGGCGGTTTGCGGCCGCCCTTGCTCTGTTTGATTCGCAGGCGCGGCGGTCGAAAGCCGGCAACTGGTTTTGGAGTTAGCGCTGCTCACCGCATTGCTCGCTGCCCCCAACACCCGAAGGGTAGCGAAATCGAGAGAGCGAGGGCACAAGCACAAAGCAGGGTTTTTAGCACCGCATGGCGCCGGGTCAGGGCGTCACTCTCGATGCGGATGACGCATGGGTACGGCTTCCTTCAGCGATGCTCTCCAATGTGCTAAGGTTTCCGCTCGGTCGACGGCAGATCCCGGCAGCCGGCGCGACAAGCGAGCGCCTGCCTCGCCAAGGTTGACCTCAGACTCGCCGCCAAGCTTCAGGGGAAACAATGATGGCAAACGAATTTACGCCGGCCGGGTCCGGCGCGGCTCCTGCGGCCGTCGCGCCGCGAGAGCCACGCATCGTCGATGCCGGTCGCGGCGTTTCCTGGTGGGGCGAAGGCTGGCGCCTGTTCACGCCCAACGTGGGCGTGTGGCTTCTGATCATGCTCATCCTCATCGCCGTCCACATTTGCGGCACGTTCATTCCTGTCGTCGGTTCGCTAGCCTTGCAGATTCTGTTCCCCGTCTTCTCCGGCGGCTTGATGCTGGGATGTCGCGCGCTCGATCGTGGCAATCCGCTCACGGTGGGTCATTTGTTCGGCGGCTTCAGTCAAAGCACCGGGCCACTGGTCGTCGTCGGTCTCATCTATACCGGATTGGCGATCCTCATCATGCTCATCGTGGCCGGTATGATGATTGCGATCTTCGGGGTTGCGTTTCTCGGCATGTTGACGGGTGCCGCCGACCCTTCCCAGACCGGCATCGCGCTGGGCAGCGTAGTCGTTGCGGTTCTCCTCGGCATCCTGTTCTTCCTGCTGCTGCTTTTGCCACTGATCATGGCCATCTGGTTTGCACCGGCTCTGGTAATGCTGGGGGAGTTGGGTCCGTCGGCGGCGATGAAGGCGTCATTCCACGGGTGTCTGGGGAATGTCATTCCGTTCCTGGTGTATGGCGCGATCGGCATCGTGCTCGCCATCATCGCGACGATACCGTTGGGCTTGGGATGGTTCGTACTCGGGCCGGTCGCGATTGCCAGTGTCTACGCGTCGTATTGCGACATCTTCGAGGACAAGGGCGCGTAAACGGAGCTTGGCGGGACGCAAAGGGAGCGCCCGCCCGAGGTTCAATTCGGCGGCGCTTCCAGGCCGACGGCGCCGCGCACGCGTGCCGCAATGGACGTCGGTGCGCTTTGCCGGATGAACCAACGCAGATGAGCGGTATCGCCGGCGTGATCGAAGCCATACGACTTGAGCAAGTGCTGCACCATCGCCCCATAGCGGGAGCCGCGGGGAATGCGCACGACCCAGGTTTTCTTCCCCGGCGGGGTGGCAAAGAGCGCATTGAGGAGCTGGCGCCCGTAGCCGCCGCCCCGGCGGCCGAATTCGAGACCGGCCAGCCATAGCTCGTAGCCGCCTTCGAGGGCGCGGAAGAGTCCGAATCCGACCGGCGCCATGCTGCTGTTCCGATCGTCGGGCCAGAAAACGTAGCCAGGGACCGCGACCGATTCGACGCGGCCGGTTCTCGGATCCTCCTCGACGAAGTAACCGCTGACGAGCGCCCGCTTCAGCCGCGCGAAGAATTCGACCGCGGCCGGCGTGTCGGCGGCTAATACGCGATCGAAGCTGCCTTCCGCCGCAGCTTCCCGGATGAACGTCCGGAGCATCGCCAAGTGACCGACATGGGCCGGAGCAAGCACAGGTATCACGCGCATGAGAGAGGGGAACGGATTAAATTAACGTGCGCTCCGCTCGCTCGGGGCTGCAAGCTTACGAACGGCCTCGGTTGGGCCACGAGCGGTTGCGCTGCGATGCGTGTCAGGTGCGCATCGCAGTTATGTATACGACAGGCCTCGCGATCGCGTCAGGAGCTAATGCGCCTGCTCCCAGTTGGGTCCGGCGCCGACGTCGACGACAAGCGGCACGTCAAGTGTCGCGACGCCCGTCATCAGTCGAGGCAGCTCGCCCTTCAACTGCGCGACCTCCGCATTCGGAACCTCGAGCACGAGTTCATCATGCACTTGCAGGATCAAGCGCGAGGCGAGCCGCTCGCGATCGAGCCAGGCTTGCACCTCGATCATCGCCAGCTTGATCAGGTCCGCGGCGGTGCCCTGCATCGGAGCGTTGATGGCTGCCCGCTCGGCCGCTTGGCGCCGCGGGCCGCCGCCGGCGTTGATGTCGGGCAGCCACAGCCGCCGACCGAACACGGTTTTCACATAGCCTTGTTTATGCGCCAGCTCCCGGGTGCGCAACATGTACTCGGCGACGCCGGGATACCGCGAGAAATACTTGTCGATGAACTGCTGCGCGGCGCCACGCTCGATGCCGAGCTGTGCGGCCAGTCCGAACGCGCTCATGCCGTAGATCAGTCCGAAGTTCACCGCCTTGATGTACCGGCGTTGGTCGGACGTGACCTCGCCGATCGGCACGCCGAAGATCTCGGCCGCCGTCGCCCTGTGAATGTCCTCGCCTTCGGCGAACGCTTTCTCCAGCGATGCATCGCCGGACAGATGTGCCATGATCCGCAGCTCGATCTGCGAATAGTCCGCCGAAACGAGCACGTGGCCCGGCGACGCGATGAAGGCCTCGCGGATGCGCCGGCCTTCCACGCTGCGTATGGGGATGTTCTGCAGGTTCGGTTCGGTGCTGGCCAGCCGACCCGTCACCGCCGTTGCCTGCGCGAAATTCGTGTGGATGCGGCCGGTCGCCGCATTGATCATCTGGGGCAGCTTGTCGGTGTAGGTCGACTTGAGCTTCGAGAGCATCCGGTGTTCGAGGAGTAGCTTCGGCAGCGGGTAATCAGCGGCAAGCTCCTGCAGCACTTCTTCGTCGGTCGACGGCTGGCCGGTCGCGGTTTTCCTCACCACGGGAAGCTTCATGCGGTCGAACAGCACCTCGCCAAGCTGGCGTGGAGAACCCAGATTGAACGGGCCGCCGGCAAGCTGAAACGCTTGCTGCTCCAGCGTAAGCATCCGCTCGCCGAGCACGCGGCTTTGCGCGGCGAGGAGTACCGGATCGAGAAGCACACCGTTGCGCTCCATGCGGAAGAGCACTTCGCGCGTCGGTAGCTCGATACTTTCATAGACATGCGTGAGCCCGGGGTCGGCGGCGATGCGCGGGTACAGCGCACTGTGCAGCTGCAAGGTGATGTCGGCGTCCTCGGCCGAGTACTCGGTGGCGCGGTCGACCGCGACCTGGTCGAAGGCAATCTGGCTCACGCCCTTCCCGGCGACCTCCGCATAGCTCAGCGTCTTGACGTCGAGATGGCGCCAGGCAAGGTTGTCCAGATCGTGCAGCCTGTGCGACTCCAGCACATAAGATTGCAGCATGGTGTCGTGCGCGACGCCGGCGAGCGCGATGCCGTGGTTGGCGAGCACGTGCTGGTCGTATTTGACGTTCTGCCCGAGCTTTTTAGCGCGAGGATTCTCGAGCCAGGGCTTGAGCCGCGCAAGGACAGCATCCAGCGGCAGCTGCTCGGGCGCGCCGGCGTAGCGATGCGCGACCGGCACATACGCCGCGCGGCCCGGCGCAATGGCGAGGCAGATGCCGACGATGCGCGCCTGCATGGGATCGAGGCTCGTTGTCTCGATATCGAAGGTGACGAGATCGGCGTGCTCGATTGCCGCGAGCCAGCGGTCGAGCGCAGTCTGATCGAGGATGGTTTCGTATTCGCGCACGACGCGGGCGCGCGGCGGTTGTTGTGGCACCGTGGCGGCTTCCGACCCCGAGTCCACGCCGGTGGTCTTCGCTGGCGCGCCATCGACGTCCTTGAGCCAGCTCTTGAACTCGAAGCGCTCGTAGAGGTTCTTGAGCGCCGCGGCGTCCGCAGCACGGACGATGAGATCGATTGGCTCGAACGGCAGCGTGCAGTCCGTCTTGACGGTGAGCAACTTGCGGCCTTGTGGCAGCCAAGACAGCGCCGCCCTTAGATTCTCGCCGACGACGCCACCGATCTCGTCCGCGTGCGCGATAACGTTTTCCAGCGTTCCATATTGCGCCAGCCATTTCGCGGCGGTCTTTGGCCCCACCTTGGCGACGCCGGGTACGTTGTCGATCGAGTCTCCAGTAAGCGTAAGCAGATCGAGCAGTTGGTCGGCCCGCACACCGAATTTTGACGCGACCGCCGCCTCGTCCAGCATCTCGTTGCTCATGGTATTGACCAGCGTGATGCGCGATGTGACGAGCTGCGCGAGATCCTTGTCGCCCGTGGAAATCACGGAGTCGATGCCGCAGGCTTCGCCGCGCCGCACGAGCGTGCCGATCACGTCGTCCGCCTCGACACCCTCGATCATCAGCAGCGGCCAGCCGTGCGCACGGATCAGCTCGTGCAGCGGCTCAATCTGCGCGGCGAGATCGTCCGGCATTGGCGAACGATTCGCCTTGTATTGCGGATACCAATCATCGCGGAAGGTCTTGCCCGGCGCGTCGAAGACCACGGCGAAGTATTCCGGGTTGCCGTCCTCGACCAATCGGCGCAACATGGCAATAACACCGCGTATCGCGCCCGTCGGCTCGCCGCGCGAGGTGCGGAGGTCGGGCAGCGCGTGAAAGGCGCGATACAGATACGATGAGCCGTCAACCAGAACTAATTTCGACATGATATTGACAAGCAAGATTCCCGAGTTGATCGATCCTGAAGCGATGTACTCGACCAATGGGCAGGAAGCGTGGCGGGTGCTGGGCATTATGGCAGAATTCGCCGTCGCGACCGAGCGCTTGCGCGGCGTGCGGCCCGCGGTAAGCATGTTCGGCAGCGCGCGCCTCAAGCCTGATCATCCGTACTTCGAAAAGGCGGAGCGGATTGCGCGTCTCTTGTCCGACGCTGGCTTCGCCGTAATCTCTGGAGGCGGTCCGGGGACGATGGAAGCGGCAAACCGCGGCGCGCACGGCGGGCGCTCTCCCGCGGTCGGTCTCAACATCCTGCTGCCCCACGAACAGGCGGGCAACCGTTATCAGGACGTCGGCATCAACTTTCGTTACTTTTTCGCGCGCAAGATGATGTTCGTGCGTTTCGCATCGGCGTATGTGGTCATGCCCGGGGGTTTCGGCACTATTGACGAGCTGACCGAATGCCTGACGCTGGTGCAGACCGGCAAGAGCCGGAAGATTCCGATTATCCTGGTCGGGGGTGAATTCTGGCGCGGACTCATCGACTGGATGCGCGATAGGCTGGTCGCCGAAGGAATGATCGCGGCCGCCGATCTCGATCTGATGCAGATCATCGAAGAGCCCGAAGCGATCGTCGAAGCGATATTTGACTACTATGAAACGCGCGGGTTCCAGCCGACGCGGACGGAACGCGACAAGATGTTGAACCTCTAAGCTTGCATGGACTTCGCCGCCGGGCGCGTTTCGCTCTGCTAGAATGGAACGATGATTCGGCAAGATCGCACGATGCGCCACACTCCTGCCACCGTGTTTGCCGTGTTCGCCGTCAGCGTTGCGCTGACGGCATTCGCGCAGAGAGCGCCACCGCCGCCAAAGCTCGAGCCACTGCCGGAGGCGCCGCCGCCGCCGTCCGAGATCGCCGGCGACCCGGAGCTCGAACCGCAGGTCACTATCGTCCACCGCGATAACGAAACCATCGAGGAATTTCGCGTCAACGGGCGCTTGACGATGGTGAAAGTCACTCCCCGCCACGGCCGCCCTTATTACCTGGTCGCGGACGGCGCCAGCGGCGGCTTCGTGCGTCGCGACAGCCTCGACAGCGGGCTTCGAGTCCCGCTGTGGGTGCTGTTCTCGTTCTAAGAGCCTCGGCATTCTCATCGACAATCGCGGTCGGCGCAACGCGGCTCTCGCGGGAAGATGTCTGTCTATACCACCGTCACCCCCGACGATCTCGCCGCCTGGCTGACGCGTTACGCGCTCGGACCGGTACGCGCCTTCGATCCAGTCGCGGCGGGTATAGAGAACACGAACTACTTTCTCACCACCGACAAAGGCAGCTACGTGCTCACGCTCTACGAGCGGCTGCCGGCGGAAGAGCTGCCCTTCTATCTCAATCTCATGGCGCATCTGGCGCGGGCGGGAGTGACGGCGCCCGCGCCGGAACCGGACCGCACCGGCGCGCTCTTTAGTTTCCTGAACGGCAAGCCGGCCGGGTTGGTTGCGCGGCTGGCTGGTGCCCCGGTCGAGCGGCCGGACACGGCGCACTGCGCCGCCGTAGGCCGCGCACTGGCGGAGTTGCATGTCGCAGCCAAGCAATACCGGGGGCGACTCGCCAATCGGCGCGGACCGGCTTGGTGGCGGCAGGCGGCGCGCGCCGTTCGCGGTCTGCTCTCGGCCGAACAGAACGCGCTCCTTTCCGGCGAGCTCCGCCGCCAGACCGGTTTCGCCAAAGCGGGGTTGCCGCGTGGCGCGATCCACGGCGATCTGTTCTGCGACAACGTACTCTTCGTCGATGGCCGCGTCTCCGGCATCATCGACTTCGGCTTTGCCGCAACCGATGCCTTCGCCTACGATCTCGCTATCACCGTCAACGATTGGTGCGTGTGGCAGGATGGCGACCGCGAGGGCGAGCTTGATGCCGAGCGCGTACTGGCGCTGGTCGGTGCCTACGATGCGGTGCGACCGCTCACGTTCGACGAGCGCGCGCTGTGGGGACAGCTGTTGCGCGCCGCGGCGCTGCGCTTCTGGCTGTCGCGACTCTACGATCTCCATCTTCCGCGCCAGGGCGAACTCACGCATGCGCACGATCCCGCGGTGTTCGAACGCATTCTCCGCAAACGAATCGCGGTCGAGCCGCGGTTTCCCGAGCCGTGATGCCGGCCCCGGCGACGGCGATCCCTTTCGTGCGCCGCGATGCGCGGCGCGGCATGTTCTGGCTCCGCCGCGCGTATGCGATGTTCCGCGCGGCGCCGTTGCCGTGGCTGCTGCTTTTGGTCGTCTATTACGCTCTGGTCGCACTCGCCGAGCTCGGGCCGTGGCCGTCGATCGGCAAGCTTGCGGCGTCGGTATTGAAGCCTGTCTTCGCGGTCGGATTTCTCGCCGCGGCATGGTCGCAGGAGCGCGGCGGACGGCCGGCTTTGAGCGATCTGTTCCGCGGCTTTCGCAGCAACCTGCGGGCGCTCCTGCCGTTGGGCGTCGTATTCTTCGCTGGCATGACGCTCGCAGTAGGAGCCACCGCACTGATCGACGGCGGCGCCCTGATCGCTTGGGTCTCCGGCAGTGAAGAGCCAAGCGACGAGCTGCTGCAGAGCGGCCGCCTGCAGGTGGCAATGCTGTTCGGCACCGCGTGTGCGCTGCCGACACTGCTCGCGCTCTGGTTCGCGCCCGCGCTTGTCGTGTTTCACGATGCCGGCGCGTTAACCGCCCTCACGACAAGCTTGCGGGCCTCGGTCGCCAACTGGCGGCCGACCGCCATCTTCGGGCTGGCCGTTCTGTTTTACGGCGGAGTGCTACCCGCGTTGGGCGGAACGCTCGCGCGAGCGCTGGGCGCGACCGGCGGGACGATCGTCGCGCTCGGGCTGCTGCTCCCGTACATGCTCGTCTTTCTCGCGACTTTCCATATCGCCGATTACGTCGCCTACCGCGACGTCTTTCACCCTGACGAGCCCGCGCCGGCAAGCAATCCTGAAGCAGCGCGTTGACAGGGACTGAAAAGCGTCGCAGGCAGGGCCGGATGCCTCATTTGCCAACTAAGGCCCCGCAGCGAATCGCGAGATAGTGCATAACCAGTACAGCGAGCGAGGACGCAACGCAGCAGCCGGTCCCGCGCAGCAGCTTTGCAGTGCCCTGTCATGCCGGCTGAAGCTTGGCGTATTCCAGTGCCAGCCATTTCACGCCAGCCTCGCGAAAATTCACCTGCACCCGCGCGTCGTTGCCGCGGCCTTCGGCGTCGATGATGATACCCAGACCGAACCTGGCATGTTTCACGCTTTGCCCGATGCGCCAGCCCGGCCGCTCCGCCATGGCGTCGGCTCGCATCGCGCCGATTTCCCTTTCGGCATCCTGTGCCGGCGGCACGCCGCGCCGGGTCGGCGATAGCCAGCGCACCAGGCCGTCGGGCAACTCATCCAAGAAACGCGAGGCGATGTTATAGCGCAGCTGCCCATGCAACATGCGGCTCTGCGCATGGGTGAGGTACAGCCGCCGCCGCGCGCGCGTCATGGCGACGTAGGCAAGGCGCCGTTCCTCCTCCACGCCGTCGTATTCCGACAGACTGTTTTCGTGTGGAAACAGTCCTTCCTCGAGGCCGGTGACAAAAACGGTATGAAACTCGAGGCCCTTTGCGGAATGCACCGTCATCAGCTGCAACGCCGAATGACCTTCCGCAGCCTGCGTTTCCCCGGCCTCCAGCGCGGCATGCGCCAGGAACGCCGTCAATGCATCGCCGGTCTCGACTTCCGCCGCGCCTGCGACCTGGAAATCGGCTTCGCGCACGAAGCTCTCGGCGGCGTTGACAAGCTCCTGCAGATTCTCGATCCGGTCCTGGCCGTCCTTCTCCGCGCGGTAGTGCTCAAGCAGGCCGCTCGCGTCCACCACGTGCTCGACCATTTCTGCAAGCGGCAGACCCGCGGTCACCGCGCGCATCGCATCGACGTGCTTCACGAACGCCGCGACGCTCGCGCCCGCCTTGCCGCCGACGGTCGTCGCGTGCGCCGTCTGCCACAGGCTCGTGCCCGTGCTGCGGGCTCGATCCTGCAGAGCCTCCAAGGTTCGCGCACCTACCCCGCGCGGCGGGAAATTGACCACCCGCAGGAACGCGCCGTCATCGTCGGGCGCGGCGAGCAGACGCAGATAGGCGAGCGCGTGCTTGATTTCCGCGCGCTCGAAAAAGCGCATGCCGCCGTAGACGCGATATGGCATGCCGGCGTTGAAAAGCGCGTGCTCGAGCACGCGCGACTGCGCGTTGGAGCGGTAAAGCAACGCGATCTCCGACGGCGACACCGCGTCGTCGACGAGGCCTCTCACCACGTCGACGATGAATGCGGCTTCGTCGAAGTCGGACGGCGCGGCGTACGCACGCACCGGCTCGCCCTTGCCGTCGACGGTCCACAGGCTCTTGCCTAGCCGCGCCTGGTTGTGCTTGATCAGCGCATTCGCCGCATCGAGGATATGGCCGTGCGAGCGATAGTTCTGCTCCAGCTTGACGAGCTTCACCGGTGCTTCGGGCGTGCCGAAGTCGCGCTCGAAGTGTTGCATGTTGGCGACGCTGGCGCCGCGAAAAGCGTAGATCGATTGGTCGTCGTCGCCGACGGCGAAGACCGCGGTTTGTGGCCCCGCGAGGAGCCTCAGCCAGCGGTACTGGAGCACGTTGGTGTCCTGGAATTCATCCACGAGCAGGTGCGAGAATCGGCGCTGATAATGTTCGCGCAGGACATCGTGGCGAGACAACAGCTCGAAGGTCCGCAATAGAAGCTCGGGGAAGTCGACGACGCCCTCGCGCCCGCAAGCCTCTTCGTAGAGCGCAAAATGCTCTACTTGACGGCGCGTGAATTCGTCGTGTGCCTCGACCTGGTTGGGCCGCAAACCCTCCTCCTTCGCGCCATTGATCAACGCCTGCAGTTGGCGCGCCGGAAAGCGGTTGTCGTCGATGCCGTGCGCCTTGTACACGCGCTTGATCAGCGCGAGCTGGTCCTGCGTGTCCATGATCTGGTAGAGCTGCGGCAGGCCGGCGTCGCGATAGTGCGCGCGCAGCATCCGATTGCACAGGCCGTGGAAGGTGCCGATCCACATCCCGCGCGTGTTTACCGGCGTCAGCGCGGAGAGCCGCAGGAGCATCTCCTTGGCCGCCTTGTTGGTGAATGTCACGGCGAGCACCGACAGCGGGCTCGCCTGGCTGGTGGCCAGCAGCCATGCGATCCGGGTCGTAAGCACCCGCGTCTTGCCGCTGCCGGCACCGGCGAGGATCAGCGCGGACCCGTAGGGCAGGGTGACCGCGGCGAGCTGTTCGGGATTGAGACTTTCGAGAAGCGGGGAAGTCATGCTGGGAGAATCGACGCACCCATATTATATAGTCGATTCGATGCCGCATTGAGTATCGCCAGGGAATTCAATAGACTCTGCGCGGATGGCGAGAGCAATCAAAATCGGCATTTCCCCGTTGGGCGTACCCGGCGCCGACGCAAGGCAACGCACCTAGCGCGGCGATGAGATTCGACTCGAAATTGTTCGTGCCATGGATCCGTGCGGCCGCGCCGTACGTCCACGCGTTGCGCGGCAAGACGCTCGTCATCGCCTTCGGCGGCGAGGTCGTCGCCGATGAAACGTTCCTCGGCATCGTGCATGACCTCAATCTGCTGCACAGCCTGGGGACGCGGCTGGTCGTCGTTCACGGCGCGCGACCGCAGATCGAGGCGATTTTGAAGCAGCAGAATATTCCTAGCCGCTATCACAAGGGTTTGCGCATCACGGACGCGGAGACGATGGACTGTGTATTGGAGGGCATGGGACACGCGCGCAGCCGCATCGAGGCGCTCCTCTCGCTCGGAATCGCCAATTCGCCGATGGCCGGCGCGCGCATTCGCGTCGTGGGCGGCAACTTCATCACCGCCAAGCCGATGGGCATCGTCGACGGCATCGACATGGGTCTGACCGGCGAAGTGCGCCGCGTGGACATCGAGGGCGTGCGCCTGCGCCTTGACGACGGCGACCTCGTGCTCGTGTCCCCGCTCGGCTACTCGCCGACCGGCGAAATCTTCAATCTGACGCTCGAAGAAGTGGCCACGCAAGTCGCGGTGCGGCTTTCGGCACACAAGCTCATTTTCCTGATGGAGACCGAAGGCGTGCGCAACGGCCGCAGGCAGCTATTGACGGAACTATCGACTCGCGAGGCCGAAGCGCTGCTCGCCCGCCACGTCAAGCTTCCGCCCGACGTCCTGCTCTACCTGCCGTGCGCGCTGCGCGCCTGCGACAACGGGGTCAAGCGGGCGCACCTCATCAGCCGCCATCGCGACGGCGCGCTGCTGCTCGAGTTGTTCACTCGCGACGGCGTGGGCACGATGGTCGCCGCCGCGCCGCTCGCGCATCTGCGCAGCGCAACGATCGACGACGTCGGCGGCATCCTGTCGGTCATCGAGCCGCTGGAGGCGGAAGGCGTGCTCGTGCGCCGCTCGCGCGAACGGCTCGAAATGGAGATCGAGCGCTTCGTCGTCGCGGAGCACGACGGCGCGATCGTCGGCTGCGCAGCGCTTTATGCATTCCCCGAGGAACGCGTCGGCGAGCTGGCTGCGCTTGCCGTGCATCCCGATTTCCGGCGCGGAGGATATGGCGAGGCCCTCCTGCACGAGATCGAGCAGCGGGCGAAGAAGCTCAAGCTCGCGCGGCTGTTCGTCCTCACGACGCGCACCTCGGGCTGGTTCCTCGAGCGCGGCTTCGTCGAAAGCGATCCGAGCCGGCTGCCCGCACAAAAGCGCGACCTTTACAACTGGCAGCGGCGCTCGCTGGTGTACGAAAAGAAGCTCATCTAGACGGCTCGCGACCAAAGCCTAAGCGGCGTGCGATAATTTCAGCGTCTTGCTTGTTCCTCAAGGATCATCCATGGCACGCATGGTTCACTGCGTCAAACTCGGCCGCGAGGCCGAAGGGTTGGATTTCCCGCCGTACCCGGGCGAGCTCGGCAAGCGGATCTACGAGCACGTCTCCAAAGAGGCGTGGGCGCAATGGCTCAAGCATCAGACGATGCTGGTCAATGAGAATCGGCTGAGCCTTGCCGATCCGCGCGCGCGCAAGTATCTCGCCGAACAGATGGAGCGGCACTTTTTCGGAACCGGCGCCGACGTTGCCTCCGGCTACGTGCCGCCGAAACCCTGATCGCCGTGAGCGCGGGTGCGATCAGTCGCTATCCAGTCCCGAAGCTCGCGGAACTGCCCGAGGACATTCGTGCGCGGATGCTCGAGGTGCAGGAGAAGGCGGGATTCATTCCCAACGTGTTTCTCACGCTCGCGCACCGGCCCGACGAGTTTCGCGCGTTCTTCGCCTATCACGACGCGCTCATGCTGCGCGATTCGGGTCTGACCAAGGCCGAGCGCGAGATGATCGTCGTGGCCACTTCAGGCGCCAACGACTGCCTCTATTGCATCGTCGCGCACGGAGCAGTCCTTCGCATCCATGCAAAGAACCCGTACGTAGCCGACCAGGTCGCGGTGAATTACCGTGAGGCAGAGATCACGGAGCGGCAGAAGGCGATGCTGGAATTCGCGCTCAAGGTCGCCTTGCACTCGTTCGAGCTGGTCGACGCGGACTTCGAAGCGCTTCACGCGCACGGCTTTTCCGACGAGGACATCTGGGACATCGGCGGGATCGCGGCGTTCTACGCGCTCTCCAACCGCATGGCGAATCTCATCGCCATGCGGCCCAACGACGAGTTCCACCTGATGGGCCGGGTGCCGCGAGGCTAGCGGAGCGAGCCCGCGGCGAGGGCGCCCGCGAGCGCAGCGAGTGGGATCGCGCGCGGCGAGTCGACGCTGCGGCCGACGCTCAACTTGGGAGTCCACGCGACGATTCAAGGAGGCCGCCCGTCCAGAAGAGCTGGGGTACCGTCGGCCTCTCGGCTACGCCACGCCGTAATACTTGAACTAGGCGAGCATGCGCTTCCAGCCGTCCTCGGCTGCAGCCTTGTCGTAGCTCAGCCTGTAGCTTTCACCGGAACTTTGACTTCGCCCGCGACGAGCCCGCTCGCATCGGTGATGATCGTTTGCGCCGATACAGGCTGCACTGCAGAGCTTTCGACACATCCATCATCATCTCCTCCGCGTAATCATGCCTCGTGGACGACTTGTCCGCCGACCAGTGTATAGCGAACTTTTCCGGACAATTCCAGCCCGAGGAACGGCGTGTTCTTGCCTTGGCTCCTGAGCGCGGAGGGCTCGACCACCCAGTGCAGGTCGGGATCGAAAATACAGACATCGGCATTGGCGCCGGGAGCCAGATGGCCGGCGTCGAGGCCGAGCACGCGCGCCGGTGCGGCGGTGATGCGATCGAGCGCGGCGGAAAGCGGCACCTTGTCTTCATCCGCCCATTTGAGCGTCAGCGGCAGGAGCAGCTCGAGCGCGGTCGCGCCGGGCTCGGCCTCGGCGAAGGGCAACTGCTTGGCGTCGTCGTCGACCGGCGTATGGTCGGAACAGATGAGATCGATGGTACCGTCGACAAGGCCTGCGCGCAGCGCAGCGCGGTCGCGCGTGCCGCGCAGCGGCGGCACCAGATGGCAATGCGCGTTGAACCAGCCGATATCGACGTCGCACAGATGCACGTGATGGATCGCGACGTCGCAGGTGACCGGCAGGCCCGCCTTCTTCGCCGCGCGCATGCGGGCCACGCCGTCGTGCGTCGACAGTCGCGCCAGATGCACGTGCACGCCGGTCGCGCGTACTAGCTCGAAGATCGTGTCGAGCGCGATCGTCTCGGCGAAGGCGGGAATCGCCGGCAAGCCCAGCCGCGTCGCCACCTCGCCATCGTGCGCGACGCCACCTCGCGCGAGGTGGACGTCCTGTGGCCGCAACCAGACGCGATAGCCGAAGGTCGCGGCGTATTGCAGCGCGCGCAACAGCACCTGCGTGTCGGCGAGAGCGGCGTCGGCCTGCGAGAATGCTACGCAGCCGGCCTCGGTGAGCTCGCCCATCTCGGTGATCGTATCGCCCTTCAAGCCTACCGTCAGCGCGCCGATCGGATATACATGCGCCTGGTTGAGCGAGCGTGCACTATGCTTGAGCATCTGGACCAGCCCGGGCTCGTCAAGCGGTGGATCGGTATCGGGCGGGCAAGCAAGGCTGGTGACGCCGCCGGCGACTGCGGCCGCCACTTCCGATTCGAGCGTCGCCTTGTATTCGAATCCGGGCTCGCGCAGCCGCGCGGAAGAATCGATCAGGCCGGGACACACGACAAGCCCCGCCGCGTCGAGCACACGGCTGGCGTGCCAGCCGGCCGGCGACTCGCCCACCGCGGCGACCTTGCCCGCCGCGATGTACAGCGATGCCTTGCGGTCGATCCCGTGCTTCGGATCGATCACCCGCCCGTTCCTGATCTCGATCTTCACTTTAGCAGGCTAATTGCCGGCGAGAATGCTCATCACCGCCATGCGCACCGCGATGCCGAAAGTCACCTGCGGCAGGATCACCGAATGCGTCCCATCGGCGACCGCCGAATCGATCTCCACGCCGCGATTCATCGGCCCGGGGTGCATGACGATGGCGTCGGGCTTGGCGAGCTTTAGCTTCTCGACGGTCAGTCCGTAATGCTTGAAGAACTCGCCCGCGGAGGGCAGGAGCGAGCCTTTCATGCGCTCGCTCTGCAGGCGCAACATGACGACGACATCGCAACCGGCGAGGCCCTGGCGCATGTCGTGGAAAACGTGCACGCCGAGCGCCTCCACCGCAGTCGGCAAGAGTGTCTGCGGTCCGATCACGCGCACTTCGGGCGTGCCGAGCGTCGTCAGGCCGTGGATCAGCGAGCGGGCCACGCGCGAGTGCAGGACATCGCCGACGATCGCCACCGTGAGCTCGCGGAAGTGGCGCTTGTAGTGACGAATCGTGAACAGATCGAGCAGCCCCTGCGTCGGGTGGCCGTGGCGGCCATCGCCGGCGTTGACGACGTGGATGTGCGAGCGGTTCGTCGCCGAAAGATGCTGCGCGATAAGGTGCGGCGCGCCGCTTTGTCCATGCCGGACAATGAACATGTCGGCGTTCATCGCCACCAGGTTGTCGATGGTGTCGAGCAGCGTCTCGCCTTTTGCCGTCGACGACACGCCGATGTTCAGATTGATCACATCGGCAGAAAGGCGCTTGGCCGCGATCTCGAACGTCGTGCGGGTGCGCGTGCTGTTCTCGAAGAAAAGGTTGAATACGGCCTTGCCGCGCAGGAGCGGCACTTTCTTCACGTCGCGTTCGGCGATCGACACGAACGGCACGGCGGTGTCGAGAATGCGGCCGATGACCTCTGCCGGCAGTTCCTCGAGGGTGAGCAGATGCTGCAGCTCCCCGTCGGCGTTGAGCTGCGGATTATGCACCTGCGACGCTCCCCGCCGGCTCGACCGACAGCTCGAGTCGACCGTCGAGCTGGCGCTGCAGTACGATCGACAAATCGCGTGCGACCGCGAGACGCGCGCCGACGTACGTTGCTTCGATCGGCAACTCGCGGCCGCCGCGATCGATCAGCACCGCGAGCTCGATCGAATCGGGTCGCCCATAGTCGAACAGCTCGTTGATCGCGGCGCGGACCGAACGGCCGGTATAGAGCACATCGTCGACCAGCACTATGCGGCTGCCGGCGACCTCGAAGGGCAGCGTCGTCGTCGCGAGCTTGGCCCGCAGCCCCTTCTGCGCGTAGTCGTCGCGATAGAACGACACGTCGATGTAACCGACGGGATGCTCGCCATCCAGTACATCGGCAAGGCGCTCGGCGAGCCACGCGCCGCCGGAATAGATGCCGATCAGCTTGGCGTCGAACGCGACGGCGTCGCGCATCTTGTCGGCGAGCCGGCCGAGGGTGAGCTCGGCGTCAGGTAGCGAGGCGCTGGTCAAGATAGGCTTGAAGAATCAGCTGCGCCGCGACCTGATCGCGAACGGTCCTGCCCGCGCGACCACGCACGCCCGCGCCGCGCAAGACGAGCTCCGCGTCTCGCGTCGTATGGCGCTCGTCGTAGCAGATAGCGGGCAGGCCGAAGCGGCCCTCGAGTTGCCGCGCGAAGCGCAATGCCCGCGCCGTCATGGCGTGGGCCGTGCCGTCGGCATGCGTCGGCAGCCCGACGACGAGCAGCACGGGTCGCCATTCCTCGATCAATGCATCGATCGCCTCGAAGCGCCCGCGGCCAGACTTGGCGGCGATGGTCGCCAGCGGATGCGCTACGCCGATCCCGGTCTCTCCGACCGCAACGCCGATCCGTTGCGTTCCGAAGTCGAAGGCGAGCACCGTCCCCGCAGGAGCCGCGGAGGAGATCACTGCCACCGCCACGCATCACGCGTGCCCGACGGAGTCGGACAGCCGCGAAAAGTCGATGCCGAGGAGCTTCATCGCTGCCGGCAGCCGCACCTCGGCCGGCTCGGCGAAGAGCACTTCGGGGTCCGCGCCAACGGTGAGCCAGGCGTTCTGCGCGATCTCCTGCTCGAGCTGGTCAGCCGACCATCCGGCGTAGCCGAGGGTTACGAGCACGTTGGCCGGACCGTTGCCATGGCCGACCGCTTCGAGGATGTCTTTCGACGTCGTGAGGCCGAGATCGTCGCTGATCGCGAGCGTCGACTGCCAGCTTCCAAGCGGCCGGTGCAGCACGAAGCCGCGGTCGATCTGCACGGGACCGCCGTAGTGCACTTTGGTCTCGCGGAGGTCGGAGTCGCCCAGCGGGATGTTGATCTGCTCGAACAGCACGGAGAGCGTCATGTCGATCGGCTTGTTGACGACAATGCCGAGCGCGCCCTGGTCGTTGTGCTCGCAGATGTAGATCAGCGTATGGGCAAAGTGCGGATCGGCCATGCTGGGCATGGCGATCAGGAAATGGTGGGTCAGACTGACCCGGGAATCGCCCATGGACGCAATTGTAGACTCGGTCCCGCCCGGGCACAAATGGTGGCGCGCCGCCATGGAATGGGCGCGGCTCCAGCGCATGCGCGACCGTCGCGCGGAACTCCTTCGTCGTGCCGCTAGGAAACCTAACCCCGAACCGGCAACGCCGTCGTTGATAGCGGCATCGCTCATCTCCAGGACCTCGTCATGGCCTCGACGTTTCCGCGCCGCACCCGCGTCGCCGCTGCTGTCGCATTGATCGTGTTGCTCGCCGGCACCGCGCCCCCGGCAAGCGCTTTCTGCGGTTTCTATGTCGGCAAAGCCGACGCCAAGCTGTTCAACGAAGCCTCGCAGGTGATTCTTGCACGCGACGGCAACCGCACGGTCATCGGCATGCGCAACGACTTCCAGGGCGAGCTTACCGATTTTGCGCTGGTCGTCCCGGTGCCGGTCGTGCTGCAGAAGGGGCAGATCCACATCGGCGACCCGAAAATTTTCGAGCGCATCGACGCCTACAGCGCGCCGCGGCTCGCGGAATACTTCGATCCGAATCCCTGTGAGCTGCGCAAGATGGCGCGCGAGATGGCGGCGTCCGCGTCGGCAGATGCAATGCCCGCCCAGAAAGCGCGCCGCGACCAGGCGCTCGGCGTCACCGTCGAGGCGCGCTACACCGTCGGCGAATACGACATCGTGATCCTGTCGGCGACGCAATCGAACGGGCTCGAAACCTGGCTCAAAGAGAGCGGTTATCGCATTCCCGCGGGTGCGAGCCGTGCGTTACAGCCTTATGTGCGACAGGGTCTCAAGTTCTTCGTCGCCAAGGTCAATCTCGCCGAGCAGGCGAAAACGGGCTTTTCCTACCTGCGACCGTTGCAGTTCGCGTTCGAATACGAGCGATTCATGCTGCCGGTGCGTTTGGGGATGCTGAACGCCAAGGGCCCGCAGGACCTCGTGGTTTATGTCCTCACCCGCAACGGCCGTGTCGAGACGACCAACTATCGCACCGTGAAGCTGCCGGCGAATGTCGAGCTGCCGACCTACGTCCGCGGCGAATTTCCCAAAGTCTACAAGGCGATGTTCGAGACACAGGCTAGGCGCGAGGAATACCGTGTCGTGTGGACCGAATATTTCTGGGATATGGGATGGTGCGATCCGTGCTCCGCTGAGCCGCTATCACGTGACGAGCTACGCAGCGCAGGTGTTTTTTGGCTCGACGGCGACCTATCCGCGATCGGCGCCCCGGGCACCGCGGCGCCCTCTATCGCGCGGCCGCAGGCCGGCGGCGCGCAACCGGTCATGCTCACTCGGCTGCATCTGCGCTACACGCCCGAGACGCTGCCCGAGGACCTGGTGTTCCAGGAAACGCAGGATCGGCAGAACTTCCAGGCGCGCTACGTCCTGCGCCAGCCGTGGCAGGGCGACGCCAATGCGTGTCCGGAAGCGAAGAACTATTTCGAAGAGCTCGCCAAGCGTCAGGAACGCGAGGCGCAGACCCTCGCCAATCTGACGGGCTGGAATCTCAACGACATCCGCGGCCGGATGAACGTGCAGGCGGTGTCGGCGCCGAAATGGTGGGAGCGGCTGTGGCGATCATCGCCGTGACGCGGATCGCGCTCCTGGGGCGGCTCTACACGAAGACGCGCGTCCGGTTGCCGCGCGACGCGCGCGTCTTCCAGATCGTCTTCCTCGCCGCCTTGCTGACGACCGGCGTGCTGCTGCGCGATTTCTCGGTGCAGCCGTTGCAGCTCGCATTGGCGTTCGCCGCCGGACTCGCGGCTCAGACATTCTGGCTCAAGCGGCTCGGCCTGCAGCAGAAAGGGCTTCTGTCCGCGATCGTAACCTGCTGCGGCTTGTCGCTGCTGTTGCGCAGCGACACGCTGTGGGCGCATCCACTCGCGGCGGCTCTGGCGATGTCCTCGAAATTCGTGCTGCGCATCAATGGCAAGCACTTGTACAACCCGGCGAACCTCGGCGTGATCGCCGCGATCACGCTGCTGCCGGGCACCTGGGTTTCGCCCGGACAATGGGGCAACGATCTGGCGCTCGCCGTCTGGTTGCTGATGCTGGGGACGATCGTCACGCAGCGCGCAAGACGGCTCGACATCAGCTGGGTGTTCCTCGGCGCGTTTCTGGGATGGGCGGCGCTGCGCGTGGCTGTGCTTGGCCAGCCCTGGGCGATCTGGTGGCACCAGCTTGGCAATGGCGCGCTGCTGCTGTTCGCGTTCTTCATGATCTCCGACCCGATGACGATTCCCAACCGGAGCGGAGCGCGCATCGCCTACGCGCTGATCGTCGCCTGCGGCGCGGCGGCGTGGCAGTACCTCCTGTTCAAGCCAAACGCGCTGATCTGGGTGCTGTTCCTGGCGACGCCGCTCGTACCGCTGTTCGATCGTCTTTTTCCGGGGGACCACTTCGCGTGGCGCGGAGCCTCACCTTCCGCTAGCGTGCCTGCGTAGCCTGGGGCGGCGTTTCGGGCTCGCGCCGGCGGCCTCCTTGGGCCCTGACCGTGCTAGCGCGCGCGTCGCGTGTCGGCCGCTGCGGCCACTCGCGGACGCTCGTCCCCCACGCGCTTCGCGCGCGGGTTCGACTGGCGACTCGCTGCTCGCGCCGCGGCCTCTTTGCACCAACTCAGTGACTGTTATGTTGCGCGTCGGCCGCCAGCGGCGACTCGCGGACGCTCGACCCCCGCTCGCACTGCTCGCGGGTCCCCTCTCGCTGCTCGCGCCGCTACTCCTCTTCGTGCCGGCGGTGCTTGGCGTAGTCCGCCGCAAGTTGCTGCTGCAGATTCGGCGGCGCGGGATCGTAGTGCGATAGCGCCATCGTCCATGCCGCGTGGCCCGCGGTCATCGCCTTCAACCGCGCCGCATAACCGTCGAGCTCCGACAGGGGCGCCAGGCCGTTGACGGTGAGCGTCCCTACCTGCAGCGACTTCGTGCCGGTGACCTGCCCGCGTCGACCCGACAAATCACCGGCGACGTCGCCCATGTTCGACTCGGGGCAGAGGACCTCGAGGCTTACGATCGGTTCCAGCACGATCGGCCGCGCTTTTTCGATCGCGTCGAGGAACGCCTTGCGGCCCGCGGTCACGAACGCGATTTCCTTCGAATCGACCGGGTGGTGCTTGCCGTCGTAGACGATGACGCGTACGTCCTGCAGGGGGAAGCCGGCGATCGGCCCGGCCGTGAGCACCTGCTCGACGCCTTTCTGGACCGCGGGGATGAACTGGTTCGGGATCGTGCCGCCCTTGACGTTGTCGACGAACTCGAAGCCCGAGCCGCGCGGCAGAGGCTCGATGCGCAAATACACCTCGCCGAACTGGCCGGCGCCTCCGGTCTGCTTCTTGTGGCGATGATGGCCCTCGGCCCTGGCCGTGACGGTCTCGCGATAGGGAATGCGCGGCGGACGCGTATCGATCTCGAGCTTGAACTGCGAGGACATGCGCTCGAAGACCGAGCGCAGATGCAACTCTCCGAGGCCGCGCAGGACGGTTTCATTCAAGTTGGCGTCGTGTTCAAGCGTGAGCGTCGGGTCTTCGGCGATCATTTTGTGCAGCACGTCAGAAATGCGCTGCTCGTCGCCGCGCTTCTTCGGCGCGATGGCAAAGCCGTGCATCGGCGTCGGAAACTCCAGCGGCCGCATGTGGATCTGGTCCTCGTCATGCGAATCGTGCAGCACGCAGTCGAACTCGATTTCGTCGACCTTCGCGACGGCGGCGATGTCACCGGGCACGGCGCGATCGACTTCGACCTGCTTGCCGCCCTGCAGCATCAACAGATGGCCGACCTTGAACGGCTTGCGCCCGTCGCCGACGAAAAGCTGCGTCTCCCGAGTGATCGTGCCCTGGTGGACGCGAAAGATGCCAAGCTTGCCTATGAACGGGTCCATGACCACCTTGAAGACGTGAGCCAGCACGTGTTTCTTGGGGTCGGGCACGGAAGGAGACTCGACCGCCGTCGATCCCTTACCCTTCGTGAACAGCGGCGGGTTGCCCTCGGTCGGGTTGGGAGCAAGCTTGACCAGGATGTCGAGCAGCTCGGCGACACCTGCGCCGGTGCGCGCGGAGACGAAGCATACAGGCATGAGATGTCCGTCGCGCAGCGCCTTTTCGAACGGTGCATGCAACTGCTCGGGCGCGATCTCGCCCTGCTCGAGATAGAGCGACATGAGCGCCTCGTCGACCTCGACCACCTGGTCGACCAGCGCGCTGTGCGCGTCGGCAACCGAGGAGAAGTCGGATTCGCCCGCAGGGTTGAAAAAACAGTCGACAACGCGCTTGCCGCCATCGGCGGGAAGATTGATCGGCAGGCACTCCTTGCCGAACGCTGCCTGAATCGCCGCCAGAATCTCCCCCGCATCGACGTTTTCCGCGTCGATCTTGTTGACGATGATGAGCCGGCAGAGCTTCCGCTCCGCCGCCCAGTCCATCATGCGCGACGTGATCATCTCGATTCCTGCCTGCGCATTCACCACGACCGCGGCGGTCTCGACCGCGTCGAGCGCGCCGATCGCCTGACCGATGAAATCGGGAAAGCCGGGCGTATCGATCAGATGGATGCGCGTCCCGTCGACATCGAAGTGCAGCACCGATGCGCGCAGCGAGTGCTGCCAGGATTTCTCGAGCGGATCGAAGTCGCTGGCTGTAGTGCCACGCTCGACGCTGCCGGCCGCCGGAATCGCCTTCGCGCGGACGAGCAAGGCCTCGGCCAGCGTCGTCTTCCCGGATGCCCCGTGCCCGACCAGCGCGACGGTGCGGACGTTTTCTGTGCCGTAATGCGCCATGCCTGCTCCCGATCGATCTCTGCGGTGTCGTTCATTCTAAACAAAACCGTGGCGCCGCGAACGGAAAGGCATCAATGGGTAGGCCAAAAGCGAAGCGGCGCGGGAACCCGCGCCGCTTAGCGCCGCTCGCCGTGACGCGAGCGATCGACCTCGATCCGACCATCGAATCCTGCAGTGCCGGCAGCCGTTGCCGGTCGCGCCGGCGTGCTACCAGTATCGGCGCGGGGACGCTGCTGCCGCCGCGAGAGGCCTACGCGGCGCGAAGCACCAGCATTTCGCGTAGATGCCGGAGCAGCTCTTCTTCCTGATACGGCTTGCCCAAATATACCTCGATACCGAGTTCCTGGGCGCGATTGCGATGCTTCTCGGCCGTGCGCGACGTGATCATGATGATGGGTATGTGGGCCATCCGAGCATCGCCCTTCATGGTTTTCGCGAACTCGAAGCCGTCCATCCGCGGCATCTCGATGTCGAGCAGAATGGCGTCCGGTGTGTGCTCTCCCAGCATCTGCAGCGCGTCGAGTCCGTCTTTCGCGGTAATCACCTCGAAGCCCTCGCGCGTCAGCAGCCTGCTGGTGATCTTGCGCACAGTCAACGAGTCGTCGACGATCATGACCAGCGGCGGCCCGGAGGCGGCCGCGCTAGCGGCAGCGGCCCTGGCCGCCTGCATCGTCTTGACGACCATCGGCGCCTGGGCTTCCGCATCGGTGCGCTGCGCGAGCTGCACCGGATTGATGATCAAAACGACTTCGCCCGTGCCAAGCACCGTAGCGCCCGCGATGCCGGAGACGCGGGCGAGCTGCGGGCCGATGTTCTTGACGACAACTTCCTGATTGCCGACCATTTCGTCGACGTGCACGGCGGCGGTGCTCTGGCCGCTCTTCAGCAGCAATATCGAGTTGTAGCGCAAGGTTTCCGGATTGTGTCCGGCATTTCCGAGCAGGCGCGGCAGATAGAAGAACGGGTACTTGCGGTCTTGCCACACGACTTCGCGCGTGAGATACAGGTTGATCAGAGCCTTGTCCTTGATCTGCTGTACCTGCTGGACCATCGGCGCGGGAACAGCCCACAGCCGGCCTCCAGCCCGCACCAGCACGGTTTGCGCGACAGCCAGCGTCAACGGCAGGTAGAGCAAGAACGTCGTCCCGCTGCCGCGTGTGGTCGCGACATCGACGCGGCCGCCCAGCGCCGCAATGTCCGAGCGCACGACGTCGGTGCCCACCCCGCGGCCCGAGATCTGGGTAACCTTGGCCGCCGTGGAGAATCCCGGCGCAAAAATGGACTCGGTCAGCTGCGCCTCGGTCGGCTCGGCTTCACCGGTGATCAGGCCCAGCGCCTGCGCCTTCTCGCGGATGCGGTCGAAATCGAGACCAGCGCCGTCGTCGGCGATTTCGATCGCGATTTCATTGCCCTGCTGGCGGACCGTGACGGTAATTTCTCCCGTCTCGGGTTTCCCGCGCTTGACCCTCTCCTCCCGGCTTTCGATGCCGTGATCGAGCGCGTTGCGAAGCAGGTGCTCGAGAGGACCGACGAGCTTCTCGAGCACCGAGCGGTCGAGCTCGACCTGCGTTCCGCGAATCTCCAGATTCGCGCGTTTGTCGAGCTCCTTCGCCGTCTGGCGCATGATCCGGTAGAGTCTCTCGGACAGGCTGCCGAACGGAACGGTACGAATCGAAAAGAGCTGCTGCTGCACGTCGCGCGACAAGCGCGCCTGCGCCAGCAACGCCGCGTCAGCATCGTCGATATTCCGCAGCAGTGATTGCTGCACGGTCGAGACGTCGTTCACGCCCTCGGCGAGGCTGCGGGTCAACTCCTGGAACCGCGTGAAGCGGTCGAATTCCAGTGGATCGAAATCGGCCTCGCCCGGCTTGACGTGCGAACTCCGCGACTGGATCTGCGATTCGGCCTGGATCTCGATTTCGCGCACCTGCGAGCGCAGGCGGATGACGCTGTTCGTGAGCTCGAGGAGGTTGCCCTTGAGCGAGCGCAGCTCGCCCTCGACGCGGGCGCGTGCAATGGCGACTTCGCCTGCCTCGTTGACGAGGCGGTCTATGAGATCCGCGCGCACGCGCAGCATCGCCACTCTCGCCGCCTCGGCTTCAGGCGGCGCGGCGGTGGCCACTGGCGCGGCCACGGCAGGCAGTGGTACCACCGGCCCCGCTGCAACGACGGCAAGCGGTGCTGGTGTGGCCGGCGCTGCCACCGTCTCGAGCCAGGGCAGCGGTGTGTTCACCTCGCCTCTCTGCAGGCGATCGAGCACGAAGGCCAGCCGATCGAGATCGGTATCGAGGGTCTCGAACAATTCCGGCGTCGGTTTGGCAAGTGCGTCGCCCGCGAGCAGGCGGCTCTCCATGCCGTGCGTGAGCTCGCCCAAACGCATCGCGCCCGCCATTCGCGCGCTGCCCTTGAACGTGTGCAAGCTGCGCCGCAGTGCCTGCGCAGCGTCGGCGTTGGCAGGACTATGCCGCCATGCGCGAAGCTGTTCGCCGGCCTGCGGGAAAAGTTCTGCTGCCTCTTCGAGAAAGATCGGCAGCACCTGTTCGTCGACATCGTCGTGAACGTTGGCAAGCGACAGGTCGCCGGGTTGGGCGATTGGCGGCACCGAAGCCGCCATTGCTTCCTTGACCTCGGGCGCGGCGACAGGCGGACCTACCTCCGCTCCCGCCGCGCTCGCTCGTGCCGGCCTGCTGGCGGCAGTGATCGGAACGACCAGTGCTTCGGTCGCGACAGGCGAGGTCACCGGCGCCGGCAGCTCGGCGGTCGCCGCGGGGGACTCTTGAGCGTCGTCTTCCGCGGCCGCGCGCGCGGCGACGCTCTCACTGTCGTCGGCCACCGCCTCCGGAGCTGCCTCATGCCGCAATGCCTCGAGCTCGGCGACGATCTCGGTAGCTTCGACTTGGTCGGCGGCATTGAACGGCGACCGCGCGCGCACGCGCGCGGTCAGCGCATGCAATCCGGCGACGGCACGCGCGAGCACCGGCTGCGCTGCATAAGGTAGCGGCGCGCCGCGTTCCTCGAGGCCCAGCAGGCAGTGCTCCAACGCTTTGGCGGTCGTCGCTACCAGTGGGAAGCCACCCGTGCGATGTATGCCGCAGAGCGTGTGGCTTGCCCGGACCATGGCCTGCGATGGTGTTGCTGCGGTATCGAATTGGAGCGTCTGCAGCTCCGCGTCGAGAGTCGCGAGGTGCTGCTGCGCTTCGTCGCACAGGATCCGATAGAGCGCGGTCGAAAGCGTCACATCGCCGATCGTCACTTCCTCCGGCTCGGGCTTCGCTGCGCCTTCTGGCGGTCCAACGGGAGGCATCGCACGCGCCGCGGGTAGCTCCCGGGGCGCGAACTCGATGATTTCCGCCGAGGCACTCGCCGCCTGTGCCGCACCGGCTGGCGCATTGGGCTCCGCCGGCAGCGTTTCGTCGAGTTCGATGACCTCGATCACCGGCGCGCTCGAGAGCTTGGGTATCGTCGTCGGCATTGCCGGCGCCCGACCGGGCATTTCTGCGTCCGAAGCTGCGGCGTCAACTTCCGCAATCGGCGTTGCGGCCGCCGATACGATCGGGGCCGGGAACTCGGCGTCGACCTTTTCGATGGCGCTGTGCAAGGCCGTCGCGTCCGGCGTCACGCGGCCTTTTCTCCGCAGCGTATCGACCCAGACCCGAAAACTCGTTTGCGCGGTCTCGATGAGCGCAAGGACGGCTGCAGACGCCGGCCGTTCGTCTTCCAGCAGCCGGTTGTGCACTTTCTCGACGGCAAAGGCGATCTCGCCGAGCTCGGTCAGACCCACCATGCGCCCGCTGCCCTTGAGCGTGTGGAATCCGCGGCGCACGGTGGTGAGCGCGTCGCGGTCATCCGGTTGCGCTTTGAGCCGAGCCGCGTTGGAGGCGACGCTGTCGAGCACCTCGTCGGCTTCGGTCAGATAGATGTCCAGCAACTCCGCGTCGAATTGCGTCGCGTCGGTTTCGAGCAGCCGCATCGTTTCTTCCGACGGCGAAGGCGCCGGTGCAGCCGCGCGACCTTCCGCAATCGCAGCGATCGCGTTCGGCAACGCCGCGATGTCGCCGGTGCCGGCATGCGCAAGCAGCTCCAGCGCGGCGTCGGCGTCGGTTTGCAAAGTCGCGTCGCCGATCAGCTCCGCGTCGTTCTTCAGCGTCGTGAGCTCCGCCTCCAAGCGTCCGCGCACACTCGCTTCGCCGGGCGAGCGCTGGAACGCGGCCAGCGTCGCCGGCAGCGCGGCCTTGAGATCCTTCACTGCCGCTTCGACCGTATCGTGCTCGTCGACAAGCGGCTTCGCGGGCACGCCCAGACGCTTGGCCAGCAGCGGCTCGATCAACCGGTCGCGATCGGGCCGCTGCTGCTCGACCGCCTCGATGTAGAACCCGAGACCCGACAGCGATTCCGCGAGCAGCTCGAGGTCCTCGTCGGCGACCCGCGCGTCCGGCTGCGCGTATTGGTCGATCTGCTGCTGGCACAGTGTCAGCAGTTGCTCGGCGTGCTCGAGGCCGAGCATCTTCAGCGCGCCCATGATTTGCTTGCTATCGTGGGCGAGTGTGGCCAGGTCGGCGCGTTTGTCGTGGTCCCTGAAAAATGCGTCGAGCACCTGCTCCATATGCCGCAGGTTCGCCTGGATTTCGCGCGCGACCTGGGCCAGCAGCAAACGCTCCTGCGCACGGCGCGCCATTTCGTCGAGGAACGGCGCGGCGGCGCCCACCGCGGGCCGGCTCGTGTCGAGACGCGCGATCATCGCATCGACCTGCCGAGGCAGCTCCGGCGAGGCCGTCGCATAGTTCTCGATTCCCGACTCGGCGAGCAGCAGTCCCGTCGCGTATTCCATGGCGAGCGCTTCGGAAACCGGTCCGCTGGGCAGCTTGTCCAGCCGGTCGGCCAGCGCAGCGGAGAGCTTCGAGAGCGAAGGCTCGCCGATTGCCGCGGTCTTATCGCGCAACGCGGAGAGCGTCTGCTTGAGCTTGGGCAAGCTCTCGACGCGGCCGCCGGTCAGCTTGAGCCACAGGTCCTTCGCAGTGGCCAGAAGATCGCGCGCCTCGCGCAGATGCGGCTGCATGCGCACGACGTCGGCGGACAATACGTCGGCGGTCGGAATCAGCCCGGGTAGCCGGTACGCACGCTGCACCGCCTGCACCTGCGGACCGACCGGAGCGCTAATCGCGACGTAATAAAGCACCTCGCGGCGCATCCGGTCGGCGACCTTGGCCGACCCCTCCACGAAGCGCCGAATCTGGAGATCAACCCGGCCGCACAACTGCTTGACGCCGAAGCCGCTCTCCACACCTTTTTCGACGATGCTCTCGAGCAATGCGCCCACCGCCCACCAGAAGGAGCGCTGCGCCGAGTGCGTCTGCACGTCCTCGATGCCCTGCACCGCGTCGCGCATCACGCGCGCGCCCTCGTCGTCGCCGCGCAGCCACGCGAGCAATCCGCGCTGGTACAACCGGCGCTGTTTGACGAGGTACGACGGAAGCCTTTTCGGCGTCACCGCTTTGGCGGTGGCAATCTTCGGAGCCCGCGGCGAAAGATCGGGATAGAAAAGATCTGTGGGCGCGGCCGCTCTCACGCCGCGCGCCTGTTGCATCAGCTCGTATTCGGGAAACAGCTTGAGCGGCACTGGATTCGCGCCGCTGACCAGCTCGTCCAAGAAGATCTTGAGCTTGCGGCAGGCGCGGTCGACAAGATCGCACGCCGCCGTCGCCTCGGGTGGCGGCAGCTCCTCGATCCGGGTGAGCTGGCGCTCGAGCTCGTCGGTATAGGCGGTGACGGCATCGAGTCCGACCATCTGGATCGCTCCAGCCGCCTGGTGGATGTGCGCCCGTGCATGCTTGAGAGCGGTGGCGTCGCGCGGCGACGCCTTGAATGTCGCCAGCGCTTCGACGCCGCGGGAGAGCGCATGGTCGATCTCACCCTGCACCCACGACAGTGGGCCGAGGTCGAATTCCGGGGCAGTGTCTGTGACCATGGGATTATCCGAGCCGCATCACTCCTGGAGCCCGGAAGCAAGAAGCGCGCCGCGCGGCCCCCGTCGCTTGTCTCCCTTATACCTTGAACCCCGCAACCGAGCTGCGTAATTCGGCCGCGAGCTGGGTGAGCTGGCCGATCGACACGTTGGTTTGCTTGGTGCCCTCGGTCGTCTCCTCAGTGATCTTGAGGATGCCCTGCATGCCTCGCGTCACGTCCGATACCGATGCCGACTGTCTTTGCGTTTGCGCGGAAATACCGCCGATCAGGTCGGCAAGTTCGCGCGACACGCGCCGGATTTCGTCCAGCGCCTGCCCCGCAGCGTCAGAGAGCTTGGTTCCTTCCACGACGCCGACCGTGCTCTTTTCCATGGCCGCCACCGCGTCCTGCGTGTCGGCCTGAATCGTCTTGACGATCGCGTCGATCTGCTTGGTCGCCTCGCCCGAGCGTTCCGCCAGGCGCTGCACTTCCTCAGCCACCACCGTGAAGCCGCGGCCCGCCTCGCCGGCGGAAGCGGCCTGGATCGCCGCGTTCAGAGCCAGCACGTTCGTCTGCTCAGTAATGTCCGAAATCAGCTCGACGATTTCGCCGATCTCCAGCGACGATTCCCCGAGGCGCTTGATCCGCTTGGCGGTGTCCTGAATCTGCGTCCGGATTTCGTTCATGCCCGCGATCTGGTTTTGCACCGCCTGGCCGCCCTTTTCGGCGGCGGCCAGGGATTGCTGGGCCACCCGCGCCGACTGAGCCGCGCTCTGCGACACCTCGTTGATCGACTGCGCCATCTGCAGCACCGACGCGGAAGCCTGCTGGATTTCCCTGTTCTGTCGCTGTGACGCTTCGAAGAGCCGGTTCGAGATCGCCTGCGCGTCGGTCGTCGCCTTGGCCACCTGGTCGGTCGCGCTGTTGATGCCCTTGACCAGCGTTCGCAGCTCCTCGATGGTGAAGTTGATCGAGTCGGCGATCGCGCCGGTCACATCCTCGGTGACCGAAGCCTGCACCGTCAGATCGCCGTCGGCAAGGTTCCCCATTTCGTTGAGCAGCCGCAGAATCGCTTCCTGGTTGCGCTTGTTCTCCTGTTCGCTCTCGAATGCGCTCACCCGCTGCTCGTCGTAGAGGACCTTGGCGAGCACACCCGCGCAGAGGAGCGCGACGACGCCGAAAACGATGGCCGCACCCAGGGTGAACAGTCGTCCCGTGTTTTGGCTCTCGTAGCTGTTGGCGAGATTGGTCGTGTCGGCGAGCAACGGCTCGGAGTCCTGGTTGATGCCGCGTGCCGCCTGCTTGGCCACGACGAGCCGCTGCATGTTCTGCAAAATCGCGTTGACGCCCGCCTCGTACGCGGTGAAGCGCTTCTGCAGGTCGGCCAGCGTAGCGCGCGCTTCTTCATTCCTCACTCCGGAAAGGCGCAGCGGCTCGCTGCCCTTCAGCAACCCGTTCAGGATGTCGCGGAACGTGCCGGTATCCTTTCCGAGCAGGAATGCGACCTCGGGATCGATCTCCTCCGACGATACCAGCGAGTTGGCGTTCTTCGCGATACGCTGCGAGAGCATCGCGAGCTGATTGGTGAAATCGACCTCGCGCACGTTGCCGCCTCCGGCGGCGGCCTGCGATGCGGCCTGCTGCGCGAGCTCGAGCAGCGCGGTATTGCCCTGGTTGATACCGTCGAGGCCCTTGGACAGCGAAACGAGGCTCTGTTGGTTGTCGATAACGGCGGTGGCGTTCTTCTCGACGCGCTCCCAGCGGCCGGTGATCTCGCCTAGCTGGGTCTGCAACGGCTCGGCACCGGCGACATCGATGCTCACGCCCTTGATCGTCCCGCCCTTGGTCAGCGCGTCCAGATCGGTGCGAAAACGGTCGCGCGAGTCCTTGACGCTCTCAAACGCCAGCGCGTTCCCCTGCACCGCGAGCGACGTGCCGCGAGCGAGCCGTTGCGAAAGCATCTGCATCTCGGTCGCGGTGCCCGAGCTGGCGGCGGTCTTGTTGTTGAGCGTGATGTAGAAAAACAGCATGACGAGCGCCAGAACAACGAAGACGGCGGTCAGCGCGCCGAGGATCTGCTCCTGCTTGGCCACGGGGAGATGCCCGATAAACCACAGCCGCCCCGGTTGCCGCGTCTCGGCCGCCGCGGTGCGCAGCTGCTCCATGATCGATGCCGCTCCGAGCGGATCGTAGCCCTGCGCAGGAGGATTCATCTTGACCTGCGTGGTCGTCGGCATCTCGAGCTCGGCATCATTCGGGGATTTCCCCCGCGCCGCTCCCGCACCGAACATGCTTCTCAGACTAAGCGCCATGTTCTCTCCCCTGAAGGGTCGCTCCGCATCCTTGCATCATTTGGTCACAGCCCCACCTGCAGAAACGCCGGATCCTGGGCGAGCCGTGCCAGATCGATCTCCTGCCACATATCTCCGTTCGCTTCGGCCCAGCGCGAGCCGTACCAGTCCGGCGCACCCGCCGGCGTATCGTTTTGCGACAAGTCGGCCAGATTGCGCAGGCCGAGCACGCGATGCACGATCAGGCCCGCGCGCAATTCGCCGACGCGCGGCCCGAACAGCACCAGCCGCGTCTGGCTTGCACCGGGCATTACCGGCTCGAGGGGCTGGCCGAGAAAACCGGCGAAATCGATCACGCCGTAAAGATTACCGCGAATGTTGACGACACCCAGGTACCACGGTTTGGTCAGTGGCACCGTGGCCATCTGCGGGACCGCGATCACTTCCCCGGCGTCGGCGAGTCGGATCAGCCATCGCTCGTCGGCGCACGCGATGCCGAGACGCGATTGCTCGACCTGCGCCGCAGTCTTCGCGGCAAGGCGCGTCGCGAGCTCCTGCTGGAACGCGCGAAGATTGAGTTTTGCGGCACGGGCCATCGGCGGCTTGGGAACGGATCAACTGAACGCGGTGATCTTCGCGAGCAGCTCGTCGCGCTTCACCGGTTTCACGATGTAGTCCCGGGCGCCCTGCCGCAACCCCCAGATCTTGTCGGTCTCCTGGCTCTTGGACGTGCAGATGATGATCGGAACGGTGCGCGTCGCGGGGTCCCTGCTGATCGCCCGCGTCGCCTGGAAGCCGTTGAGCCCCGGCATGATCACATCCATGAGGATCAGGTCGGGCTTGACCGTCCTCGCCTTCAGGATCGCGTCCTCGCCATTGTCGCTGGCGACGACTTCGTACCCCGCCTTGGTCAGCATGTCATTGAGCACATGCCGCTCCGTCGGCGAATCGTCGACGATCAGAATTCGCTTGATTGTCATCGCTCCCCGCGCTTTGCTGCGCCCCCCACGCCCGCGCCGCCATACGCGCAGGCGTATCGTTCGCCCGGACTACGCAACGGTCTTCACGTGCGTAGCGACCGCCCTCAACAGACTGTCTTTGGTAAACGGCTTGGTGAGGTACTGATCTGACCCGACCATGCGCCCGCGCGCTCGGTCGAAAAGCCCGTCCTTTGATGAAAGCATTACGACCGGCGTCTGGTGAAACTTGGCATTTTTCTTGATCAAGGCGCAGGTTTGGTAACCGTCCAGCCGCGGCATCATGATATCGACAAAGATCAGGTCCGGCTCATGATCCGCGATTTTGGCCAGGGCATCGAACCCGTCGTCGGCGAGGATCACCGTGCAGCCTGCCTGGAGCAGAAAGATTTCGGCGCTGCGACGAATCGTGTTGCTGTCGTCGATCACCATGACCTTTACGCCCGTCAGCGCGGCCGAATCTGGCAATTCCTGGCTCCCGGCATTTCGAGTCAATACGGCGGTTGTGGCGGCTGATCCCATGTCGACCTCGTGAAAGTGTGCCACGTATGCAACCAAATGCCTAGAGCATAATCCTTGCCAGAACCCGCAAACTTGAGGCGTCTGAGGGATTTGCGATGAGCACTTCGTGGAAACCCTCGCCGGAACTGCCGTTTTTTGGCAGCCCCGGACGCGTTAGCGACCGAGAAACAGCCGATATGCCGGATTGGCGGACTCGTCGACGTAGCGATAGCCCAGCCGCCCGAGAAAACGCTGAAATTCGGCGTGGTCGGAAGGCGGCACCTGCATGCCTACCAGCACTCGGCCGTAGTCGGCGCCGTGGTTGCGGTAATGGAACAGGCTGATATTCCAGCCGCGGCTCATGCTGTTCAGGAACTGCATCAGCGCACCGGGCCGTTCCGGGAACTCGAACCGGAACAGGATCTCGTGCTCGGCGTCCGGCGCGTGCCCGCCTACCAGATGCCGGATGTGGAGCTTGGCCATTTCATTGTCGGACAGGTCATAGGCCTCGATGCGGCGCTTGTGCATGGCCCGCAGCAGTTCCGCGGTTTCATGGCGGTTGGCGACCTCGATGCCGACGAAGATGTGCGCGATCCTGGAGTCGGCATAGCGGTAGTTGAATTCGGTGATGCTGCGCTTGCCGAGCAGCGTGCAGAACTCGCGGAAACTGCCCGGGCGCTCCGGAATCGTCACCGCCAGGACCGCCTCGCGCTCTTCGCCGAGCTCGGCGCGCTCGGCGACGAAGCGCAGACGGTCGAAATTCATGTTGGCGCCGCAGGCGATCGCAACATAGGTCTTGTCGCGCGTCCGATGGCGCTCGCAGTATGCCTTGACTCCGGCGATGGAGAGGGCGCCCGCGGGCTCCAGAATCGAGCGCGTGTCCTCGAACGCGTCCTTGATTGCCGCGCAGATCGCGTCGGTGTCGACCCGTACCATCTCGTCGACGAGCTCGCGGCAGATGCGAAACGTTTCCTTGCCGACCTGCTTGACCGCGACGCCGTCCGCGAACAAACCCACGTCGTCGAGCTTCACGCGTCGTCCCGCCTCGAGCGATCGCGCCATCGCCGCCGAATCCACCGGCTCGACCCCGATGATGCGGATTTCCGGGCGCACGCGCTTGACGTACGAGGCGATACCGGAGATGAGCCCGCCGCCGCCGACGGCGACGAAGATCGCGTCGATCGGCCCCTGCTGCTGGCGCAGGATCTCCATGCCGACCGTGCCCTGTCCGGCGATCACGTCAGGGTCGTCGTAAGGATGCACGAACACCGCATGCGTGGAACGGGCAAGCGCGACCGCGCGCGCATACGCTTCGCTGTACGAGTCGCCATGAAGCACTACCTTTGCGCCGCGCGCCTCGACCGCGTGCGTCTTGATCGACGGGGTCGTGACCGGCATGACGATGGTCGCCTGGCAACCGAGCCGTTGCGCCGCCAGCGCTACGCCCTGCGCGTGGTTGCCGGCCGAAGCAGCCACCACACCGCGGGCGCGCTCAGCGGCCGACAGATGCGCCATCTTGTTGTACGCACCGCGCAGCTTGAACGAGAACACCGGCTGCTGATCTTCACGCTTGAGCAGCACCCGATTGCCGAGCCGCGAGGATAGCGTCGGAGCGAGCTCGAGAGGCGACTCGATGGCGACGTCGTAGACCCGGGCCGTGAGAATCTTCTTGAGATAGTCGACCGGCATCGGACGCGGATCGCAATGCACGAGCACGAAAGTGTCGAGCGTAGCAGAAACGTTGCGCACACCAAAGGCGCCGCTGCGAAGCTTTTCTGTTAGCCTTGGCCCATCCGCCGCCAGGCCGCCATTCGTGTCCACCACGCCCGCCGCCACGCTCGCCGTCGTCGACCTGGGCTCAAACAGCTTCCGGCTCGAGATCGGCCGCGTCGAAGGCGATCAGATCTACCGGCTCGACACCTGGCGCGAAACGCTGCGGTTCGGCGCCGGCCTCGATCCGCAGGGCCGCATCAAGACCTCGGCGATGAAGGCCGCGCTCCGATGCCTCGCGCGCTTCCGCGAGCGGCTCGCCGGCTTGCACCCGTCGGCGGTGCGCGCAGTCGCGACCAATACGTTTCGCGTGGCGAAAAACGCGCGCGAGTTTCTGCCGCAGGCAGAGCACGCGCTGGGATTCCCGATCGATGTCATCGGCGGGCACGAGGAAGCGCGCCTGATTTATCTCGGCGTCGCGCACGAGCTGCCGCGCTCGCTCGAGCCACGGTTGGTCGTCGACATCGGCGGCGGATCGACCGAATTCATCATCGGCCGCGGCCTCGAGCCCGAGCGTCTCGAATCGCTTAAGATCGGCTGCGTCGGTGTGACACAGAGGTTTTTCCCCGAGGGACGGCTTACCGCCGAAGGGTTCAAAGGCGCCGAAACCGCAGCCCGCGTCGAGATCGAGCCGATCGCCCGCGAGTTCGGCCCGGGGCATTGGCGCGAGGCTTACGCTTCATCGGGCACCGCGGCGGCGCTCGCGGAAATCCTCGAGCAGAACGGCTTCTCCGGCGGCGGCATCACGCCCGCCGGCCTCGCACGGCTCAAGAAGCGGATGCTCGCGGCGCGGCACATCGGGCGCCTGTCGTTGCGCGCGCTCAAGCCCGAGCGCGCCCCGGTGCTGGCGGGGGGCCTCGCGATCATGGCCGCGGCCGTGGCCGAGCTCGGGATCGACCGGATCGACCCCGTCGGAGGCGCGCTACGTCTCGGCGTGCTCTACGACCTCCTTGGCCGAACCATCGACGCGGACGTGCGCGGCGTCACCGTGGCGCGCTTCGTCGACCGCTACGCGATAGCCCGCGCTCACGCCGCTCGCGTCGCGGCGCTGGCCGTAGTGCTGTTTCGCCGCGCGCTGCCGGGCGCGAATGCCGAGAGCGTGCAATTGCTGCAGTGGGCCGCCACGCTGCACGAAATCGGAATGTCGGTTTCGCACATCGGCTTCCACAAGCATGGCGCG
Organism: Casimicrobiaceae bacterium; assembly: GCA_036506975.1. Classification (GTDB taxonomy): domain Bacteria; phylum Pseudomonadota; class Gammaproteobacteria; order Burkholderiales; family Casimicrobiaceae; genus PALSA-1003. The sequence goes on along the minus strand of DASXQW010000009.1, from coordinate 6,154 downwards.
TACATCCTGCAGCACGCCGACATGCCGGGGTTTTCCTCCGGAGAGCAAAGCCGCCTCGCACTGCTGGTCTTCGGCTGCCGCGGCGGCCTGGCCAAGGTGGAGGCGGCTCTGGACGACAACCCGCTGCGCGTGCAACTGCTCGCGCTGCGCCTCGCGGTGCTGTTCCATCATGCCCGTACGGCAATCGCGCTGCCGAAGATACGGCTCAAGGTCGCGCGGCGCATCGCCCTTGCAGTCTCGCCCCGCTGGCTCGCGGCACATCCTCTGACGGCGCATCTGCTCGAAAAGGAATCGGCGCAGTGGGACGCGCTGGGATATCCCTGGAAAACTTCGCACAAATGATGCGTTTGTTTTCTTGTCAGCCGATCCCGGGGCGGGAGCGACCGAGCTGAAACTCAAACGAAATCGGGGCCGATGGCGACCTTCAACACGACAGCAGCGTTGCCGTCGCGCACGCGATTGGAGAGCCACCACACCGCGCCCTTGCGCATGCTCCAGGGCCGCTCCTCGCCGGCGAGCAGAAACGCGGCGACCTCGCCCAGTGTCGGCTGATGGCCGACGATGAGCACCGGTTCACGGCCGTCGGGCCAGCCGGCCGCGGCGAGCACAGACTGAACCGTCGCACCTGGCCCGAGCTCCGGCACGACCCGGAACTTGCGCTTGAGCGCGAGCGCAGTTTGCTGCGCGCGATCGGCAGGGCTCACCAGGATGCGCGTCGTGTCGGGAAGATGACCGTCGAGCCAACCCGCAATGCGCTCGGCCTGCTTGATGCCTTTGGCGGTCAACCGCCGTCCGAGATCGGGCTCGCCAGTCTCCGCTTCGGCATGGCGCCAGAGAATGAGGTCCATCCTAGGCGCCTAGGAGTCGGCCCCGGGCTGGTCCGCCATGCGGTCCAGCAGCTCGACTTGCGCGGACGAGGGCTGAGTTCGGGGCCGCGGCTTCGCCCGTGCGTAGCTCGCGTCGGCATCGAGCTCCCAGGCGTCGCGGCTGTCGCCGAGATAGGGTTTCAGGCCCTCGTCGATGACGCGGGCTTTAAGCGCCGGATCGAGCACCGGGAACGCGACCTCGATCCGCCGGAAAAGGTTTCGACCCATCCAGTCTGCGCTGGAGAGATACACATCGTCGGCACCATTGTTGTCGAACCACCAGATGCGACTGTGCTCGAGAAAGCGGCCGACGATCGAGCGCACGCGAATGTTGTCGGAAACTCCTTTCACGCCCGGCCGCAGCGCGCAAGCGCCGCGCACGATGAGATCGATGCTGACGCCCGCCTGCGACGCGGCGTACAGCGCCTTGATCACCGCTTCCTCGAGCAAGGCATTCATCTTGGCCACGATTCGCGCACGCTTGCCCTCCCGGGCATGGCGCGTTTCCCGGCGGATCGCGTCGAGCAGGTGCCGGTGCATCGTGAAGGGCGCGAGCCAGAGGCGCTTGAGCCTGTTCGCCTTGGCGAGGCTCGTGATGTGCAGGAAGACTTCCTGGACGTCCGCGCAGATCTCGGGATTCGAAGTAAGCAGCCCGAAATCTGTGTAGGTGCGCGCCGTGCGCGGATGGTAGTTGCCGGTTCCGAGATGTGCGTACGGCTGAAGCCGGGACTCGCCCGTCGCATCCTTCTCCCGGCGCAGCAGCAGGGCGAGCTTGGCGTGTGTCTTCAGGCCGAACACTCCGTAGACCACCTGCGCGCCCGTCTGCTCGAGCCTCTCCGCCCAGTTGATATTCGCCTCTTCGTCGAAGCGCGCCATCAACTCGACGACGACCGTCACTTCCTTGCCGCGGCGGGCGGCTTCGATCAGCGCTTCCATAAGCACCGAGTTGACGCCAGTGCGGTAAACAGTCTGCTTGATCGCCACCACGTCGGGGTCGTCAGTGGCCTTGCGGATGAACTCGACGACCGGCTCGAATGACTGGTACGGATGGTGGAGCAGGATGTCGTGCTGGCGGATCGCCGCGAACAGATCGGGCGCATCGCGCAACCGGTCGGGCATTCCGGGCAGGAACGGCGGGTACTCGAGCTTGTCGACGTCGACCTGCTCGATCAGGGCCGACATCCGCGCGAGATTGACCGGCCCTTCGCAGCGATAGAGATCGGAGTCCTGCAGCTCGAACTGCTGCAACAGGAAGGTCGCCAGGTGCTGCGGACAGTGCGCGGCGACTTCGAGGCGCACGGCAAGGCCGAACTGGCGTTGTGGCAACTCACCCTCGAGCGCCTGCCGCAGGTTCTTAACTTCTTCCTCGTCGATCCAGAGATCGGCGTCTCGCGTGACGCGGAATTGCGAGTAATTGATCACGTCGCGCCCGGAAAACAATTCGTGCAGGTGCGCGTGAATCACCGAGGACAACAGCACAAAGGTGTTCTCGGCACCCGCGACTTCGGGCGGCATCCGGATCACGCGCGGGACTACACGCGGCGCCTTGACGATGGCCACGCTCGTCTCGCGCCCGAAGGCGTCGCGTCCGGAAAGCTCGACAATGAAGTTGAGGCTCTTGTTGACGACCTGCGGAAACGGGTGCGCCGGATCGAGCCCGATCGGGGTTAGCAGCGGCCGGATCTCGCGCTGGAAATAGTCGGCTACCCAGGCGCGCTGCGCGGCGTTGCGCTCGGCGCTGCGCAGCATGCGCACTCCCGAGGCGGCCAGCGCCGGCAGGATCTGCTCATTGAGCGTCCGATACATCGCGGCGACCAGCGCCTGCGCGCCTTGGCCGATTTCGCCTATATGGGTCTTTAGCTCGTGCAATGTCGTGCCGACGATCGGCGCCTTGACGCGCAGCTGCTCGCGCAGGCCGGCAACGCGGATCTCGAAGAATTCATCCAGATTGCTGCTGACGATGCACAGGAAACGCAGCCGCTCGAGCAGCGGAACCGCAGGGTCTTGGGCGAGGGCCAGCACGCGGCGGTTGAAGGCGAGCAATGACAGTTCGCGATTGATCGGCAGCGCGTCCCGTTCTTCCACTGTTCGATGCACTGCCGCCGGGGCTCCGGCCGGAATTACCGTCGACGCCGTGGCGGAGGGCAAGGTCGCGCCAGTATGGGAGTCGCTTGTGTCAACCATGTTAAGAAAGCCGCATCATCCGGCCTGCGGCACAGGAACGTTGGCAAATTCGAGCGCGAGCCATAGGCAACGACCCCTGGCCTCGCGATCAAGCTCGGTGAGATACGCCCGGTGCGCAGCAATCTCTTCGGGCAGCGGCTCGAGCACGCGGATCGGCGGGGGCGCCGCAGCACCGGCGTGCGCACTCGCGGAGAGCGCCGGAACGGCGATATCGATCGTCAGCGACTCTTGCCCGCGCGTCATCGCCAGGTAAACCTCCGCCAGCAGCCGTGCATCGAGCAGCGCGCCGTGCAGCGTCCGCTGCGCGTTGGCGATCCGGAAGCGCTCGCATAACGCATCGAGGCTGTTCTTCTTGCCCGGAAATTGCTCGCGCGCCAACGCGAGGGTGTCGATGACCTCGGCGCAGACTCCCGCCGATGACGGCAGTTCGAGCCGTCTGAGTTCTTCGTCGAGGAACGCCAGGTCGAAAGGCGCGTTGTGAATGATCCACCGCGCGCCGCCGGCGAAATCGATGAATTCGGCCGCAATGTCGCCGAATCGCGGCTTTTCCCTCAGCGTCTCCCAGGTCAGGCCGTGCACGTCCGTCGCTCCGGCGTCGATTTCCCGCTCGGGGTTGACGTAAAAGTGAACGCTTCTACCCGTCAGACGGCGATCGACAACCTCTACGGCTGCAATCTCGATGATGCGATGGCCCTGCTTGGGATCGAGTCCCGTCGTTTCGGTGTCGAGGATGATGTAACGCATGAACCCTGATCAGAGACGGCTCCCCGCAACGTCCTTGCTGCGCGGCAGAGACCCCACGCGAATCGCCTCAGTCGCTATTCTACCGCCGGTAGCGCTTGATCGTCGCCTGGATTTCGGCAATCGCGCGCTCGATCTCGTCGTCGGTCAGGTCGCGCTGCGCGCCCTTGCGGTCGGTGAGTGTGAGCGTGCGATCGATCTCGGTCTGGAATTCGCCCAGGCCGAGAGTCTCGGTGATCGTCGTCGTCGGCTCCTCGGCTAGCGTCTCCGGCCCCCACCGCACGACGATCACCGACAGGTTGTCGCCTTCGGGTCCGCCACGGAGCTCGGCTTCGCGCATCAGCGTCGGCGAGGACTTGAGGATCGGCGTCCCGGACAGCGCCCGCGCGATCTCTTCTTGGGGATAGACGCTCCACAAGCCGTCGGTGCACAGAACGATCAGGTCGCCGTTGCGCAGCGGCGTACGGCGGGACAGGTCGATGACGGGATCGACCAGGCCGCCCAGGCAACTGAAGATCTTGTTGCGGTCGGGATGATCGACGATCTCGTGCGCGCCGATGATTCCCTGGTCGACGAGGTATTGCACCTTCGAGTGATCCTTCGTCTGCCCGATCAACCCGCCCTGGCGGAACAGGTACAGCCTCGAATCGCCGACATGCGCCCAGTACGCGTAATTGGACTGGATCACGCAGGCGACGCAGGTCGTGCGCGGCGTCTCCAACATCGAGAATTGGTTGGCATAGGAGCCGAGAGCCTGGTGCGCGCGCAGCATCGAGTCCTGCAGGAACTTGAGCGGGTTCTTGAGCGTCGGTTTCGCCTCCTGCTGGAAGCGCTCGATGAATAGCCGCACCGCGATCTGCGCCGCGATCTCCCCACCGACGTGTCCGCCCATGCCGTCGGCTACCACGAGCAGCAGCGTGTCGCGGCTGTAGGTGTACGCGAGCCGGTCCTGATTGACCTTGCGCTGCCCCTTGCGGCTCTCCTGGAAGATCGTGAAGCGCACGAAGTTCCCTGACTACTTCAGCAGGCTGATGCAGAACCCGTCGTGGCCGCGCGGCGGCTTTGCCGGATGGGATGCGCGAAGCGGCGAGCGACGTGTGCTCGATCGCACACGAGCGAGTCGCGACAAAGCAGGCCGCCGGCAAAGCCGATGCCGACTGGGTTTCGACGCTCATTTGGCAAATGAGGGCCCCGTCTGCGGTGTTGCTCGCCTTGCGAATATGCAAAAGCTATTCGACGCGGCTCGCGCCTTGCATCCGGGGCCATCTCGTCCGAAACGCGGCTCATGAGGGTTTCTGCACCAGCCTGCTAGGCGAGGCTCCAGAAAAACAATCTCTGGTTCGCCCACTTGAAGGCGAAGTCGGACACGAGTCCGATCATGCCGATCACGATGATGCCGAAAATGATCTGCCCGGTATTGAGCAGCGCCTGGCTGTCGGTGATCATGTGCCCAATGCCGCTCGACGCGCCGATGAGCTCGGCGACGATCACGTACGTCCAAGCCCATCCGAGCACCAGCCGCAGCGTCTCTGCGATCGCGGGCGCGGAGTTCGGCAGCAGCACCCGGCGCACGACGCCTCGCGCGTCGGCGCCGAGTGTGTACGCGGCCTCGACGAGATCCCGCCGAACACTGCCCACGGTGACGGCGACCATCAGCACGATCTGGAAGAACGAGCCGATGAAGATCACGAGCAGCTTCTGCAGCTCGCCGATGCCTGCCCACAGGATCAGCAGCGGGATGAACGCCGAAGCCGGCAGGTAACGCGCGAACGACACGAACGGCTCGAAGAACGCCTCGATCGGCTTGTACGAGCCCATCGCGATGCCCAGCGGCACCGCGACCGCGGCCGCGAGCACGAAGCCGCCGAGCACGCGCCAGATCGTGAGCGCGACGTCCTTGGCGAACCCGTACTTCGCGAACAGCAGGTAGCCTTCGCGGACCATCGTCAGCGGATCGGCGAGAAAGGTTGGCGAGACGAAGCCGCCGAACGTCGCCGCGCCCCAGGCAGCGACGAAGAGCACGAAGAACGCGACGCCGTAAAAAGCCTTGCGCGCGCCGGAGATGGGTTTGAGCGGGGTCATGGCGCGAACGGCGTCGTCCCCGCGAAAGCGGGGACCCAGTGACTTTAGCCGAAAGACACTGGATTCCCGCTTGCGCGGGAATGACGACCCGCCTTGCGTCGCCTGCCGCGCAAGCGGTGCCCTATTGAATGAAACGCGTGTCGGTCAGCGAGTTGAGATCCGGCACCTGCTTGATGATGCCGATTTCGAGGAGCAGGTCGGCGGCTTCCTTGCTGAACTGCTGGAGCTCGCCGGCGAAGAATCTCCTGTTCGCGGCCCGATCCTGCCAGCGAAGGTACTTC
>DASXQW010000008.1:0-5826 GCA_036506975.1 Casimicrobiaceae bacterium | reverse complement strand
GCAACTGTTCGAGCGCTTGCGCGCGCGCTTGGGCGAGGACGCGGTGCGGACGCTCGAGCTTCGCGCCGATCATCGGCCCGAGCGGGCATGGGGACAGATCACGATGATCGGGCGCGCTGTGCCAGCGCTGAATCATCGGGGGCAGTTCCCGATTCGTCCGTTGTGGTTGTTCTCGTCGCCGCGGCCGCTCGGCGCCGATCCGGCGGCGGCGGAGGTGAGACTGGTGTCGGGTCCCGAACGCATCGAAACCGGCTGGTGGGACGAAGACGACGTCGGCCGCGATTATTTTGTCGGTCGCAACGCGACCGGCGAGGAGCTGTGGCTCTATCGCGACCGCGGCGGCGAATGGTTCGCACATGGCGTTTTTGCGTGATGTTCGATCGATTCGCTCGGCGTAGGCCTGTCATTGGCGTCATTCCGGTCCAGGACGCGATAGCGTCCGCGAGCCGGAATCCAGCGTCATCAGCAATTTTTTCCAACACTGGATTCCCGTCTTCGCGGGAATGACGGCTGCGTTGTGTCCTACGTCGAGCTGCACTGCATCTCCAATTTCACCTTCCTGCGCGGCGCTTCGCATCCGGAGGAGCTCGTCCTGCGCGCGCAGGAGCTGGGCTACGCGGCGCTGGCGATCACCGACGAGTGCTCGCTTGCCGGCGTGGTGCGCGCTCATGTCGAAGCGAGGCAGAGCAAGTTGCCTCTTATCATCGGCAGCGAATTTCGCCTCGACGACGGCCTCGGCTTCGTCCTGCTCGCGACCGATCGCGCAAGCTACGGCAACCTCTCCGCGCTGATCACCCGCGGCCGGCGCAACGCCGTCAAGGGCAGCTATCGCCTGACCCGCGCCGATATCTCCGAAGGCGTCGCCGGTTGCCTCGCGCTGTGGCTGCCCGGACGATCGCCCGATGTCGACGAGGCGCGCTGGCTCTCCGCGCGTTTTCCCGGCGCGCTGTGGATCGCGGCCGAACGCCTGCTCGACGCCGACGACGCCGTACGTTGCCAGAAGCTCATCGCCATCGCCGACCTAACCGGCTTGCCTCTTGTGGCGGCCGGCGACGTGCACATGCACGAGCGCGAGCGCCGCGCGCTGCAGGACACGCTGACCGCCATCCGGCTGAAGACGTCGGTCGCGCAAGCCGGCTACGCGCTGCATCCGAACGGCGAGCGCCACCTGCGGCCGCTCGAGACTCTGCAGCGACTCTATCCCGCCGCCTGGCTCGCCGAGACGCTCGTCATCGCTTCGCGCTGCAGGTTTTCACTCGAAGAATTGCGCTACGAATATCCCGAGGAGATCGTGCCGCCGGGCGAAACGCCGACGTCTTACCTGCGGCGGCTCACCGAAGAAGGTTTCGCGCGACGCTTTCCGGCCGCGACGACGAGCGAGGCGGCGCGGGCAAAAGTGCGCAAGCTGATCGAGCACGAATTAGTACTGATCGCCGAAGCGCGCTACGAGGCGTTTTTTCTCACCGTCTACGACATCGTCGAGTTCGCCCGCAGCAAAGGCATCCTCTGCCAGGGCCGCGGCTCGGCGGCGAATTCGGCGGTGTGCTATTGCCTCGGCATCACCGCGGTCGATCCCTCGCGCATGGAAATGCTCTTCGAGCGCTTCATCTCGCGCGAGCGCAACGAGCCGCCCGACATCGACGTCGACTTCGAGCACCAGCGGCGCGAGGACGTGATCCAGTATCTCTATAAGAAGTACACGCGCGAGCGCGCCGCGCTGACCGCCACCGTGATCTGCTATCGACCGCGCTCGGCTTTGCGCGACGTCGGCAAGGCACTGGGGCTCGATCTGTCGCAGGTCGATCGGCTGGCGAAGTCGATGGCGTGGTGGGATGGCAGCCGGGTGCTCTCGAAACGGGTGCAAGAGGCAGGCTTCGACGCCGAGAGCCCGGTGATGCAACGGCTTTTCTCGCTGGTCTCGGAATTGCTCGGTTTCCCGCGCCACCTGTCGCAACACACCGGAGGCTTCGTGATCTCGCGCGGACCTCTGTCGCAGCTGGTGCCGGTCGAGAACGCGACAATGCCCGAGCGCACGGTGATCGAATGGGACAAGGACGATCTCGATGCGCTGGGTCTGCTCAAGGTCGACGTGCTGGCGCTGGGCATGCTCTCCGCGATCCGCCGCGCGCTCGATCTGCTCTCGGTCCGCTACGGCCGGCGCTTCGGGCTGACCGATGTGCCTTCGGAAGATCCGGGCGTGTACGAGATGATCGGCCACGGCGACACCGTCGGCGTGTTTCAGATCGAGTCGCGCGCGCAGATGGCGATGCTGCCGCGGATGAAGCCCAAGAACTACTACGACTTGGTGATCGAGGTCGCGATCGTGCGCCCCGGTCCGATCCAGGGCGGGATGGTGCATCCGTATTTGCGCCGCCGGCAGGGCCTGGAGGCGGTCACCTATCCGAGCGAAGCGGTTAAGAGTGTGCTTCAGCGCACGTTGGGCGTGCCGATCTTCCAGGAACAGGTGATGCAGCTCGCGGTCGTCGCGGCGGACTTCACGCCGGGCGAATCCGATCGGCTGCGCCGCTCGATGGCGGCTTGGAAACACAAGGGCGGGCTCGAACCCTTCGAGCAGCGGCTGATCGAAGGCATGCGCAAGAACGGATACGACGAACAATTCGCGCGGCAGATCTACCAGCAGATCCTTGGCTTCGGCGAATACGGCTTTCCCGAATCGCATTCGGCGAGCTTCGCGCTCCTGGTCTATGTTTCGTCGTGGCTCAAGCGCTACGAGCCGGCGGCGTTCACCTGCGCGCTCCTGAATTCGCAGCCGATGGGCTTCTATTCGCCGTCGCAACTGACGCAGGATCTGCGTCGGCACGAGGTGCCGATTCTGCCGGCCGATGCGACCGTGAGCGAATGGGAATGCACGCTCGAAGACGTGGAATTGCTCCCTCGCCCCGCGCAGCGGGGAGAGGGAGGGGGTGAGGGGCCGGCGCTGCGCCTGGGCCTCTGCCTCGTCAAAGGCCTCTCGCAAGCCGGCGGCGAACGGCTCGTAGCCGCACGCCGCGCGCAAGCTTTTGCCGACGTAGGCGATCTCGCGCGCCGCGCGAAACTCAATGCGCATGACATGCAGGCGCTGGCCGCGGCCGGAGCGCTCGCGGGCTTAAGCGGCCATCGCCGGCATGCGCTATGGGATGTCGCCGGCGTTGAGCGCATGCCGGCGCTGCTCGATGCTGCGCCCATCGATGAAGCGCAACCCCTGCTCGCCGCACCCAATGAAGGCGAGAACATTGTCGCCGACTACGCGAACCTCGGACTCACACTCGGCCGCCATCCGGTGGCGCTGTTGCGCGAACGTCTGCAGCGTCAGCGCATGTTCACCGCAGCCGAGCTCAGGGCATTGCCGCATGGGCGCCTTGCGCGCGTCACGGGACTTGTCACCGGTCGCCAGCGCCCCGGTACGGCGAGCGGGGTTACCTTCGTCACGCTCGAGGACGAGACCGGCATGGTCAATGTCATAGTCTGGCGCGATCTTGCCGAACGGCAACGCAAGGAGCTGCTGCGCTCGAGTCTGCTCACCGTGTACGGCACGTTGGAGCGCGAAGGCGAGGTCGTGCACGTGATCGCCGCGCGCCTGCGCGACCAGACGGCGCTGCTCGGTAATCTCGTGACCCGGTCGCGGGATTTTCATTGAGTCGGACGCATTCGTGCCAGCGGCAAGTTACTGCCGAGCTTGGCCCGCTGTCGCGGGCGAACGGGAACAAGGGAGGCATGGAGCTGCTTGTGAATCGGCGCAAAGTGGTCAAGAATGACCTGAATATCGCAGGACGACACGTGGCTGATGTCTAATTGCTCGTCAACGTATGGTGACAATTCTCGCAAGGTGGCCGAACGCTACGCCGCGGTGTTTTTGACGTCGCACTCGCTAGGGGTTTATAGAAGGCGCGCCTAGCACACGGTTGCAGCCGCGCCGGACCGTTCGAGCTCTATTATTGCAGGCGGTACCATAAAGCAAGTGGATCCGCTTTTGTGGCGGGCGTCGGCGTCATGCGCCCCACCTAAGTCGCAGTTATCCCCGTGGCCCGGTAAGCCGATTCATTGAGGAAAAATCATGAGGCTCAAGAAGATCGTGGAAGCTGCGGATGCCGTTGCCGTGATCCACGACCGCGATGTCGTGGCTTCGGCCGGCTACGGTGGCAATGGCACGCCCGACCAGCTCTTTGTCGCGCTGGAGAAGCGCTTTCTCGAAACCGGGGCGCCGCGTGACCTGACACTGGTGTTCTCCACCGGCCAAGGCGACATGAAGGACAGGGGGCTCAACCGACTTGCGCACGAAGGGCTGGTACGGCGCGTCGTCGGCGGATATTTCGGGCTGTCTCCACGCATCGAAAAACTCATCGTGGACGGCCGCATCGAGGCGTACAACCTGCCCGAGGGTGTCCTTACGCACATGTACCGTGACATCGGCGCGGGCAAACCGGGTACGTTGTCCCGTGTCGGTCTCGGGACCTACGTCGATCCGCGCCAGGACGGCGGGAGAATGAACGCGAAGACCACCGAGGACATCGTGCGACTGATGGAGATCGACGGCGAAGAATATCTCTTCTATAAGTCATTCCCGATCCAGGTCGCGCTCATCCGGGGTACCACCGCGGATCCGGATGGAAACATCACCGCCGAGCGCGAGTCGCTCGCCCTCGAAAATCTAGCCCTCGCGATCGCGGCGCGGAATTCTGGCGGCATCGTGCTTGCGCAAGTGGAACGCATTGCAGCAGAGGGATCGCTGGATGCACGCCAAGTCAAGGTGCCCGGAGTTCTCGTCGACTGCGTCGTGCTCGCGGAGCCCGAGCACCACATGCAGACCTACGGCACGCAGTTCAATCCCGCTTTCTCCGGGGAGCTGCGTGTGCCGCAGAAAATGGTCAAGGCGGTGGATCTGAACGAGCGCAAGATCATCGCCAGGCGCGCACTACTCGAGCTCACGCCGAACTGCGTTATCAATGTCGGCGTAGGCTCGGTGCCCGACCAGGTGCCCCTGGTCGCGGGCGAGGAACGCATCCAGGACCTGATCACGCTCACCGTTGACCCAGGCATCATCGGGGGCGTACCCATGAGCGGACTGGACTTCGGTGCCGCCGTGAACTACCAGGCAGTCATTGACCACGGCTCGGCGTTCGATTTTATCGACGGTGGAGGGCTCGACGCGGCCTTTCTCGGATTCGGCGAGTGCGATGCCGAGGGCAACGTCAACGCCAGCCGCTTCGGGAGTCGCATTCCCGGTTGCGGTGGTTTCATCGACATCAGCCAAAACGCGAAGAAACTCGTATTCGTCGGCACCTTCACGTCGGGCGGACTCGAGCTCGCAATCGAAGATGGCCGGATGCGTATCGTCAAGGAAGGCAAGTTTCCCAAGTTCGTGGAGCGCATCGGCCAGACCACCTTCAGCGCGGGTTATGCGCAGCGCTGGCGCCAGGAAGTGCTCTATGTCACCGAGCGCTGCGTGTTTCGGCTGGGCGCGGCCGGGCTCACACTGACCGAAATGGCGCCGGGGATCGAGCTCGAGCGCGACATCCTGGGGCGTCTGCCGTTCAAACCGGCGATCGAAGGTCCACGGGAGATGAATCCGGCCATTTTCCGCGCTGCGTCGATGGGTCTGCGCGAGCGAATGCTCGATACGCGCATGGAGGATCGCCTGAGCTACGATCCGGAAAGCAATACCGTATACATGAACTATGCCGGCCTGCGCATCCGGGATGTCGGCGATATCAAGACGATCGTCGAAGCAGTGGACCGGCTTCTGGAGCCGCTGGGGAAGCGTGTCTATTCGATCGTAAACTACGAGCGTTTCTCATGTGACGACGAGGTATTCGATCAGTACGTCGA
>DASXQW010000007.1:0-12388 GCA_036506975.1 Casimicrobiaceae bacterium | reverse complement strand
CGCCGTGCCGCCGGAAGGCGTGTTCTACAATCGCATGAGCGCGTCCTCGCACACGCGCGGTCATCGCTTTGCCGCCGAATACACCGGCTGCGTCCTGGCGTGGCTGGAATCGCATCGGCGACGCGTGATCAACAACGGCCGCGCGTTGCAACTCGAGATCAGCAAGATGGCACAGTATGCGGCGCTGGCGAACTACGGCATCCGCACGCCGCGCACGCTGGCGGCGGTCGGATGTGCCAATCTCATCGCCGCGGCGGGGCAGATGACCGGTCCGTTCATCACCAAGCACAATCGCGCGGGCAAGGGGCTCGGCGTGCGGCTGTTCAATAGCGTGGAAGCGCTGGAAAGACATGTCGACAGCGAAGCGTTCGAGGACTCGATCGACGGCGTCACTCTGATCCAGGAGTACATCCAGGCGCCCGAGCCTTACATCACCCGGGTCGAATTCGTCGGCGGGAGGTTCTTGTACGCGGTGCGCGTCGATACGACGCTTGGTTTCGAGCTGTGCCCGGCGGACGTGTGCACGATTGCCGATGCGTTCTGCCCGGCAGGCGAGACAACGGAACTGAAGACGCCGCCGGCTGCGCCGGTCGCGGAGGTACCGCGTTTCCGGATCGTCAACGATTTCCGGCACCCGATCGTCGAGCGTTACCAACGCTTCATCGCCGACAACGGCATAGGCATCGCCGGCATAGAGTTCATTACCGACCGTGCTGGCGCGATCTACACCTACGATGTCAACACCAACACGAATTACAACAGCGATGCCGAGGCCGCCGCCGGGATCTTCGGCATGCGCGCGATCGCTGCGTATCTGGGTGATGAGCTGCATCAGCTGGAAGGCGCCGGGCTGAGCGCGCTGGTCGCAGCCTGATACAAAAGCAGAGCGGCCCCGCAGGACCGCTCTTTCCTGGGGACCGTATGAGTCAGCCGCGCGGCTCCCCGTTGCCGTTGACGGTAATCGTCCGGCCCGGAGGTGCACTCAACTGCACACGATGCTGGATGCCCCGGAAGTTGTAGGTGACGTCCCAGTATTCCGGCCGCGCTCCGCTCGAGACATTCTCGCAACGCCGGACGTCCCGGTCGTACACTTGGCCGCCACGACCCACGTTCGCGCCGACCGCAGCTCCGGCAACGGCGCCGCCGGCCGTGGCGACGTCCCTGCCGCGTCCGCTGCCGATCTGGTGCCCGAGGACGCCGCCGATGATCCCGCCGACGATTGCGCCCGGAACATTGGCGCCGCCGCGATCCTCGACGACTTGCTGGCGCTCGACCCAGCAGCGCTGCTCGGGCGATCCGACTACCGCGCGCACCGAAGTCACGGGTACTTCGTAGAGCCGTTCGCCGGCACGTCGACGATAATCATAAGTCGGCGCGGCAAGCGGTGCGGGCGCCTCGTTCTCGTAGCGCGCATTGCGGCTGACCGGCCGCACCGAGGAAATGCGGTTGTTCATGCCCATCCCTGAAAGCGAATCGTAACTGCCCGGACGCAGGACCACGCAACGCCCCTCGAATCGCGCGTCCTCGCAGACTTCCCAGCGCCCGCGGTTGACGACGGCCGACGAGGCGCGGTCGTTGAATCCGTATCGCTCGAAATTCCAGACCTGCCTGTCCGTGGTGAAAGCGCGTCCACGGAAGCCCTCGCCTTCGTAAAAGGTGACTTGTGCCGCGGCCTGCGTGGCGAAGGCGACGACCGCCCCTGCCAGTAAGGTCTTCACCGTCATCTGCATGGCTACCTCCGATGTTATCCCGCTAAATCGCGAGATTGGATCCGACAAGGCATACTAGCGCGCGACCGCCGGCAAAGCTGTCAGCGATTTGTGACAAGATATGTAGGACAACGGACGACAACGCAAGCATCCGATGCTGCATACTGGCGACAAAGGACCAATTGAGGCGCCAAGGAGCGACGAATCGTGAGCGACCTGGGCATATCATCGGTTACATTCGCGTGCGTTTCTGGAGCTACCCTCGTTGGCTTCTTTCTCCACGACGTGTTGCCCCGCGACCATCTCAGCGAAAGTTCAAAAGACACTGTTAAGTTGGGGATGGGAATGGTCGCAACGCTGGCAGCGCTGGTACTCGGTCTGCTCATTGGCTTCGCGAACAATTCCTTCAACAACATGGAAAGCGAAGTCCAGCACACCGCTGCAAAGCTCGTTTTGCTCGATCGTGTTTTGGCCCACTACGGACCTGAAGCAAAGGAGATTCGCGATCTGCTTCGCCGTTCCACCGCCGCCCGCATCGAGACGATCTGGTCCGACGGCGGTTTCAGGCCCTCCGGTTTGGCTCGTGGCGACTCGCTGACCGAGTCCGAGGCTGTTCAAGACAAGCTCCGGCAACTGTCGCCGCGAACCGATGCACAGCGCTGGCTTCAGTCGCGGGCGCTATCGCTTAGCGGGGAACTGGCACAAACGCGCTGGCTGTTGATCGCGGAGTCTGAAAGCCCGGTCCCGACGCTGCTACTTGCGGTGTTGGTTTTCTGGATCGCTATCATCTTCTTGAGCTTTGCATTGTTTGCGCCCCGTAATGCGACGGTCCTTGTGACCTTGCTCATTTGCGCACTGTCGGTTTCGGGCTCGATCTACCTCGTTTTGGAATTGAACAGGCCGTTCGGTGGCGCGATCAAGATTTCTAGTGCCCCCATGCGCGATGCGCTTGCCCGCCTTGGCCAATAACCCGTGTTCTCGGAAGGGATAGAATCCCCTGCACAGCCAAAAATAGACGTGGTCTGTCCCCCTGATGTCTGCTAAGGTTGTCTGGCCGCGTAGCCTTGCATCCGGCGTATTCGCCGCCATCTAGGCCGGGCCAGTAACGGAGGTACCCATGAAACGCATGCCGATCCTGCTTCTCGCCGCTTTCGCCACCCTAACGCTTGTCCTGAGCGATCTCGCCGACGCCGGGCGGATGGGCGGAGGCCGCAGCTTCGGAGCGCAACGCCAGAGCGTAGCGCCGTCGAAAACCGCCCCTGCGGCGACTCCTGCCAACAACGCCGCCGCGCAGCCGGCGACGCCTGCGTCACCGGCTGCGACGCCTGCGGCGGGTACGGCGCCCGCCCCCGCAGCCGCGCCGTCCGGTGCCTCACGCTGGCTCGGCCCGATCGCCGGCATCGCTGCGGGTCTCGGGCTCGCCGCACTGCTGTCCCACTTCGGATTGTCAGAAGGCTTCGGCAGCCTGCTGCTCGTCGGGCTGGTTGTCTTCGCCGGCATCGTTCTCTTCCGGATGCTGATGAGCCGCCGCGGTACGGCCAAGGCTCCCCTCCAATACGCCGGTGCAGGCGCACGTGACAGTATCCGTCCGGGTTACGAAAACCAGTCCCGGCCGGTGTGGAGCGACGCACCGAAAGTAGAACCGCACGTGGCGCCGGCCGCCGACGCGCCGGGTTTCGGCGTGACGCGCAAGGCCCTGCCCCAGGGATTCGACGCCAAAGGCTTCGCGACCGAGGCGAAGCGCCAATTCATCCAGCTGCAGGGATCGTACGACACCGGGGACCGTGCGGCGCTGGCGGCGGTTATGACGTCGGAGATGTATGCCGAAATCGGGCGCGAGCTCGAAGCGCGCGGTCCGCACCACCCGACGGAAGTCGTCACGCTCGATGCCGATGTCCTCGACGTATCGACCGAGGGCGACAAGCATTGGGCGAGCGTCCGCTTCACCGGTCTCGTCCGCGAGGACGGCGAGCCTTCGCCAAAGCCGATCGACGAAGTATGGAACCTGGCGAAGCCCGTCCGCGGCACATCGGGGTGGCTGCTGGCCGGGATTACGCAACTGGCATAGCCAATAGCGAGTAGGGCCGAATTCATTCGGCCGCGGCGTTGCATTGGCGCGTGGCTTGCGAATAAATTCGCACCTACGAGGGCCCTCACGGCCAGAGACATTCACTCGAGCTTGATGCCGGCCTGCTTCATCAGCGTGGCGTAGCGCGCGAGCTGCTCGCGCGTGGCTTGGCGCAGCTCCTCCGGACTCGACCCGCGCGGGGTGAGCCCCTGCGCGATCAGCTTCTCGCGTACGTCGGGCGCGGAGAGCGCCTTGACGATCTCGGCGTTGAGCCGCGCGACGATTTCCTTGGGTGTTCCCGCGGGCGCGACGACGGTCGCCCAGGAATTGAACTCGAAGCCCCTCAACCCGGACTCCGAAACCGTCGGCACTTCGGCAAACTGCGGCAGCCGCCGCGGCGTAGTCACGGCGATAAGCCGCAACTTTCCGCCGTTGACGAGGCCCACCACGGTGGCCAGGCCCTGGAACGCGACCGGCACCTCGCCTGCGGCGACACCGACGGCTGCCTGCGTCGCGCCCTTGTAGGGAACATGCGTGAGCGAAATACCGGCGGTGGATGCGAAGAGCTCCATCGCCACATGCTGCGGGCTTCCGTTGCCACCCGAGCCGTAATTGATCTTGCCGGGATTCGCCTTCGCGGCCGCGATGAGATCGGCGGCGCTGCGGTACGGTGAATCGTTCGAGGTCACCAACCCCCATTCGACGGTCGCAACCAGCGACACGGGCTCGAAGTCCTTGAGAATATCCCACGACAGCTTCGCGTGCAGGTTGGGCAGCATGGTCATGATGCTGTCGTTGAAGCCGCCGATGATGTAGCCGTCGGGAGCCGCTTTCGCCACGCGCTCCGCACCGATCAGCCCGGCCGCCCCCGGCTGATTGTCGATGACGATGCCCTGGCCCATGTTCTCCGACATGCGCTGGGTGAGAATGCGCATGGCGTTGTCCACTGCGCTTCCGGCCGCCAGCGGCACCACCATGTGAATGGGCTTGGTCGGATAAGCCGATTGCGCCGCAAGAATCGGCGTCCAGCCAATCAACACCAGCGCGATCGCAGCTCGGTGCAGAGAAAACATCCCACCTCCTTCAAGGCCTCGAAGCCTGTTCTCGTCTTCGACGACGAGTCATGCAGTGATAGCGCTCAATGCCTCCAGAACTCACGCGAGGCGATGCGCGCACCCTCGGCCATCGCCGCCATTTTCGCCCACACCACGTCGGGATCGACCGCGGCCTGCCCCACCCAGGTGCCATAACCGCAGTCGCTGCCGGCCATGACATTTTCGCGCCCGACGAGCTTTGCGTAGCGGCCGATCCGTTGCGCGATCAGCTCCGGATGCTCGATGAAATTCGACTTCGATTCGATGACGCCGGGAATGAGCAGCTTGCCTTCGGGCAGCTTGATTTTCTCGAACAGCGCCCACTCGTGCGCGTGGCGCGGATTGGACGCCTCGATGGCGATGGCGCTCGGTCGCGCTCGGAACACGATGTCGATGACGTCCGAGAGCGGGACGTCGCAATGATGCGGACCTTCGTAATTGCCCCAGCACAGGTGCATGCGGAGCTGCTCCGGCGCAATGTTCGCCAGCGCGTGGTTGAGCGCCTCTACGTGCAGCTGCGCCTTCTTGCGCCAGTCGGCGAGATCGAGGTTAGCGTACTGGATGTGCCGTCCCATTCCGAGATCGGGACAGTCGATCTGCAGGATGATGCCGGCCTTGGTGATCGTTTCGTACTCGTGCCGCATGGCTTCCGCGATAGCGAAGAGGTACGCTTCCTCGGTCGGGTAATGCTCGTTGCGGAAGAATAGCGACACGACACCGGGCGACGCCGCCGTCATGAAGGCCTCCTCGGCCTTGACCTTGGCGAACGCCGCCTGGAGATGATCCACGTCGGCCTGCGCCGCCTGGCGGTCGCGGACGCCGATAGCCGCGTTGCAGGCGGGCGTCTTGCGGCGCGAGCGTCCCGGATCGCCGAAGACGCGCTTCGCGAGATTGGGGAACTCCGCGAGATCCTGGTACACGAACGTGTTGCCCGCGCCGCCGAATCCGCTCAGCCGATCCTTGATGTACGTCGCGTAGCTCGGCTTGCTCATCTCCCCGTCGTTGATCACGTCGACGCCCGCTTCCCCCTGCTTGCGGACCACTTCCTCGACCGCGGAAGCCACGCGCTCGGCGAGCGCGGCTGCGTCGACCGGCACGCCCTCCTCCTTGGCGTACATCATCCGGATCAGGTCCTCGGGCCGGGGCAAGCTGCCGGTGTGCGTCGTGAGAAATCGTTCGCTGCTTCGCTTCATGATGGGCTCTGGAATCGAATCGTTCGCCTGCGCGGTGAATATATACTGTCGTGCACGACACCGATTATGCCCCGGACTTCATCGGATTAGATCGCCGATCGCAGATGGCAAAGCGCGCCGACCGCAATCCGGCCTCGGCTCCCGGCGACTGGTACATCGATCGCCGCTGCATCGATTGCGGAGCTTCGCGCGATGTCGCGCCCGGGTTGATCGTCCGCCGCCGAGGCAAATCAGTGTTCGCCCGCCAGCCTGCCGGCCGAGACGAGGAAGTCGCGGCTTGGCGCGCCGCGCTGATATGCCCAACCGCATCGGTAGGCAGCGAAAGCCATCGTCCGCAGCCGCCGGACCTGTTCCCGCAAGAGCTCGCGCCAGGCATATACCGCTGCGGCTACAACGCAGCTTCCTCCTACGGCGCGCACTCCTATCTGGTCCGACGCGCGGAAGGCAACCTGCTCATCGACGCGCCGCGCTACATCAACAAGCTCGCCCACAAAATCGATGAGCTGGGCGGTCTCGCCGATATCCTGCTCAGCCATCGCGACGATGTCGCGGATGCGGATCGCTACGCCGCGCATTTCAAGGCTCGCGTCTGGATTCATGAGGACGACCGGTCGGCCGCGCCTTACGCAACCGATTTGCTTCGAGGTTTCGAATCGGTCCAAATCCGCGATGGGCTGCTCGCCATTCCGGTACCCGGCCACACGCGCGGCAGCGTCGTATATCTGCTCGACGATGCCTTTCTGTTCACCGGCGATTCGCTCGCCTGGAGCGAAACGCGCGGCGATCTCGTCGCGTTCCGCGAGGTGAACTGGTACTCCTGGAGCGAGCAGCGACGCTCACTCGCGAAGCTCGCCGGCCATCGCTTCGAGTGGGTGCTCCCGGGTCACGGCGGCAGCGTGCATCTGCCGGCCGACGAGATGCGTCGGCGGCTGCAGGCGCTGGTCGAGCGGATGTAGCGACGCAGCCGCCGATTCAAAGACACGCCTGGCACGTCGAGCGCGCAGCGATCGACGTCGCGCTAGAGGCGGCTGAACCAGATCAGCGACAGGACCAGCGAAGCCGTCAGCAGCAGCGTCGCGAGACCTGCCCACAGGAACGCGATCTCGGTGTCCTTCTTCTCCAGGACGAACTGCGTCGTCAAACGCTGGTAGACCTTTTTCAGATCCTCCGAAGTGCCGGCGTAGAAGTACTCGCCCCGCGTCACTTCGGCGACTTGCTTGAGCGTCTCCTCGTCGAGGCGGACATAGACCGACCAGCCTTCGTATCCGATGGCGCCGCCCTGCTCGGTACCGAAGCCGACGGTGTAAACGCGGACGCCGCGATCGGCGGCCATCCTCGCGGCGTCGAGCGGATCGGGACCCGTCGTTCTGCGGCCGTCGCTCAAGAGGACGATCACACCCGATGTATAGGACCCGGGCGCGACGGGCTTGAACACTTTCTTTTCGGTCTTGGGCGCTTTATCGAGCGCTTTCCCTCGCTCGCCGCCCCGCGACAATCCACCCTTGAATACGAGCTGCTCGAGATCGATGTCCGCGTCGGGAAACAGCGTCTGCAGTGCGACGTAGAGCGCGCTGCCCGTCGCCGTGCCACGCTGCAACTGGAAGCGCTCGATGGCCGCGAGCAGGTCTTCGCGGTTGCGCGTGGGCGGCTGCACCAGCGCTGCGGTACCGCCGAAGGCAACGATCCCTATATTGACGTCCGGCGGGCGATCCTGGACGAATGACTTGGCGGCAGTCTGCGCCGCGGTGATCCGATTGGGATCGACATCACGGGCGCCCATGCTGAGCGACACGTCCATGGCAAGGACGATCGTCTTGTGTTCTGTAGGCAACGTGACCACCGCCGTCGGATCGGCGCAGGCGATGATCAGGGCAATCTGGGCCAGCAGAAACAACAGCGGCGGGATATGACGCCGGAAGCGCTGGGCCGGTCCGATCGCTTCCTTGACCAGCCCGACGCTCGCATACCTGATGACATGCTTCTTCTTGCGTCGGAGCAGCGCGACGTACGCCGCGACGAGCGCCGGCGCGAGGAGCAGGAACCAGAGGATTTGCGGGTGCAGAAACTTCATGCGCTTATGTTCCGGCGCTTGGCATAGCGGCTGTAGCGATGTCGGCCTGAAGACGACTTTGGATTGTCGCGCAACACGCCGGCGCCGTCATCCTCGAGCCGCGCCATCGTCACCTAGTACGAATTATGCACCGATAAGCCGACGAATAGAGCGGACTTGCCGGCCCGGCGTCAGCGGTCAGATCCGCGTCGTTTAGAATGACGAGAACTGGGACGATACCAATTCGACGGCCCACGACATCAGGCTTCCGGACGCTTCTCGCGTGAACCCTTCACCAGCCAAACCGTTCGCGGGGGTCTTCCCGATCGCGCCGACGCCATTCACCGAGTCGGGCGATCTCGACATCGCCGGGCAGCGTCGCGTGCTCGATTGCATGGTCGACCAGGGCGTCGACGGGATCTGCATTCTGGCGAACTATTCCGAACAGTTCCTGCTCACCGACGCGGAACGCGACACGCTGGTCGATGTCTGCCTCTCGCACGTCGCCGGCCGCGTGCCGGTCATCGTCACCTGCAGCCATTTCAGCACGCGGATCGCCGCCGAGCGCGCACGCAAAGCAGCTTCTGCCGGGGCGGAGATGGTCATGCTGATGCCGCCCTATCACGGTGCCAGTCTGCGCTCGGACGAGAGAGGAATGCTCGAGCATTTCGCACGCGTCGCCGAAGCCGCCGCACTGCCGCTCATGATCCAGGATGCGCCGTTGAGCGGCGTCACGCTGTCGGTGCCTTTCCTGATCCGGTTGGCTCGCGAGGTGCCGGCCGTCCAGTACCTAAAGATCGAGGTGCCCGGGGCCGCCGCCAAGCTGCGCAGCCTCATCGAAGCCGGAGGCGACTTGATCGCTGGACCCTTCGACGGCGAGGAGTCGATCACGTTGATGGCGGACCTCGACGCGGGCGCCACCGGCACCATGCCGAGCGCGCTGCTTCCGGATCTGATCAAGCCGGTGCTGGAGCAGCATCGCTCCGGCCGGCGCACGGAAGCAGCCGCTGCGTACGCCCGCATTCTTCCGCTGATCAATTTCGAGAACCGCCAATGCGGTTTGCGTGCGACCAAGACCGTGATGGCCGCAGGTGGCGTGATCAAGAGCGACGCGGTGCGCCATCCGTTCGAGCCCCTGCACCCGGCCACGCGAGCCGGATTGCTCGAGCTCGCCGGCGAGATCAATCCGCTGGCGTTGCGGTGGGGCAAATGAATGATCCGCGCTATTGTCACGGCCGCGGAATAGTAACTGCGAATTGACTGTTCCTCTCGACACACGCTGATGTTTCCGCCGACGTGCCATTGGGTTCGGCGGAAGAGGAGGACGCGTGTCGGAGTCCGGCAGACGTCGGACGCGTTTGTAAAAATTTCAAACGAGGACCTCTCTCATGACTGCATCGTCTCCCATCGCACGTCACGTTGTGCGACTCGCGGTACTGGCCTTCGGCCTGGCGCTGAGCACAGCGATTTTTGGCGCACCGCCCGGCACTTACACCGTAACAAATCTCGTCGCCGATCCCTCAGGTCCGCCAGCGGTCAACACCGACCCCAATCTGGTGAACGGTTGGGGCATCGCCTTGAGGTCGAACAGTCCAGTCTGGGTCGCCGACAATGGCACCAGCAAGTCGACAATCTACGACGGCTTGGGCAACATCATTCCGCTTGTGGTGAGCATCCCCGGGCCACCGACGGGCATCGTCGCCAATCCCTCTTCGGCCGATTTCGGAGGCGCTTTGTTCTTGTGGGCGCTCGAGGATGGCCATGTCGCAGCGTGGTCCGCCGGAACTACTGCGACGACCGTGTTCACCGCGACGGACAGTGCTTCCTATAAGGGCATCGCGATTGCCGGGAGCGGCACGCAGTTTCTGCTGTACCTGGCGGATTTTCACAACGGCAAGATCGACGTCCTCACCTCCAGCTTCGCCCCGACGACGGTTCCTGGCGGTTTCGCCGACCCGACGATTCCGGCGGGGTTCCATCCGTTCAACATAATGAACCTCAACGGCAACCTCTTCGTCGCGTATGCGCTGAAAGAGACCGGCGGCGATGACGAGGTTGCGGGTGCCGGACTTGGTTTCGTCAACGTCTTCAATCCCAATGGCGTTCTGCTCGCGCGTGTCGCGACACGCGGAAAGCTGAATGCGCCCTGGGGCATGGCGCTCGCGCCCGCGGGTTTCGGGACATTCAGCAACCATCTGCTGGTCGGCAACTTCGGCGACGGAACGATCAACGCCTACGCTCTGAGCCCGTACCACTTTGCCGGGCAGCTGCGCAGCTCTACAGGAGGAATACTGACGATCGATGGCCTCTGGGGAATCGCGTTCGGCAACGGCGTGCACAACCAGTCCACCAACACCCTGTTCTTCGCCGCGGGCCCGGATGACGAGGCGCAGGGCTTGTACGGCAAAATCGAACCGGCGCCGTAGCACCACGGCAACGATTGAGTCAGAAACCGTCGGGGGTGCTTTCCAGTCAACGGAATCCTGCCTCGATAAAAACGCCGCGGGAAACCGCGGCGTTTTTTTATCCCGATCCACTTCCATGTCCCATGCGCGACAAGTCTGCCGCATCGAAAATGGATGTCCCAGGCTCAATCAATCGGAAAGCATTTCGGTAAACCGATGAATTGCGTTGATCAGGTAAAGTCGTCTCAAACCCGCGCCGCGCTTGCCTTATTGCGTAAGTGGACCGCCAGTCAGTCTTGTAACTAACTGTTTTTACCGAAGATGTTGACTGGCACGTCAATTGCTGCTGAAGACCATACCCTCGGCCAATAGCGACAAAGTCCCGAGCCATTCGAGCATCGGTCAGCATACGCATGCCACGCGCCGCCCCGGAGCCGCCTTCACCCACCGTCGCCATCGACGATGATGGTCATGGATTGGCCCTCATCGGCACGCTCGACATCCGCACGATAGCCGAGGCGGAAAGAGCGCTGAAGCCCTGGCCGAAGAAGCAGAAGTCCCGCGCGCTCGATCTCAGCAACTTAAGCGAGCTCGATACGCCGGGTGCGCTGTTGCTATGCGGCCTTCGCGACAAGGGCGTGGCATTGACCGGCATCCGGGCCGAGCACAAGGCGCTGCTCGATCTTATTGGCGGCCTGGAGCTCAAGCCGCTTGCGAAGCCGAAGTCGGTCTCCGGATGGCGCCAAGGCATCATCGAGCTTGGCAAAGGCACGGACGACGCCTGGCATGACACGGTCGATATCATCACTTTTATCGGCCGGGCGGCAAGCTTCCTCGGCTACGCGCTGACGCACCTCCGTGCCCTGCGGCTGCCGTCGATATCGCGCCAGATCAAGGAAACCGGCATCAATGCGCTGCCGATCGTCGGCCTGATGGCCATCATGATCAGCGTCGTCATCGGCTACCAGGGCGTCGCCCAGTTACGCCCTTATGGCGGCGAGGACTTCACCATCAATCTGGTGGCGGTGTCGGTGTTTCGCGAAATGGGCGTGCTGATCACCGCGATCATGGTGGCCGGGCGCTCGGGTTCCGCCTTTGCGGCCGAGATCGGCGTCATGAAGGCGCGCGAGGAAATCGATGCGCTGAAAGTGATGGGCATGGAGCCGATGGAATTGCTGGTGGTGCCGCGAGTGATCGGGCTTGTCATCACGCTGCCGCTGCTGACGTTCTTCTCCGACATCATGGGTCTGCTCGGCGGGGCGATGATCTCGAGTTCGTTGCTGCACGTATCTCCGCTGCAATACATCGATCGCGTGCATCACGCCGTCGACGGCAGCGACCTTTTCGTCGGGCTTTTCAAGGCGCCGATTTTCGGCTTCCTGATCGCCATCATCGGCTGCATGCACGGGCTCAGGGTCAGAGGCTCGGCGGAAAGCGTTGGGCGGGAAACCACCCGCGCAGTTGTCAAATCGATTTTCGTGGTGATCGTGCTCGACGCCTTGTTCTCCATCCTCTTCGAGAAACTCGATCTATGAGTGCCAAGGCCCAACCGCATCCCGAGCCGATTCTGTCCGCGCGCGACATTGTCAACCGGTTCGGCAAGCAGGAAGTACACGACAGGATCAGTCTCGATATCCTGCGCGGGGAAATCCTCGGCATCGCCGGCGGCTCGGGATCCGGCAAATCGGTCCTGCTCAAGACGCTCACCGGCTTGCATCGGCCAAACGGCGGCGAGGTTCTCGTGGACGGCAAGGCCATCGACAAGATCGGTCCGGCAGAAAAGGCTTCGCTCATCGGCGTGCTGTTCCAGCAAGGCGCATTGTTTTCGTCGCTTTCGGTGGCGCAGAACGTCATGCTGCCGATGCGCGA
>DASXQW010000006.1:0-2924 GCA_036506975.1 Casimicrobiaceae bacterium | reverse complement strand
TGCGCGCGGATGAGGTGATTCGATGATAGCCCGACGCCGGTTCCTCGCAATCTTGACCGCCGCCCTACTCGGCGCACCTCTGAGCGCGCTGGCGCAAACGGCGCAGCACGTGTCCCGCATCGCCTATCTCTCCGCCTTCTCGCAGACGGGTGCCGACGCATTCCTCAATGATTTGCGGGAGGAGCTTCGCAAGCTTGGCTGGATCGATGGCAAGAATGCCCTCCTTTTGGAACCGCGAGCCGCGGACAACCGTCACGATCGGCTGCCGACGCTTGCAATCGAAGTGGTCGGCCTGAAGCCGGACGTCATCGCCGTGCGCGGCGCGCCGGCGACCCGAATCCTCAAAGAAAGGACGAGCGTTATCCCGATTGTCATGGTCGGCGTGGGTGATCCGGTGACATTCGGCCTCATCGACAGCTTGGCGCGTCCCGGACGCAATGTCACCGGAACCGCTGCGCTCGAGGGGGAAGTGGAGACGAAGGTGTTGGACCTGCTCCACGAGGCGGCTCCGCGGGCCTCGAGCGTTGCGGTCTTCGTCAATCCGAACAACGAGGGGGCGGCACCGTATGCCAGGACGGCTCGGGAGGCCGGTTCCAAACGCGGCCTGCGCGTTCAAGTGCTGGAGGTCAGAAGCACCGGCGATTTCGACAGCGCGTTTGCCGCAATCGCGGGCGAGCGCACAGAATCGATCCTGGTCGCGACCGAAGGTCTTATCCAGTCTCAGCGCAAGCGAATCGCCGAGTTCGCATTGCGCCATGGCCTGCCTTGCGTAGTCCACGTGACCGGCGGCCTGCCGCCCGACAGCGGCGAGCTTCTTACCTACGGCCCGGTGGGGAGCGAGTATCCACGGCTCACTGCAAGTTACATCGACAGGATTCTCAAGGGCGCGAAACCTGCCGATCTTCCGGTTGAGCAATTGGCGAAGTTCAACCTGATCATCAACCTCAAGACGGCGACTGCACTCGGCCTCACGATCCCGCAATCGCTGGTGCTGCGCGCGCACGAGGTGATTCGGTGAGCTGGTCAGCCTGCGATCCAGCTCTCAACACGAAGGCCGCGGATTCTGGAGAATTCGCGCAGGTTGCTCGTCACCAGAGTCAGGTCGAGCGCCAGCGCGTGCGCCGCGATCAGCGTGTCGAGCGGGCCCACCGGCTTTCCCGTCGTCTCGAGCGTCGCGCGAAGCGGGCCGTAGGCCTCCGCAGCCTTCGCGTCGAATGCAACTACATTCAGGGCGCGCAACACGCGATGAAGGGCGCGGCGATTGCTTTCGCGGCGCTGGCTTTTCTCGATCCCGTAGCGCAGCTCGGCAAGCGTGATCGACGACACCACCAGGTCTTCCGGATCCTCGCCGTCGAACCGCGCGATGACAGCCTCGTGACGCGGCCTGGCATTGAGCACATACACCAGAATGTTGGTGTCGAGCATGTAGCGCATCAGCGCTCCCAAGCGCGTCGATCTACCTTTCTCGGCTGCTTGCGTTCGAGCGCGAACCCGTCTGACGTGCCGGCAAGCGCTCCTCGAATTGCGTCGCCCAGACGTGGTTTGACCGGCTGCAGGCGCGCGGCAAGCGCCTCGTGGATAATTGCCGATCGGCTTTTGCGCTCGCGGCGGGCGGCCGCGTCGAGCAATTGCTCCAGTTCGGGTTTCAAGCGGACTGACAGCGGCACGGCGCGGACTCCTTGATGAGTTCAGTGTATCACATTGTATCACATCGATGCGACGAGGTGATCCAGTGATCACGCGCCGCAGTGTCCTACTGGCAGGTGGCATTGGCCTGCTCATCGTGCGCCGGCAGAGCCGCGGACAGCCTGCCCCGATGATCCGTCGCGTCGGGATGCTGTTCCTCGCATCGGAAGCTGCGACCGCCCATTTCCGCGCGGCGTTCAAGCAGGGAATGCACGATCTCGGCTGGCTGCAGGGGAAGAACGTCGAGTATCGATTCGTCTCCGCCAATGGCGACGTGGACCGCTTGGACGCCCTGGCCAACGAACTGGTCGGGCAGAAAGTCGAGGTGATCGTGGCCGGCAGCAGTGCGGTCACGCGAGCGGCACAGCGGGCCACGAAGACGATACCGATCCTCATGGTAGGCGTCTCGAACGCTATCGGCACCGGGTTTGTCGCAAGTCTGGCCAAGCCGGGGGGCAACATCACCGGCATTTCCAACCAGCGCGAAGAGGTATTGGGCAAGCTGATCGGGATCCTGCACGAGGCCACGCCGGGCGCCCGGCGTATCGCCATTCTGTTGAACGAAAGCAATTCGTCGTATGGCGGCTTATGGGCCGCCGCCCAGAGCGCTTGCGCCGCGTTGGACCTCGTCGCGCTGCGCGTTGTCGCCAGCGCGCCGGCGCAACTCGGAGCCGCCGTCGGAGAGATCGTTCGACAACGATCGCAGGCCGTCGTGGTGGTCCCGGACCCCATCTACCTCAACGAGCGTGCGAAACTGCAAGAGCTGATGCACGCCACCCGGCTGCCCGCGGCTTACGGGTTGCGCGAGCACGTGGTCGCGGGCGGGTTGCTCAGCTACGCAGCCGATCTCGCCGCGAGCTTCCGCTATGCGGCGAAGTACGCGGACAAGATTTTGAAGGGCGCCAAGCCCGCCGATCTTCCCGTCGAGCAGCCGACTAAGTACGAGCTCGTGATCAACCTGAAAACCGCCAAGGCACTCGGTATCACCATCCCACAGTCACTGCTGCTGCGCGCGGACGAAGTGATTCAGTAATGAACCGGCGCGCGTTCATTGAAGTTTTCGCGGCTGGTCTTGTCATGGCGCGCTCCGTTGCCGCGGCCCAGCTCGCAGCGAAGGTCTACCGGGTCGGCATTCTTTTAGTTGCGACGGCGGAGACCGTGGCGCCGCTGGTCCAGGCGCTCACCGAGGGGCTGCGCGATCTCGGCTACGTCGAGGGCCCCAACGTCGTGTTCGAGCG
>DASXQW010000005.1:0-7834 GCA_036506975.1 Casimicrobiaceae bacterium | reverse complement strand
GCGAGCGCTACCGCTTCTTCAGCTATGGCGACGCGATGCTGCTCGAGCGCGACGCGGACGCCGCATGCGGGTGAATCCCCACCTGCTATGCCGCTCGAAATGCCGCGTGCGGATGAATCCGCACCTACGAACTACATGTAGGGCCGAATTCATTCGGCCGCTGTGTCACCGCTGCTAAAATCCCCGCGATGGAGTTCGAGGTTACCGCCCGATGCGGCGCCGCGCGCCGCGGAAGGCTCACGCTGGCCCACGGCATTGTCGAGACGCCGGTCTTCATGCCCGTCGGCACCTACGGCACGGTCAAGGCGATGGCGCCCAACGAGCTCGAGGCGCTTGGCGCCGAGATCGTGTTGGGCAACACCTTCCACCTGTGGCTGCGTCCCGGCCTCGAGGTCGTCGCCGCTCACGCCGGCCTGCACCGCTTCATGGGCTGGCCGCATCCGATCCTCACCGATTCGGGCGGGTTTCAGGTATTCAGCCTCGGCCCCTTGCGCAAGGTGCACGAGGAAGGCGTCACCTTTGCTTCGCCGGTCAACGGCGACCGCCTGCACTTGACGCCGGAGCTGTCGATGCGGATCCAGCGCACCCTCGATGGCGACATTGCGATGGTCTTCGACGAGTGCACGCCGTATCCGGGCTCGCGCGACGAGGTGGCCGCGTCGATGCAACTGTCGTTGCGCTGGGCGGCGCGGTCGAAGACCGCGCACGAAGACAGCGCCAACGCGTTGTTCGGGATCGTGCAAGGAGGCATGTTCGAGGACCTGCGCAAGGAGTCGCTGGCGGAGCTCCGCCACATCGGCTTCGACGGCTATGCGATCGGCGGCCTGTCGGTCGGCGAGCCGAAGGAGGAGATGCGCCGGATCGAGGCCCATATCGCGCCGCTCTTGCCCGCCGACCATCCGCGTTATCTGATGGGCGTCGGGACGCCGGAGGACATCGTCGAGGCGGTCGGCAACGGCATCGACATGTTCGATTGCGTGCTGCCCACCCGCAACGCGCGCAACGGCTGGCTGTTCACGCGCCACGGGGACATCAAGATCCGCAACGCTCGCCATCGCGCCGACCCGGGTCCGCTCGACGCGACCTGCTCTTGCTACACCTGCCGCAACTTCAGCCGCTCGTACCTGCACCATCTGCAGCGCGTCAACGAAATTCTCGGAGCGCGGCTCAATACCATCCATAACCTGCACTATTACCTCACGCTGCTCTCGGAGCTCCGGCAGGCGATCGCCGCCGGCACATTGCCCGCCTATGCGCAAGCGTTCGAGAGCGACCGAAGCCGCGTGCTAGAATAAAGGGTTTTCCGCAATCTCGTTCGGGACCACGCCGCCGCGATGGCGAGCTGCCTACCGCAAGGAGGAATCACCCGTGTTCATCAGCCCCGCCTACGCACAGGCTACCGGCTCCGCGCCTTTTGGCGGCGACATCATGGCGTTCCTGCCGATGATCGCCATCGTCGTCGTCTTCTATTTCCTCCTCATCCGCCCGCAGCAAAAGCGCGCCAAGGAAACGAAGGCGATGCTCCAGTCGCTGCAAAAGGGTGACGAGGTCGTGACCGCCGGCGGGATTGTCGGCAGAATCGCTAAGCTGTCCGATAGCTACGCCGACGTCGAAATCGCGCCCAACGTCGAGATCACCGTGCAGAGGAGTGCGATTTCGCTGCTGTTGCCGAAGGGAACGATCAAGAGCCTGTAACGGGGCGTTTCGTCCCGGAATGTCATGAATCGCTATCCGCTCTGGAAATATGTCCTCATCGCCGTCGCGCTTCTGATCGGCGTTTTCTATACGCTGCCGAACTTCTTTCCCGAAGTGCCGGCGGTGCAGGTATCAACCAGCAAGTCGAACGTCAAGATCGACGCCGCGACGCTGCAGACCGTCGAGGAAGCGCTCAAGGCAGCCAACGTTCCCTACCGCGGAGAAACGGTCGATGCGACCGGGGTCAAGGTGCGCTTCGACGATCCCGATACGCAATTGAAAGCCAAGGACGTGTTGCAGGCGAAGCTGAATCCGGATCCGAACAATCCGAATTACATCGTCGCCTTGAACCTCCTGTCGAGCTCTCCGCGCTGGCTCGCGATAATCGGCGCGCTGCCGATGTATCTCGGACTCGATTTGCGCGGTGGCGTCCATTTTCTGCTGCAGGTCGATATGAAAGCCGCGCTCGACAAGGCCGCCGACCGTTATACGACGGACATCCGTTCGCTGCTGCGGGAGAAAAAGGTGCTCTACGCAGGGATCGCACGCGAAGGTCAGAACGTCGCAGTCCGTTTTCGCGATGCCGGTGAGCGTGCGCGGGCGTTTCAGGAGATCGACAAGGCATTCCCGGACTTGCAGCTCAGGGAGATCGATGCCGGCAGCGAATCCAGGCTGGTCGCGAATCTGAAACCCGAGGCGCAGAAGCGGATCCAGGACGGCGCCGTGCAGCAGAACATCACGATCCTGCGCAATCGCGTCAATGAGCTCGGCGTTGCCGAGCCCATCGTCCAGCAACAGGGAGCCGATCGCGTGGTCGTGCAGCTTCCCGGCGTGCAGGATACCGCGCGGGCCAAGGATATCCTCGGCCGCACCGCGTCGCTCGAGATTCGGATGGTCGACGAGGATTCGACCGCCCAGCAGCAGGCGCTCTCCGGGCAGATACCGCTCGGCGACGATCTGCTCGTCGAGCGGTCGGGCCAGCCGGTGCTCGTCAAGCGGCAGGTCGTGCTTACCGGAGACCGCATCAACGATGCGCAGCCCGGCTTCGACGGGCGAAGCAACGAGCCTGCCGTGCACGTGAACCTCGACGGTACCGGCGCGCGCATCTTCAAGGAAGTAACCCGGGACAACGTCGGCAAGCGCATGGCGATCGTGCTGGTCGAAAAGGGCAAGGCCGAGGTGATCACGGCGCCGGTCATCCGCGAGGAAATCGGCGGCGGCCGGGTGCAGATCAGCGGCCGCATGAGCACGCGCGAGTCGAATGACATCGCACTCCTGATGCGCGCGGGCGCCCTCGCGGCGCCGATGGAGATCGTCGAAGAGCGCACGGTCGGCCCATCGCTGGGCAAGGAGAACATCGAGAAGGGTTTCGACTCGGTGCTCTACGGCTTCGTCGCGCTGTCGATCTTCATCATCGCGTATTACCAGCTGATGGGCGTCATTTCGGTGATTTCGCTGGCCGTGAACCTTCTTCTCCTCATCGCGGTTCTGTCGATGTTGCAGGCGACGCTGACCCTCCCGGGCATCGCCGCGGTAGCGCTCACGCTCGGGATGGCAATCGACGCCAACGTGCTGATCAACGAGCGCATTCGCGAAGAGCTCCGCTGGGGCGATACTCCGCATGCAGCGATCCAGGCGGGATACGAGCGCGCGTGGAACACGATTCTCGACTCGAACGTGACCACGCTGATCGCCGGGATCGCTCTTTTGATCTTCGGTACCGGGCCGGTCCGCGGCTTTGCGGTGGTGCATTGTCTGGGGATCATGACGTCGATGTTCAGCGCCGTGTTCGTATCCCGCGGTCTGGTCGCGATCGTCTACGGCGGGCGCAAGAAGCTCGAAAAGATATCGATCGGGCAGGTGTGGAAGCCAACCGTGAAGGCGGCGTAGCCGCACTCGTCGGCTAGTACTGCCGCGACCATAGAGAGCAAACATGGAATTCTTCCGAATCACGCGCGTCATCCCGTTCATGAAGCACGCGCTCGTGTTCAACGTGATCTCGTTGGTCACGTTCGTGCTGGCGGTGCTCTTCCTTTCCACCCGGGGCCTCAATCTCGGCGTCGATTTCCGCGGAGGAACGCTGATCGAGATCGCCTATGGTCACTCCGCGGATATCGGCCACGTGCGCGCGGTCATCGACAAGATGAATCTCAGCGAATTCGCGGTGCAGAGCTTCGGCAGCGCCAACAGCGCGCTGATTCGCCTGCCGCTGAAAGAAGGGTTGTCGACCGCGCAGCTTTCCGAACGCGTGATGACCGCGCTCAAGGCCGACGATCCCAGCGTCACGCAACAGCGCGTCGAATTCGTCGGCCCGCAAGTCGGCAAGGAGCTCTATGAAAACGGGGCGTTGGCTTTGCTGCTGGTCTGCATCGGCATCGTGGCCTACCTCGCCATGCGCTTCGAGTGGCGGTTTGCGGTATCCGCGATCATCGCCAACCTCCACGACGTCATCATCATCCTGGGCTTCTTCGCGCTGTTTCAATGGGAATTTTCGCTGCCCGTGCTCGCGGCGGTGCTCGCAGTCCTCGGCTATTCGGTCAACGAATCCGTGGTGATCGCCGACCGGATCCGCGAGAACTTCCGCAAGATGCGCAAGGCGAGCGTGCCCGAAATCATCAATAGCGCGATTACGAGCACGCTTTCGCGGACGATCATCACCCACGGTTGTACGCTGATGATGGTGTTGTCGATCCTTTTCTTCGGCGGCGAGACCTTGCATTACTTCGCGCTGGCGCTGGCGATCGGCATATGTTTCGGCATCTACTCGTCGGCACTGGTGATGGCGTCGCTGGTGATGTGGCTGGGCGTGTCGCGCGAAGACATGGTCAGACCGGAAAAGAAAACGGGCGCGGCGGGCGCTGAGAAGATCCTGCCCTAGTGGGGTCAGAGCCGACTTTTGATGGGCGCCGGCGCCGTTCGAGCGACGATCAGAAAAGTCGTCTCTGACCCCGACCCATGCTGACGACGCTGATCTACTCGCTGTTCGCGCTGGACCAGACGCTGGCCAACCTGGCCGCGCAGCACGCCGCGCTGATGCTCGCGGCGCTGTTCATCGTCATCTTCGCCGAGACCGGGCTCGTAGTCTTTCCGCTGCTGCCCGGAGACTCGCTGCTGTTCGTCTCCGGCACGGTCGTCGCGGCGGCGGATATCAATATTCACCTGCTGGTGCTGACGCTGTTCGTAGCGGCGGTACTCGGCGACTCGGTCAATTACGCAATCGGGCGCTATATCGGCCCCAAGGCGTTTCACCGGCCGCAGGACACCTGGCTCGGCCGCTGGCTCAAGCCCGAATACCTCGACCGCACGCACCGCTTCTACGAAAAATACGGCGGCTTTACGATTATCATTGGCCGCTTCGTGCCGATCGTGCGCACCTTTGCGCCGTTTCTGGCCGGTGTCGGCGCCATGACTTACCGGAAATTCCTGTCTTACAACGTGATCGGCGCGGCTGCCTGGGTCGGCTCGCTCGCGTACGCGGGGTACCTCTTCGGTAACATTCCCTGGGTCAAGGACAACCTCGCCTGGATCGTCCTCGGGATCGTGATCGTTTCGCTGCTGCCGATGGCCGTGCAGTTCATCAAGGAGCGCTACGCCCGCGCGAGTGTCGACGGCGGCTGAAGATCGATTGCTTCATATCCGCTGCGCGAGCTCGGCGGCGTCGCCGACATACGTCGCGGGCGTCAGCGCCTTGAGCCGCGCTTTGGCGTCCGCGGGTATCGCAAGCGCGTCGATGAACGCGTGCAGCGACTCCCGGGTGATGCCGCTTTTTCCGCGCGTCAACGCCTTGAGTTGCTCGTAGGGTTCCGGCACGCCGAAGCGCCGCATCACTGTCTGGATCGCTTCGGCGAGAACTTCCCAGTTCGCTTCGAGATCGGCCGCAAGCCGCACCGGATCGGCTGCGAGCCTGGAGAGCCCCTGCCGGCACGACAGGTAGCCCAGCAGCGAGTATCCCAGCGCGACACCGACATTTCGGAGCACGGTCGAGTCGCTGAGGTCGCGCTGCCATCGCGACACCGGCAGCTTGTCGGCGAGGTGCCTCAGGAGCGCATTGGCCAGACCCAGGTTCCCCTCCGAGTTCTCGAAGTCGATTGGATTGACCTTGTGCGGCATCGTGCTCGAACCAACCTCGCCGTCCTTCATCTTCTGGCGGAAGTAGCCGAGCGCCACGTAGCCCCAGAGATCGCGGTCGAGATCGAGCACGATCGTATTGATCCGCGCCAGCGCGTCGAACAGCGCGGCGAGTCCGTCGTGCGGCTCGATCTGCGTCGTATAGGCATTGAAGTCGAGGCCGAGCGCGGCCACCACGCGACGGGCGAGCGCCTCCCAGTCGACTTCGGGGTACGCGATGCGGTGCGCGTTGTAATTGCCGACCGCGCCGTTGATCTTGCCCGGCAGCTTCGCGTCCGCGAACGCCGGCAGCGCGCTTTCCAACCGCGCGACGACGTTGGCGATCTCCTTTCCCAGCGTCGTCGGCGTCGCCGGCTGGCCGTGCGTGCGCCCGAGCATCGGCAACGCCGCGTGGGCGCGGGCGAGCGCGCGCAGATCGGCGGTCAGCGCGGTGATCGCCGGCAATAAGACCGTGCGCCGAGACTCGATCAGCATGAGCCCGTAAGCAAGGTTGTTGATGTCCTCGGAAGTACACGCGAAATGGATGAACTCGGCCGCGCGCGCGATCTCCGGCACCCCCGCGAAGCGCTCCTTCAGCCAGTACTCGATCGCCTTGACGTCGTGATTGGTCTTCTGCTCGATTGCCTTGACGCGTTCGGCGTCGGCAACGGAGAAGTCCTTGCAGACCGCGGTGAGCTGCGCCCGCACGGACGCAGAGAACGGCGGCACTTCGGCGACCTCGCGCTCGTCCGCGAGTGCCTGGAGCCATGCAAGCTCGACGTGTACGCGGTGCCGGATCAGGCCGTACTCGCTGAAGTGCTCCGCGAGCCGGGCCAGCTTGTTGCGGTAGCGCCCGTCCAGCGGGCTGAGCGCTGTGAGCGCGGAAAGCAAAAGATGCGCGTCGGCGTTCGACATGAAGTTGCACGCGGAGCGAGTGGAGTTTAGCACAAGGGAGTCGCACGATCCGCAGTGCGAATCGCCTTGACCGAGGCACGATTCGGCGCATCGTGCGAGTCGCGCGCCTCGAGCTCCAGTCGGAGACCCGTCAGAGCCGATGCTATAATTTCCCTCGCAGCGGCTCCGTCTCGCGCTCTTCCCTTTTTCCTCCGCTCATGAAGCTCATCGCCTCGTACACCAGTCCCTACGCCCGCAAAGTGCGCATCGCGCTGGCGGAGAAAAAGATCGAATACGACTTCGTCGAAGAATCGCCATGGGTCGCGGAGACGACGGTTCCAAACTACAATCCACTGGGCAAGGTGCCCGTGCTCGTTCTCGACGACGGCACCACGCTGTTCGACTCGCGCGTCATCGTCGAATACCTCGACACCGTAAGCCCCGTGTCCCGGCTCATTCCCGAGCCGAACCGGCAACGCATCGTCGTCAAGCGCTGGGAAGCGCTGGCGGATGGCATCTGCGATGCCGCGGTGGCCATCGTGCTCGAGAACAAGCGCCCGCCACGGCAGCAAAACACCGATTGGCTCGACCGGCAGCGGCGCAAGATCGACCTTGGGCTGAAGGAGCTGGGCGACGAGCTTGGCGAGAGGGCGTGGTGCAACGGCGAAGCGTATTCGCTCGCCGACATCGCCACCGGATGTGTGCTCGCCTATCTCGATCTGCGCCACGCAGCCATCGACTGGCGCGCAGGGTATCCGAATCTCGTCAAGCTCGCCGAAAAGCTGGCGAAGCGCTCTTCGTTCGCCGAGACCGTGCCGCCTGCGTCCTGATCGGGCTCGATCGCATACTGACTGCGCCTGCGCCGCGCACAGAAAAAAGGCCCGCGTGGGACGCGGGCCTGTCTTTGCCGGAAAGCTGCGGGCGACGCGCCCGTTCTTGAGGCTCAGGGCAACATGCTGTGCTCGTAGGTGCGGATATCCCGGTTCTTGGTCTCGGTGAGGAAGATCGCACCGATGATCACCGTCATGATCGCAACGACGATCGGATACCACAGGCCGTAATAGATATCGCCGGTCGCGGCGACCATCGCCGTCGCGGTCAGCGGCAGCATGCCGCCGAACCAGCCGTTGCCGATGTG
>DASXQW010000004.1:0-5610 GCA_036506975.1 Casimicrobiaceae bacterium | reverse complement strand
CGCGAGCCCAAGTCACCCTGGCACGGGATGGCAGGATTCAGCGCGATCACCGAGGGGTGGAACGGGGCGGCTTACGCGTCGCGATGTGGATCCAGCGGATCGATGATCGTCTTCGGCGGGGGGCATGACGATTACTTCGGTTCGGACGTCCATGCCTTCGATCTGGCCTCCCGGGAATGGCGCAGAATCACCGATGGCTATGTCTCAGGTCGCGACGAGGAATACGGCGCGGGCGCGATCTACCCCAATGCGGTGTACCCGGATGATTCGCCGCTGCCGCCGCATACCTACGATTACGTGCAGTACGATCCCTCAGGCAACGACTACATTCTCTTCAAAGGCCAGATCGAGCTGGGTCCGAACGTGCAGTCGGTCGCCGTACCGCATCTGCTCAACCTCGAAACGCTCACCTGGCGTCATGGTCCGCGAGATCCGGCGGCCATCCTCGACTCCGGCGGTTGGACCACCTGGGACGCGTCGCGCCGGGTGATCTGGGGGCACTCCGGCGATGACGCTGGAGGCAACGCCTTCATCGGCTATAACCCCGACGGCGACAACGGAAACGGTACATTCGGGCGCTGGACCGAACGCTTCCCGAATAAATTTCCCGGCATCGCCAACCACAACGCGATGCAGATCGATCCCCTGCGCGACCTCATCATCGTATCGGTGCATGCGCGCGATGAGTTGTGCGCGATCGATCCGGCCGATCCGGGAGGCGAGATCGTTCACCTCGAATCCGCAGGAGCCAAGCCCGTGTTGCAACCGTACGCGGCGCTGGAGTATGCGCCGAACCTTGCTTGCCTGATCTACTTCTCACCGCTGGATCGGGGCATCGTCTACACCATCGCGGGGCTGCAGGAGCGCCAGCCTGGCGGCAAACTCATCGAAAAGCTGATCTGGCAGGCATACCAGCCTCCCGCCAATATGCCCGACCCGATCGCCGACGCGGCGAGTCGTTCACATTATCCGGTGAACCTTTCGCACACCTTCGGCCGGTTCCGAACTGCGTCGTTCGGCGCGATCGATCTCGCGATCCTCGTGCGGCACACCGATAGTCCCGTGTACGCGATGCGGTTGACTTGAGCGACGCATCCTCAGGGCGCGAAACGTTGCAAGAATAGCTGTTGCGCTCGCGCGTAATCGTCGGGAACACCGATGTCGACGAACAACCCCAGGACGGGAAATGCAAGCGGTCGGATCGATTTCATCTCGGGCATCAGGACGTCCTGCTCGAAGGAAAACGCACCGTGCGGCAGGCGATCGGTGAGCTCGGGTCCCAGTACGTATGTGCCAGCGTTGATGCAGCCGGGACCGGACTGGCCCTTCTCGCAAATGCCCCGGACGATTCCATCGGATACCACCAATGCGCCGTATCGCGCGACATCGGGCACCTGGCAGACGGCCATGGTGATCTGAGCCCCGCCATGCACATGGGCGCGCAGCATGGCGCGGAAGTCGAGCTCTGCGTACGTATCGCCGTTCAATACGAAGATGTCGCGCCCAGACGCCTGCGCGCACGCCAATCGGATCGCCCCGCCGGTACCCAGAGGCTCGTCTTCCACCGAGTAGCTCAAGGCGAGGCCGCGATAGTCCTCGCCAAAATAGGAGTGGATCGCCTCGTGACGATAACCCGCCGCGAAAATGACCGTCTTGAAGCCGGCTTCGACCAGTTGATCGAGAACAAGCGCCAGGAAGGGACGGCCTTGGACTGGGGCCATGGGCTTGGGGACGTCGCCCACTACACCTCGCAGGCGGGTGCCAAGGCCGCCAGCAAGGACGATCGCCTCCATCAGGATGATCTGGGAAACATTTGCGTTTCGATGATTTGGCAGATTGCGTGACCGATGGCGATGTGTCCCTCCTGGATACGGGGCGTGGACTGCGACGGGACGCGCAGCAGGTAGTCGCACCGCGCCGGCATCTGGCCGCCGGCATGGCCGGTCATGCCGACCGTGACCAACCCCTTGGCACGCGCCGCATCGAGGGCGTTGAGCACGTTGGGTGAACGCCCCGACGTGGAGATGCCAAAAAATACGTCGCCAGCTTCACCGACGGCTTCGAGCTGACGAGCGAACAGCTTCTCGTAACCGTAGTCGTTGCCGATGGCGGTAAGCACCGACGTATCGGTGGTCAGCGCGAAGGCGGGCAGTCCGGGGCGGTCGTAGGCAAATCGGCTGACCAGCTCAGCCGCCAGGTGCTGCGCGTCCGCGGCACTGCCGCCGTTGCCGGCAAACAAGACCTTGTGGCCATTGCTGAGCGACGCCACGCATGCCTCGGCGACCCTCGCGATCTGTCCGACAAGCTCGTCGTCGGAGGCCATCGCGTCGAGGTTGCGGGCCGTCTCGCGAATCTGCTCGCGGATGCTTTGGTCGAGTCGCTGTTTCATATTGTTCAATATATCTTCCATCCCTGCGTACCGTACTTGGTGAAATGGCAGCTGAAGATCTGGCCCTGCGTCTGCTGCATGGCCCTCATGACGTCCATGCGCCGGACCGGGTCGACGAGCATCATCATGAAACCGCCGCCGCCGGCGCCTGAAATCTTGCCCGCACGCATCCCGGCTTTTTTCGCAAGCTCGTAGATTTCGTCGATCTGCGGATTCGAAATGCTCTTCGCCATCTTCTTTTTGGCCTCCCATCCCGCCCGCACGGACTCTACGAGCTGCCCGAAGTCGCCCTTCAGCAGGCTTTCCTTCATGGCGACGGCCTCTTCCTTGAGGGAATGCATGGCATCGATGGCAACCGCCTCGTTGCGCTTCACGTTGTCCGACTGCTCGTCGATGATCTTAGCGGACTCCCGGGATACGCCGCCGAAATAGAGCAGCAGCGAAGCTTCCAGCTCCGAAATGATCCAGTTTTTGATCCGCAGCGGGTTGACGACTACCCGTTCGTCCGGATGGAACTCCATGAAGTTGAAACCGCCGAAAGTCGCCGCGTACTGGTCTTGACGGCCACCGGAAAGGCCGACGTCGACGCGCTCGATCTCGTAAGCCAGACGCGCGATCTCGTACTCTCCGAGCGGCAGATTCAGCCATTCGACGAAGGCCTTGATCATCGATACGACCAACGTCGAAGACGATCCGAGTCCCGAGCCCGGCGGGGCGTCCGTGTGGGTCGTCATCACCAGCGGCAGCGGACGGCCGACGTTGAAATCGCGGACGATGCGGTTGTAGACCCCCTTGTGCAGATTCAGGCGCCCGTCGAGCGCAAGCTGCGGGCTGGCTTCGCCCTCCCACGTCTGCTGATTGTCCGCGGCCACGAGCCGGACGAGATTTCGCTCGGAGCAGGGCTCGATGACGGTGTACGCATACTTGTCGATCGTGGCGTTCAACGTCAGTCCGCCGTAGCGATCGCAATACGGCGACACGTCGGTGCCTCCACCCCCCAATCCCAGCCGCAGCGGCGCCCTGGCTCTGACGATCATAGCTGTTCCATCCGGCGGCCGAGCGTCGGTGCCTCGACGTGTTCGGCCGTGACCATCGCGAAGCTCAGGAAAGATTGCCGGACAGGACGGGAAATCCCGCGACGAGGCCCTGTTCCCGCGACCGTGCAGATGCAACGGTTCCGTGGACGCCGCGCCGTCCGGACTTCGGGTCGTCGTCCATCCAGCTGTCGAGCAGGGACTTGAGCTCTCCGGCGGTCTCGGGATGCTGTTCCAGCACGTCGCGCAAGCATCCTGGATCGTCGCGGATGTTGAACAGCCGGTAGATGGCGCCGTCGATCAGCGGCTGGTAGGTCAGCTTCCAGTTTCCCACTCTCACCATGCGGTCCTTCGCGGCAATGATGATATCGACGTATTCGGGCTTGAGCGAGATCATTCCGATGCGCTTGTTGGGAACCTCCAGCAACTCGGGCAAGTGCGGATAGCGCAGGTGATTGGTCGGGGTGCCGGGCAAGTCCGTGAGCCAAACACCCGTCTCGTTGAATGCAGGCAACTCGACTTCAGGCGTCTCGCCGCGCATCAAGGGCACCAGCGAGACACCCTGCACGAAATCGGGGACGGGCAATCCGGCGAGCTCCAGTAGCGTGGGCGCGATATCCACAGTGCGTACCACGCGGGTGACTTTCCGCGGTCCACGAAGTCGCGGATCGGCGATGATGATCGGAACGCGAGCCGAGAAGTCGCCGATGGCCGAGTTGCCCTGGCCCCAGGTCTCGTGCTCGAAGAATTCGAATCCGTGGTCGCTGAAGACGACCACGATGGTGTTGTCGGCGAGCTTCGAGGCGTCGAGATAAGCCAGGATCCGCGCAACCTCGTCGTCGAAATTCCTCACGCAGCCATCGTAGAGATCGATGACCTGCTCCAGGTCGAATTTCGATTTCGGTTCGGCCTGGGCCCGGATGATCTCCCAGGGATCGCGCAGCTTCGCCATGATGAACTTCGATTCGCCGCAATAGGCCGGGTCGGAATACAGCGAGTAATACGGATATTTCGAGGTGAACGGCGGATGCGTGGTCGCCATGAACGATACCAGGAAGAACGGTGCGCTGCCTTCAGCCAGTCTCCCGATCATGCGACGCGTGTCGCATCCCACCTCTTCGGTCAAGGGCACGCCACCCAGATAGTAAATTTCGGGCAGGAATGCCTTGCCGAACGCGTTTTGCGTGAATAGCGAAAGGAACATCCGCAAGTCCTTCGGGCCCTGCCGCAGCAGGAATTTGATGTTCCACTGATCTTCCGGCAAGTCGCGGTCATCAAACCCGAAGTTGAATTTCTCGGCGTCGGACGCCGCCCAGTCACCTACGATCCCCGATCGGTAACCTGCTGCCTTCAGGACTTGCGGCAACGACGGGACGGGAAGCCGCGTCTGTTCGGGTGTGACAAACGTGTCACGTACGCCGTGTCGGTGCGGCCAGGTGCCGCTGAGCAGGCTGACGAGGCTCGGCGCGGTGCGCGCGCAAGGAACATAGCAATCCGTGAACTGCGCGGCACGTTTGGCGAGTCGCGCCAGATTGGGCGTCAGCTCCCGGCGATAGCCCGCTCCGAAAAGCCGATCGGCGCGCAGCGTGTCCGAACCGATCAACACGATGTTGGGCCGGCCGTCGGGCCTTGGCTGGGCCGCTGCCGGTGCCGGCTCTCGTTTCCTGGCTGCCGCCCAGCAGATCGCCGCGTAGAGTGCCCCGAGACCGGTGAGGAGGCAGAAGCCCCACCAAGCGCCGCTGTGCGCGAGCGTGACCAAGCCCGCGGCCAGCCAGATCCCCGCCAGGGCGGACAAGCCGATATCGAAGATCCGCAACCGTCCTGGCGTAAGGCGGCGCCACAACGGGTAGAAATGGGTCATGGAATAAAGCGAGGAGGCCGCGATTACGCCGGGCGAGAACAGCAGCGTGTACGCGAACCGGCGACCGGCCAGCAGCAGAAATGCCGCCACTGCCGCGCTGACCGCGACCGCGGGCCGATAGTGGCCGTCGAACAGGATCAGGCCCACCGCATACGCCAAGACCCCGAGGAAGGCCAGGAAGGCGGTGATCAGAAACGCGAAGCCGACGAGCCGCGCAAACGAGTACGCGAGATAGAGCCGGTAGTGCGTCAGAACTTCCTCGGCCATCTCGGGTCCCGTCCGCGTGAAATCGACGATGGACTTGACGAACAGCACGGCGCTGAAGA
>DASXQW010000003.1:0-10234 GCA_036506975.1 Casimicrobiaceae bacterium | reverse complement strand
CCCGGCACGTACGCAGCGACGATCAACACGAACGCGATCAAGGTAAGCACCCCGGCGACGTAGTGCGTCCAGAACGGCGGACTCCACAGCACCAGCGTAGCGGCGCGCGCCCGGCCGAAGCCCCATATGAGCAGCACGAATCCCACGATCGACGCGAGCGAGTACAGGCCCTTCCATGGCCCTTCGCCGAGGCGCGCGATCTGCGCGGTGCGCCACGGATCGGCAAAGATGCGTAGCGAATGCACGCCGAGGAAGAGGATCAGGCCGAGGATCAGAAAGGTCATTGCGGGCTCCTAGGATTACTTGCCAACTGCGGTTGCGGTGCGGCGGTCACGTCTGCAACCAGCGTGTCACGGCTGTGCGCAGAAATGTCTCGAGCGCGATGCCGTCGCCCCCAACCAGGAGATCCACCTTCTTCCCGGGCTTCGCTTTCATGGAGCACGCGCTGGCATTGGCCGGCGATAGAAGATTGTCAGCAACATATCACGAGGCTTGATCGGGCCACTCGACCACGTGCGCGGAGGGATCGAGGGGTGCCGCCGGAGGAGGCGGACTCGCGTTGCTGCCCAGATAAAGGAAGCCGACGATGGCATCGGTCGGCGCGAGACCGAAGGCTGACTTTATTTCGGGGTCGTACGCTGCGTCACCGGTCTTCCAGGCGCAGCCGAAGCCGAGCGCGAATGCGGCGACCATGACATTTTGTGCGGCGGCTCCCGCGGACAGGACCTGTTCGATCGCCGGAATATTGGAGTGCTCGTCGACCTTCGCCGCGACGACCAGGAGCAGCGGGGCCCGGAGCGGTTTGCTCTTCTCTTTTTCAATCTGCGCGGGAGTCGCGTCGGGATGACGCCGTTTGTACGCGGTGGCCATCAGCTCGCCGAGCCGCTGCCGCCCCGCTCCCCTCACCACCGTGAATCGCCAGGGCCGCAGTCGGCCGTGATCGGGTGCGCGAATCGCCGCGGACAGTATCGAGTGCAGCTCGAGCTCGTCGGGAGCGGGATCGACCAGCACGCTGCCGGATACGCGCTTCGTAAGGGCTTCCATCGCTTCCATGAGACAAGTCCCTGTGCTGTTGTCGCCTGTTGCCCCTGCGAACCTCGCTCAATCGCAAGGTCTTCCTGCGAATTCATTCGCACGCGGCGTTACATTCACCGGCGCGGCCGAATGAATTCGGCCCTACGAACCCCTCCGCCCTACGAACCCCTCCGCCCTACGAACCCCTCCGCCCTACGAACCTCTCCGCCTATGAAAGCCACCTACTCGAACATCTTCCGCGGCACCCACTTGTCCGCCGCAGCCGCGGGCCGCTCGCCGAAGAGTTGCTCGGCGATCCAGTAGCCCAGGCCCCGATAGCTCTCCCATTGCGCCTCGTCGTAGAACTGGTCGGTGGTCGACTGCTGCGGGAAGTCGCTGCTCGTCTGCTTGTAGTTGAGAATGTCGAGCGGCTCGATGCCGGCAACGCGGGGCTTCAGCACCAGCATCAGGCCCGGCGCATCCGGCGCTTCCTTGTACCAGACGCGCGCGAGCGTGGCGTACACCGGTTCGCGCTGATCGGGCCTGAACTCCTCGGGCGTGCCGAAGTATTTGCGCACCGACGCATCGACGAAGGCCGACAGCTCGACTGACGTCAGGAACTCGATCTCGGCATCGAGATCGATTCGCGCCTTTCGCACCAGGTTGGCGACGTCGTCGAAGGCGTACTCGGCATCGCGGCCATTGTCGAGCAAGATGATAAGGGGCGCGCGGCGGCGGATGAGCTCATAGACGGCCGTGTTCTCGAAGTGCCCGCCATCGGACAGGTACCAGTGTGAGCGCCGCGTGCCGTAGTAGCGCGCCAGCATCTCGTTGAGCAGGAACCTCTGCGTGCGGAATCCGCCGGAGAGCTTTTCGAACCAGGGCGAATCGGCCGGCTCGGGGCGCGTCGGATGCGGTGGCTCGACCTCCGCATTCCACCAGTATCCGAGCCGCACGTTGGTGAGCGCGAGCAGCAGCGACAGGCCGAGCGTAGTTCCCTTGCCGTGTCCGGTGGTGAACGCCGCGCCAGAGATCGCGCACCAGTTGCCGATCGAAAGCGGCTCGACGACGAGCTGCGTGCCGTTCACGTAACGGGGCAGCGCGGACAAGTCGGGCTCGCCGAT
Source organism: Casimicrobiaceae bacterium (assembly GCA_036506975.1). Classification (GTDB taxonomy): domain Bacteria; phylum Pseudomonadota; class Gammaproteobacteria; order Burkholderiales; family Casimicrobiaceae; genus PALSA-1003. The sequence continues at coordinate 8,096 of DASXQW010000003.1, read as the reverse complement.
CACCGTCGCCGGGCATTGCAGCAGGTTGTAGTCCATCGCGGCCAGGTCCCACGCCACGAAGCTGCGGTTGCCGATGGAAAATCCCATCGGGCCGATGGCGATGTTCATTCCCTTCCGGTCACGCTGGACGAGTTGCGAGCCGCTCGCTACCGTCTGGTTCATCGTCACGTTGATGAAATGCAGGGGCGCGAGCGAGCTCGGGTTGTAATAGGTGTCGACGGTGATGTCGTCCTCGCGCGCCGGATTGCGGACGTCGCGCTCGACTTCCGGGTCCTCCGCGAACAGCGAAGCGCGCAGATACGAGCGCATCAGGTGCCCCGCGTAGTAGCGCTGCAGCGACGACAGGTTGATGAAGCCGACGCGCAGTCCCGTGAAGATCGAGATCACGAGCAGCGGACCGAAGAGCCAAGCCCACTCTGCCGGCTCCAGCGGTCCGGCGCCTCTCACGCACTCCACATCGCGAAGCGGCGTGGCGACGACGATTCGTCGCGCGCTGTCGAGCGCCACGTCTTGTTGCGGGTTGTCTTCGCCGGGCATCAGCATTACGCAACCCGGGTCGCCCACGGGCCGATCGCCTTCCCACATGAGCCCTTGCGTGAGCGCCGACCACAGGCTCGCAACGGCGACGAACAATGCGACGCCCGCGATGAACGCGAGCGACGACATGGGAATCCGCACCCACGACTTCGTCGCGGGATCGCCCGAACCGGTGACCAGCGGCAACAATTTCTTCAGCAGCGGAATCAGCAGCGCAATGGTGCCGCCGCCGGCGAGCCACTTGCCTTCGGCACCGACAGTCCACAGTGCGTATACGGTCTGCCCGATAGTGTCGACGAGCGCGTACGCCGCCAGCGCCAAGGTGACCATCAGCGGTCCCATCACGGCGTGCGAGAGCATCGTTTGCGTGATCGTCGTGGCGGTCGGCTCGGGCGCCCGCTCGGCCGGGCGCGCTTGAGCAGGCTGCGCGCCGCCCTCGCCGACCAGCTTGAGGGCGCTGTGCTTGGTGACCCAGTAAATGATGACCGAGAGCGATGCGACGAGCCCGATGTAGGCTGCGGCATGCCGCGCGAGTCCCCAATCGAAAGGTGAGCTCCGGCTCGTCTCCGGCAAGGCGTTGCCTTGGAGCCATGTATACAGCCAGTCAAGCCGCGGCGCCTCTCCGGCGAACGCATATATGAAACAGATCACCGCGATACCGATCGCGGTGATGACGGGCAGGTTCAAGCGCTTTCGTTTGTTCTTGAATTCGGTTTGCGCGAGGAAGAAGCCGACGCTGATCGGGACGACGAACAGCGCGAAGGTGGCGAGCGCCGGAACCCACCACACGCTCGGCCAGAAATTGCCGCCCGCTTCCGGCAGGAAATGACGCTCGACCGTTTCGACCCAGAAGTCGGGGAAGTACGCGAAACCAAGCACGCGAATGATGGAGGCGAGCAGGAAGATCGCCACCAGCGACACGCCGATCACATAATGCAGCCCGACGAAGTTGCGGACCGCGACCGCGGCTGCATAGAGATAGTCGCCGCCGCCCGTCGGCGCCAGGTAGCGGCCGTTCTCGCGCAGCCAGCGCATCGGCGTCATGCGGCTGCCGTCGAAGATCGTGTCGCAAAGCATGTCTGCGGCGCGCTCGGCGGCCAATTCCCACTTCGTCTTGGGCGGCGGCGCGCCCTCGACCGCCGCAGGGAATACCTCGGGCGTGACCTGCGCCCCCTTCGCGCGCACGTCCTTCGGCAGGAACAGGCTGCCGAAAAAGGTGGCGAAGTAACCTCCGCCCGAGACCGAAGAGAGATAATCGATGCGCGACAGCAGTCGCGGTCGTGCCGGTGGGGGAGCGGCAGGCGGCGCAGGCTGCTCGTGCTGCTCCGGGCGTGGCGTCGCGGCTTCCGCTGCAGGTTCCGCGTGCTGATCCGAGCGTGTCGTCTGCGCCGCGGCGATCTCGTCGCGAACGCGCTTCTCCTCGTGCGCGAGATACTGGAACACGCCGAGGCTCACGGTCGCGCTGCGAATTCCACCGCCCGAGAGCGCAATCGCGAGCTCCGGCGCGTCGTCGGCGATGTCGAACTTGCGGCGGCGCGAGATGATGTGCGCCCTTTCCTTCTGAGCGATGTCGGCGGGGATGTGCGGGTTCATGGCCTGTTTAAGGGTTCCAGTGCCAGTCCTTCTTGTCCAGCCCGATGTCTCTCAGCGCAAGCATTCCCGACCGGCCGAACAACGGGTCCACGCTGTTCGAATAGTCGAACATCACGTCCGCCCTGATCTTCAAGCTTTGAAATTCGAGAAAAATACCAGGCATGAGCGCAGCGCCGACGCTGCCGCCGACACCACTTAACGTCGTCGTCGGCTTGGACGGCAGGGGAATACCGGCGAAGAGTCCCGCTTTCTCTTGCAGCACGATGTAATCCGCGCCGCTGTCGATCAGCACGTAGCCAAACGCGTAGCTTCCCTTGGGTCCGAAGAGAACCAGATCGCCTTCGGGTCGAGGGACGGTCGGCGTCGCCGCGAGGGACGCCGAATGCGGAAAAGAGACGTGCTTCATGCCCAAGCCCCGACTCTGACGAAGGCAAAAACAAAGCGCTCCGGGTCGATGTCGGGATTGCTTGCGAGAAGGTCGAAACGATTTGCGGCGATTACGAGCTCGTTCGCATTCACCGCGATCCATTGATTCGGAAACTGCTCGAAGTATCTCCTGCGGTTCGCGTTGAGCGTCGCGAGCGCCGCCGTTTGAGCTGGGTTCACTGGCAATCCCCCGTCGATCGATGTTGAGTGGGAGAATTGTAGACTGCAATGACCGCCGCGGCCGAATGAATTCGGCCCTACGAAACGGCGGGTCGGTTGTCGTAGGTGCGAATTATTCGGTTGTCGCAGGTGCGAATTTATTCGGTTGTCGTAGGTGCGAATTTATTCGCACGCAGCATTACATCCACCGCCGCGGCCGAATGAATTCGGCCCTACGAACCCCTCGGCTCTGCGAACCGCTGACGCCGTAGCAAGCCTTTGCCGGGATCATAGGTAATCGAATACACTAGGCTGCTCGGTCGCGACCGAACCTGATAGGGAAATAGCAATGGCAGAAGCGGCGCGGCCGATCCGGCACATCGTCCTGGTCATTTTCGATACCCTGCGGCGCGACGCCGTAAGCTGCTATGGGGGCCCGCCCGAGTGGGCGTCGATTTCGACGCCGCATCTCGACGCCTTCGCACGCGAGTCCGTGCGCTTCGACCGCGCGTATCCGGAAGCGCTGCCCACGCTCTGCGCCCGGCGAACGATCTACACCGGTTTGCGCACCTATCCGTTTCACAACGGCGACTTCCGCCATATCAAGGGCGATTTCGTCGGCATTGCGCCGGGCTGGGGCCCGATTCCCGAAAACCAGGCGACGCTGGCCGAGATCTACGAGACCAACAGTTTTCGCACCGGGCTCATCTCCGACTTGTATCACGAGTTCAAGCCGTCGAAGAACTTTTGGCGCGGCTTTCATCAATGGACGTTCATCCGCGGCCAGGAAGCGGACGCCGCGCGCAGCGGTCCGTTTCCTTCGCAGGAAGAAATCGACTGTTGGGTCCCGCGCGAACTGCAGGAGCTGCGCGGCAAGGCAACCGGCCTCGAGCAACCCGGTTACGGCGCGCACTGGTTCTCAAGCCGGATCTTGCTCAACATGCGCGACCGTGTGCGCGAAGAGCTGTGGTTCAACGCCCAGGTCATGCAGGAAGCCGCGCGCTGGATCGAGCAAAACCTCGATGCCAAGCGCTTGTTCCTCACTGTGGAGTCGTTCGACCCGCACGAGCCCTGGTTCGTGCCCGAGCACTACCGCAAGCGGCACGACGCGGGGAACGGGCGCGAGCAGGTGATCTCGCCGTACGCGGAGATGCCGGACCTAGCACCGGAGCTCGTCAAGCGCACGCGCGCCAACTACGCCGGCCTGGTGGAGATGTGCGACCGCTGGTTCGGGCATCTGGTCGAAGCGCTGCGTGCGACCGGTGTGCTCGACGAAGCGCTGGTGATAGTCACCTCCGATCACGGGCACAGCATCTGGGAGCGACGAGGCTACATCGGCAAGCGCGGCTACCCGTCGGATCCGGAAAGTTATGAGGTGCCGTTGCTGGTGCGGCACCCGCAGAAGCTCGGCGCGGGAAGCGTGTGCAACGCCTTCGTGCAGCATCACGACATTTCCGCGACGCTGCTAGAAGCCGCCGGCGTCGTATTGCCGGCAGCGATCGACGGCAAGTCGTTCTGGAACACCGCGTTTGCGGGCGGACCGCCCATCCGCGATCATGTCACCGTCGGCTGGGGCAGCGCGATGACAGTCATCGACGATAAGTGGTGGCTCAACTGCAAGATCAACGGCCGCGGCCCGTTCCTGTACGACTCGCCGCGGCCGAAGCCCGACGCGCCGAACCTGGCGGACAAGCATCCCGAAGTCGTGCGGCGGCTGTTCGAAATCGGCAAGGCCGACGCCGGTGGTAGTTTCCCGGCATACTTGCTCGATCAGGCCGAGAGCGCCGTCGACGCGCCCGGATGCAGTCCGTTTGCGGCTATCCGCTGAAAACGCGCCAACGAAGGAGGAACGACATGAACGACGATTCCAGAAAGAACATCGAGCAGCCCGGCCGCCGGCGCGTGCTGAAGCAGGCGATGGCCGCCGGCGCGGCGCTCGTCGCAGGGCCGTACGTGATGCGGCACGCGAATGCGCAAGCCGCTGATCTCAGTCCGTACCAGAACGCCAAGCTCAACTGGCGCCAGGTCGAGGGCGAGCAGATCACCGTTGCGGTGATTCCGGCCAGCTACTTCGACAACCTGATCGAGCTCTCACCGCAGTTCGAGGCGCTCACGGGCGTCAAGGTTCGCTTCGAGAAAGTGCCCCCGGGACAGATCCGGCAGAAGGCGATGCTCGATCTGTCGTCGAAGACCGCGACCTACGCGACCAGCGCGACCGATCCGATGTACTACCCGCTCTACGTCTCGAACAAATGGGTCGATCCGCTCGACCGCTACCTCAACGACGCGGCGCTCACCGATCCCGCATGGTTCCGCTACGACGATATCGTCAAAGCCTGGCGCGACGCCGATATGATCGACGGCAAGCCCTACGGCATTCCCTACGACGGCGAGATGACCGTGCAGGTCTACCGCAAGGACCTCTACGACGCCAAGGGACTCAAGCCCGCCGACACGCTCGAGGAGTTCGTGCAGAACGCCAAGGCGTTGAACGACCCAAGCAACCGCGTGTGGGGCGTCGCACTGCGCGGCTTCGCCGGCGCCGGGCAGAACATGTACATCTATCCGTCGATCTACCGCGAGTACGGGGGAACGTGGCTTTCGGGGTCGACCGTGCGCGTCAATACGCCGGAGGCGGTGCGCGCGCTCGACTGGTACGTTGACCTGCTGTCGAAATACGCGCCGCCCGCGGTGCGCAACTGGAACTGGCCTGACATCGCCGACGCGTTCTCGCAGGGCACGCTCGGTGCGTACATCGACGCGCATTCGTCCGCTGCGGTGCTCAACAATCCGGAAAAATCCAAGGTCATCGGCAAGATCGGCTTCGCCCGCTGGCCTAAAGGGCCCACCGGCAAGCGTGTGACGTCGATCTGGAACTGGGGCTTTCCGATCAACGCCGCCCTTTCCGATCGCGCCAAGAAAGCGACGTGGCTGTTCATCTCCTGGGCGGCGGCCGCAGAAACGCAGGCGCGCACGTCGTGGAAGTTCGCCGGGCCGGCGAAGCGCTCGGGCGTGAATCGCACCTCGCTGTGGAAGGCGCCGGACTTCGTGCAGACCATGCAGGCGCAAGGCACGAATTTCGTCCCGGCCGCGCTGGAATCGCTCGAGCAGGACACCGATGTCGATTGGCGGCCGCGGGTGCCGCAATGGCCGGCCATCGGCGATACGATGGCCACGGCGATCCAGTCTGCGCTGGTGGGCCAGGCTAAACCGAAGGACGCGCTCGACACCGCGCAGACGCGCATCGAGCAGATCCTGAAGAGCTGATCTGTTGATGATCATATTCGTGGGCGACGATCGCGAACATGGAACGTCGTTCCCGCGAAAGCGGGAACCCAGTGTCTTGCGCTCGAACGCCGCTGGGTCCCCGCTCAGTTACGTAAATAAGCGGGGACGACAAGCTCCCGTCCCGCATTGAGCGGCGCGCGCGTCGGAGTCCGCACGCTCGCGCAGCAGGAGCGGCGGTTTGCGTTCGCCCTTCTCGCGCCGGCGCTGCTGATCCTCGTCCTGACGACGACCGCCCCGCTCGTCTATCTATTGTGGACGAGCCTGCAGCGCGTCGACCTGTCGATGCCGTGGCTGTCGGGCTTCGCCGGCCTCGACAACTTCGCGCGCATGGGCGGCGATCCGCGCTTCTGGGGCTCGCTCTGGCTGACGCTGATCTACACCGGCACGACGGTGGTGCTGCAGGTCGCGATCGGCCTGGCGCTGGCGCTGCTCGTGCTGCAGATTCCGCGCGGCCAGGGCGCGCTCCGCGTCGCGGCGATCCTGCCGATCGTCTTGGCGCCGGTCGTCGTCGGCCTCTTTTGGCGCACGTTTGTGCTCTCGCCGGATTTCGGTCTCGTCGATCTGGTCACGCGCGCGCTGGGCCTGGGCAGCCACAACTGGCTGGGCGATCCCAGGCTCGCTCTGATCTCGGTGATCGCGATCCACACCTGGCAATGGACCCCGTTTGCGTTCCTGGTGATGCTCGCCAGTCTGTCATCGCTGCCGCCGGACATTTTCGAGGCGGCGCGCATCGACCGCGCCAACGCCTGGCAGCGTTTCCGCCGCATCACGCTGCCGCTCATCCGCCCCGCCATCATGATCGTGCTCATCATGCGCACCATGATCGCGCTCTCGGCCTTCGCGGCGATCTTCGCGGCGACCGGCGGCGGTCCGGGCACCGCGACCGAGATTCTCAATCTGTACGCGTACCGGACCTCGTTCAGCGAGCTCAATCTCGGGTACGGCGCCGCGCTAGCGGTCGTGCTGCTGGCGATCACGCTCGCGATCTCTTTCCTCATGTTCCGCCTGCGGAGGGCGCGATGAAGGTCCGCCGCGCACTGATTTTCGCCGTCGCCGTCGCGGTCCTCGCGGTGTGGGCGTTTCCGGTGCTCTGGGCGCTCTTGACGTCGTTCAAGACCGAGCGCGACGTGCTCGCGTATCCCCCGAAGGTCGTGTTCGCGCCGACACTCGCCAACTACGCGGACGTGCTGTTCGGCTCCTCGACGATCCTGCCGAATCTCATCTCGAGCTTCGTGGTCGCGGGCTTCACGACGGTGTTCACGATCATCATCGCCGTGCCCGCCGCGTACGCGCTGGCGAGGCTCGAGTTCCCCGCCAAGCGCAGCACCGGCTTTTATGTGCTGGCGACGCAAATGCTGCCTCCGATCGGGCTGATCATCCCGTATTACCTGGCCCTGCAGAAGCTCGCCGCACTCGACACCTATTCGGGACTGATCGTCATCTACCTGACGTTCTCGCTGCCGTTCGCGGTCTGGCTGATGGTGTCGTACTTCGAGGATATCCCGCGCGAGATGGAAGAGGCCGCCCTGCTCGACCGCGCCGGTCGCATGCGCGCGCTGTGGTACGTGATCCTGCCGCAAGTGCGCGGCGGGATCGTGGTGACGACGATCTTCGTGTTTCTCAATGCCTGGAACGAATTCCTGTTCGCGGTCGTGCTCGGCGGGAATCGTGTGCGCACGGTCACGGTGGCGATGTTCAATTTCATCTCGGTCGAGCAGACGCTGTGGGCGAAGCTCGCGGCCGGCGCCGTGCTCGCCATGTTGCCGGTGATCGTGCTGGGGCTCGTCGCGCAGCGGCACATCGTCAAGGGGCTCACGGTCGGAGCCGTCAAAGGCGGCGGACGGCGATGAGCGAAAAACCGCGTGACGACAGCCTGTCGTCCCCGCTCATTTACGTAACTGAGCGGGGACCCAGCGACGTTCGAGCGGAAGACACTGGGTTCCCGCTTGCGCGGGAACGGCGGTTCTGGCGATGAGCGACGCGGGGAGCGTCAAGCTCGAAGGAATCATCAAGCGGCACGGCGCCGTGACCGTGCTGCACGGCGTCGATCTGGCGATCGCGCCGGGCGAGTTCTTCGCCCTGCTGGGGCCGTC
>DASXQW010000002.1:0-1786 GCA_036506975.1 Casimicrobiaceae bacterium | reverse complement strand
ACCAGCCGCTTGTCGCGATTGACGACCGGCAGCCGCCGGACCTGGACCTGGCCCATGTTCCGTGCGACGTCGTCGAGCGCTTGATCCTCGAAGCAGTACAACACTTCGTGGCTCATGACTTCGCTGATCGGCGTATCGGCGGGCAAGCCTTCGGCCACCGCCCGCACGGCGATATCGCGGTCGGTGATCATGCCCACCAGCCGATCGTTCTCGGCAACCGGCAGCGCGCCGGCGTCGAGCTCGGCCATCAATTGCGCAGCTTCGCGAATCGTCTGATCGGGACTCACTACCCGCACATCGCTGGTCATTGCTTGCTTTACTTTCATCGCGTTACCTCCAGTTCAAGAAGCTGCGGGTCATGCAACCCGCAATGCAGGGGCCCGGAGGGAACCGTCCTCCAGACGTCTGCCCCTCACACTCCTGGTGGGACAACGATCGAAGCGGACCGTTCGCGCTAGTTCTCTGCCGGCGCTATGGGGCCGACCGATCCTGCGTTATACAATGCGCGTCCCGAATAAAGAAAAATCCGATGTCCTCCGTGGCCACTCCGATTGCCGCCAGGCCCGCCGCTCACTGCCAGGAGCGGTTGAAAGCGCTGCCGCGGGAGGTGCTGCAGGGCCTCCGGCGCGGGATCGAAAAAGAAAGCCTGCGGGTACGGCCGGACGGGGCGCTTGCCACGACGCCGCACCCGGCGCGCCTGGGGTCCGCGCTCAAGCACCCGCACATCACCACCGATTTCAGCGAGTCACAGCTCGAGCTCATCACCGGCGTATGCACCGGCGCAGAAGCTTGCCTGAGGGAGCTCACCGAGATCCACCAGGTCGTCTATCGCGCGATCGGCGACGAGCTGCTCTGGTGCGCGAGCATGCCCTGCCGGCTTCCGGCGGACGACGCGATCCCCATCGGCCGCTACGGCAGCTCCAATGTCGGCCGGGCGAAGACCGTGTATCGCACCGGACTGTCGCATCGCTACGGACGGCGCATGCAGACGATCTCCGGCATTCACTACAACTTCTCGCTGCCTGACGCGCGCACCAACGACGATTACTTCGCGCTGATCCGCAACTTCCGGCGCCATTCGTGGCTGCTGCTCTACCTCTTCGGCGCTTCGCCCGCCGTATGCTCGACCTTCGTCGCCGGCCGCGATCACGAGCTCGAACGCTTGAGCGACGACACGCTCTACCTGCCGTACGCGACGTCGCTGCGCATGGGTCGGCTGGGCTACCAGAGCGATGCGCAGGCCTCGCTCGCGGTCAGCTACAACGACCTCAAGAGCTACGCGGCTTCGTTGGAGGAAGCGCTGACCAAGCCGTATCCGGCGTACGAGGCGATCGGCATCCGGCAAGGCGACGAGTACCGCCAGCTCGCCACGAGCCTCCTGCAGATCGAAAACGAGTTCTATGGAACGATCCGACCGAAGCGCGTCATCCGGCCGGGCGAGCGGGCGCTGCACGCGCTGCGCGATCGCGGCGTCGAATACGTCGAGGTACGGCTGATGGACCTCGACCCGTTCGTGCCGATCGCGATCAGCGCGGGCACGGTACGCTTTCTCGACGTGTTCCTGCTGCATTGCCTGCTCTGCGACAGCCCGCCCGACACGCCGGAGGAGCTTGCCGCCATCGTCGGCAACAAGCAGCGCGTCGCCTCGCGCGGCCGCGAGCCTGGATTGCGTCTCATCAGAGGCTCGGAGGAGATCGAGCTTGCCGAATGGGGCGGAGAGGTGCTCGCCGACTGCGGGCCGATCGCGGCGGCGCTCGATCGCGCGAACGGCGGCAACGCGTACCGC
>DASXQW010000001.1:0-43595 GCA_036506975.1 Casimicrobiaceae bacterium | reverse complement strand
TCTCGGACATCCGCGTCACTTGACGGTATCCGCCCCCGCCTTCGCTATCACGCCGTCCTGCGCGCCGGTGCCGCCGCTGATGCCGATCGCGCCGATCACCTTGCCGTTCTCGATTAATGGCAGACCGCCGTCCGAAGCCACGACCCCTGGAAGCGTCGCGATGTACGGATGACCGGTTTCCATCTGATCGAAGAAGACCTTCGTCGGACGGCGAAAGATCGCCGCGGCGTGCGCCTTGCTTTCGGCGATTCTGTACGACGCGTGCTAAGTACCGTCCATCTTCACGAAGTACACCAACTCGCCGGCCGGTCCCACGATAGCGATCGCGTCTTTCCAGTTGCGTTTTTTCGCCTCGGCCATCGCGGGTTCGGCAACCGCCTTGGCACGCTCGAGCGAGATCGGCGTGCCATACGGGATGTCGAACGGGATTGCGTCGGGCACGGGTGCCGGCGCGGGGGCGGTGCCTGCGCAAGCGCGGAGCCCGCGAAACACAGAACCACCGTCGTCAGCGATGCCCACAGAAACGTGCGCATGATAATTCCTCCATGATTGTCGTGTTTGTTCGAACCGGATCCGGCGCAGAGCAGGTCGGCCGGCGACGCTGCGCGCGCGAAAAAGCATACACCAGTCGGCGAGGGCTTATTCCGCGCGCCTGGCCCCGACGCCGGCATCCTATCGGCTACTCGCCCTGGGCGAGTCTCGCGACGAGCTGCTGGAGAACGTCGGCGCTCGCGTCGGACACGCCCCACCATTCCATGCCTGCGCCCGTGGCGTGCGCGACATTGAACCCGCGCAGCGACGCTTTCGCCGGCGACGATGCCGGTTTCGTTCCGATTGATGGCCGCACGAAGACGTCGATCGTGTGTTCGCGGTAGCGATAAACCAGCGTCGCCACCGGATGCCCGTCGAGATAGTCGAGGCGGCCACCGGCCAGTGGCAGCCCGTCGGCGCTGAAGTCCTTCACGGGCGGCGAATAGTCGAGCCTGGACGACAGCCAGGGCTTCACGGTATGCCGGTCCGACGACGCGATATCGATCAGTCGATTGCCGAGCGTCGCCCGCGCATGGTTCGCGACGGATTCTGTGACGAGATCGGTGCCGACCTGCCAGTCGAGCACGGCGCTGCCGACGAGCCAGGCGAATACGGTCGCGGCACTGCCGGCAAGCGCCCCCGCCGAAAGCCAGCGCCAGCGGTCGCGCGCGGGATGCTCAGTCGGAGGAGCGCCCTTCGCGCGCACGAGGGCAGCCCTGACCCGTGCGTGGAGCGCAGGCGGCGCGGTGTAGTAGGGTGCCTCGCTGCGAATGCGCGAGCGCAGGCTCGCCAGATCGTCGCGCCGCACGGCGCAGTCCGCGCAGCCGAGGACGTGTTTCTCGATTGCGGCGCTTTGTACCGGATCGAGCTCGCCGTCGCTGTACGCGGGCAGCAACGCCATGGCCTCATGACAGTTCATCGTTGACCTCGATTCATAGCCCGTTCCATGCTGAGCCTTTAGCGCTCCGCCCCGGCGGAACGATCGCGGATCGAATGCAGCAGCGGCGAGCGCTGCAGCAGCGCGCGGGCGCGAGCGAGCCTGGACATCACCGTGCCGATCGGAATGTCGACCACGCGCGCGATGTCCTTGTACGGGAGCTCCTCGAATTCACGCAGGATCAGCACCTCGCGATACCCCACCGGCAACTCGGCGATCGCCTCCGCCAGCGCGGACCTGGACGCATCGCGCAACATGACTTGCTCGGGCGTCAGCATCGCCGGATCCGCTGCATTCTCGATCGCTTCGCTGCCGTCACCCGGAGCGATCTCGGAAGGGCGGTTGCGCTTCAGCCAGTCGTAGCAGGCGTGTCGCACGACGGTGAGGAACCACGCCCTGGCATCGCCGCCGCGGAACGCGTCGAAGTACTTGAGTGCCCGTTCGCAGGCCTCCTGCACGACGTCCTCCGCGTCGTGACCGTTGCGGGTGAGCCAGCGCGCCAGGTTGTACGCCGCGTCGAGCTGGGGCAAAACGACCTCCTCGAAGCGGGTACTGTCGGCGCGGGCGCTCATGAGAAGATCATACTGCCGGGCCGCGCGGATTATTCCCGAGGCGGGTCGGTCGTAGGGCCGTGCTAAGATTTTTCGGTGACCGCGCTGCGGGCAATCGGCGGCGACAACCAGGTTCCCTAAGTGGCCAGCAGCGGCGAGCGCGCTACGACGATCAGACTGACGCGGTTGATATCCGCGCTCGGCATCGCGCAGATCATCTCCTGGGGCACGCTCTTCTATGCCATCGCTGTGCTCGGCGAAGCGATGCGCAGCGAGCTCGGCATCTCGGCGACGTGGCTGTTCGGCGCGTTCACGATCGGCTTGCTCATCTCCGGAATCGTGTCGCCCGCGGTCGGCGGACTCGTCGATGCGCAAGGCGGGCGCTTCGTGCTTTCGTGGGGGTCCGTCCTCGGCGCGGTCGCGCTGGCATTGATCGCATCGGCGCACGGCTTGCTGCTGCTTCTCCTGGGGTGGTCGTTGGCGGGCGTCGCGATGGCGGCATGCCTGTATGACCCTGCGTTCGCGACGCTGCATCAGTTGACGGGGACGAGCTATCGCCGCGCGGTGACGGCGCTGACCCTCTTCGGAGGCTTCGCCAGCACGGTTTTCTGGCCGGCGTCGCAATGGCTCCTCGACAACGTCGGCTGGCGCGAGACGCTATGGATCTACGCCGGGCTGCATCTGGCGGTGTGCCTGCCGCTGCATCTGGGGTTCGTACCGGCACATGCGGCAGGTGCCGCGGCCGATGCTGACATCGCAGTCGGTGCGGACGCGGTTCCGGGTGTCGCGCCGCTGCGGCGAACCGGAGGTCGCGCGTCCTACGTCTGGCTGGCCGCGGCGTTTTCGGTGGCCGCCTTCCTCTCGGCGACGCTTTCGGCGCATCTGATCGGGCTGTTGAAGTCTGCCGGTCTGACGGCGCGCGACGCGGTCCTCGTGTCGTCGCTGATCGGCCCGATGCAGGTTGTCGGCCGAATCGCGGAGTTCACCTTCGCGCGCCGGCTTTCTCCACTTTCCGTCGGCGCCTTGGCGTTCGCGCTGATGACCGCGGGCCTCACATGCCTGGCGCTGATCGACGGGCTGTCCGCGATGGCGTTTGCTTTCGCCGTGCTCTACGGCTGGAGCAACGGCGTGATGACCATCGTGCGCGGGACCGTGCCCGCGGTGCTGTTTGGACGGCGCAACTATGGCGCGCTGCTAGGGCGACTCGCGCTGCCGGCGTTTGTCGCCAAGGCCTTCGCGCCCGTCGCATTTACGCTGGTTTTTGCCGCCAGCTTGCCGCGCGTTGCCCCACTGTGGTCGCTGGTCCTGGCCGCGGTGCTGGCGCAGGTCGGGTATCGTCTCGCGACGCGCTGATTTTGCCCGGCCGGCAGGCCTGTGGATGATCCCTTCGAGGGTCGTCCGGAACCTTGATCCTGGTCAATGAACGGCGATCCCGGAGCACCGATCATCTTGGGGACTTGCATTCTTTAATGAGAATCATTACTATTACCATTAGTCTCTGGAGATCACACAATGCTATCGATGCGGATACCTACCTTGATCCTCGCCAGCGGCATCTTGCTTGCCGCCCTCCCTGCTTCGGCAGAGGACACCGATTTCAGCCTGATCATCCGCGGCCACAAGTTCGTGCCCGCGGAGATCACGGTGCCGGCGCGAAAAAAGATCAAGCTCGTCATCGAGAATCAGGACGCGACGGCCGAGGAATTCGAAAGCCACGAGCTCAACCGTGAAAAGGTCGTGCCGCCGAAGGGAAAGATCACGATATTCGTCGGCCCGCTCGAGCCGGGCCGCTATCCGTTCTTCGGCGAATTCCATAAGGAAACGGCCAAGGGCGTGCTGATCGCGAAATAGGCGGCCCATCGTGCTCGGCATCGCCATACTCGTATTTCGCGAAGTCCTCGAAGCCGCGCTGGTCGTGAGCGTCGTGTTCGCGGCGACGCGCGGCGTGCCCGGACGGGAACGCTGGATCGGCGCGGGCGTCGCCGCCGGCGTGCTCGGCGCCGTTGCCGTCGCTCTGTCGGCGGGCGTCATCGCCGACGCGGCCGCCGGCATGGGTCAGGACTTGTTCAACGCCGTGGTCCTCTTTGCTGCGGTCGTGATGATCGCATGGCACGCGATCTGGATGGCGACTCACGGCCGGCAGCTCGCCTTGCAGTTGAAGGCACTGGGCTCGGAGGTGTCCGTCGGCCACCGGCCGCTGATGGCGCTGCTGCTCGTTGTTGCCCTTGCCGTGCTGCGCGAAGGCTCCGAGGTGGTCCTGTTCCTCTTTGCCCAAGTCGCGGGTGGCTCGAATTGGGTGGACATCGCGGGCGGCATCGCGCTCGGCGTTGCCGGAGGTTGCGCGACCGGGCTTGCGCTCTACCTGGGTCTGCTCCGCATTCCGATTCGGCACTTTTTCACCGCCACGAACTGGCTGCTGCTCCTGCTTGCTGCCGGGATGGCCTCGCAGGGAGCGCGATTCCTGGTGCAGGCCGACTTGCTGCCTTCGTTGGGGCCGAAGCTCTGGGATACGTCTGCGCTGCTTTCCGACCGGTCGCTGCTGGGGCAGACGCTGCACGCGCTGATCGGCTATGACGCGCGTCCGGCGGGAATCCAGGTGCTGTTCTATGTGATCACCGGCGCGCTCATCGTCGTCGGCATGAGAGTATGGGGAAAACCAAGAAGAAGAACGCATGGCGCGCATGGCGCGCCGCAGGCGCACTAGCCGCCGCATTCTTCCTGCAAGCACCGACCGCCCAAGCCGATCCCGCCGCAAAGTTTTATCTTCCTGCCGTCGTGCAGGGCGAGGCCGAGCTAGAGTTGCGCGGGGGCTACCAGACTTGGCGCAATCACGACGACGATCGCGAGCGCCAAGTCATCGTCGACGTCGGCTACGGGTTCACTTCGTGGTGGAAGAGCGAGCTGGCCGTGGGTGTGACGCGCCTTCCCGGCACATCCACGCGCCTCGACGAGATCGAGTGGGAAAACATCTTTGCGCTGACCGAGCCCGGACAGTACTGGGCGGACCTGGGGTTATTTGCCGAGCTTGCGCGCGATCACGCCGAAGGCCGCAACGTCGTCGCAATCGGACCGATGTTCCACGAGGAATTCGGCCGGCTGCAGGCAAACGCCAATCTGCTCTTCGAACGCCAACTCGGGGCGCACGCCGAGCCGGGCGCCGAGGTCGACTACGCCTGGCAATTGAAATGGCGCGGCGACCCGCGCTTCGAGCCCGGTGTGCAAGGGTTCGGAACAATCGGCCGCACCAACGATTTTGCGCGCGAGACCCAGCACGAGATCGGACCGGCGTTTTTCAGCCAGGCTGTGCTGGGCGCCCGAAACAAGATCAAATTCGATGCCGCGATACTGTTCGGCCTGAACCGCAATACGCCGGATACGACCTTCCGTTTCAACCTGGAGTACGAGATCTACTGAACGGCGACGTCGGCAGATCCGCGCTGTGGCGCCGCCACCAGCGCCACAAGATCCAGGGAATCCCCACCACACTGAGCAGGGCCCAGACCGACAAAGCGACCTGCCCGCGGTTGGCCGGCGGAGGGAGGAGATCGGCGTCGCGCAGGTGATCGGGGAATGGCCGCGAGGGAACGGGAATGATCTGCACCTTGGCGGGGTCGCTGGGATAACGTCTCCGGTATTCCCACGCGCTCACGACCGGATAGTCGCCCCACACCCGGGACGACGGCAGCTGCGGAACGCGCAGAAATACCAGCGCCTCGAGGTCTTCGGCGAGCATGGCCTCGATCGGCGTCGGCGTGCGCGCGGGCCGGCCGTGCGCCAGCCGGAGCAGGTCGGCGCCGATCTCCTCGAATCCCGCCGCCGGAAAGAGTCGCGTGCGATCCTCGGTGAGATAGTCGAAGCTCTGCAAGGTGTTCGCGAGACGGCGCTCGCGCAGCGCGAAGTACGGAAATCCCAGCGCCGCGAGGACCCAGCTGGTCGCGCCGCGCGCAGGGACGTTCCAGCCCAATGCGCGCAGCACATTGACGCTGATGCTCGTGCAGTTCATCGTCGGATGATCGTAGAGGAGCTGGTGCCGGTAGAACTGGTTGTAGGTTCGCTCGAGCGCGCCTTGCACGTGACTCGCGACGCGGTCACGCTTGAGCACCGCGACGATGAGGTACGAAGGCCGATACCAGGCCTGGCCACTGTTCAGGTCGGCGAGATAGTTGTCGAGCGGCAGCATCGCGGCGATGATGCCCTTTTCGCTCTCTGCGTCGAGCGTGTAGAAATTGTTGGTAATCCAGTCGTTGATCGCGCCCGGGCCTCCCGGCGTGCCGGCGGTGCCGACGCGTCCCGTAACCAACGCGAAATGACCGCCGTGCGCTTCGTCGTCATCGCCTTGCGCGCCGTTGAGCAAGACGGCGAGAACAGGCGCGTCCTCCCAGCGACGTACCGAGCCGGGAGAGCGCTCCCACAGCGTGATCGCCGCGAAGGGGCTCTGCGCGCCGCCGCGCGGTTCGGCACGCACCAGCGCCCGCACCGCCTCGGGGGTTGCGTCAACACGCTGTAACGGTGCGCTGCTATCCAGACGAAAATCTTCGGGCCACAGGCTGCGCGCAGTGAACACGCCGTCGCGGCTGCTGCCGCGCACTGTCAGCGTTCGCGGCGCAAGATACGCGGTCGATGCGGCGTTGTAGTAGGAACGGTTGAGGGGAATCTTCGGCACGATTGCGAATGACCAGCGTTTCGCGCCCGCGGCCAGCGTCGCGCCGTCGGCGGAGAGACTCGCGCCGCGCACGATCTCTGGCGAGCCGATCCAGACGAGCGGCGGCGCGTCGATCGGCGTCCCGGGCGGGTGCGTGGCGGCCCATCGCTCGATGTCCTGCCATACGCTGACGTTGCGGGTGAAACCGGCGACCGGAACGCCCGGGCGCGGCGTGGCGATCGTTTCGTCCGCGAAATACCACAGCGCCTGCGGGATCGCCGCGCAATCAAGACAGCGACCGGTCGCGAGCCGAAAGTTCGCCCCGGCGAAGAGTCCGATGCGCGTCTCGAGCGGCGACGCGGCGCGGTAGAGAGACGAATCGGGAGACTCGGGCATGGGAATTGCGATGCTAGGCTCGTCGGAAACTTGAACGAACGCCGCCGGTCCGATATCCCGGACGCGGCTTGCCAGTCATGGCGTTCGTTGCGACAGTATCGGCGCGCATCGTAAGCGAGTCAGGTTGGAATCGCCAGCATTGTAAGTTTTTCAAGCCAGACGCGACGATTATCCTTTGAGGATCAGGGAGGGTGAGTGATGGCGCAATGGGCAGCGGTTCCGTATCGGGGCGCCGAGCGGGCGAAAGAGCGCGGTTATCATCTCGTGAACCGCATGATCGGCCCGCTCCGCCCCCAGGCGCGCAGCGAATGGGCCGCGCTGATCGAGGGCTTGTTCGCTACGCCGGCGGCGATACCCCCAAAGTACTTCTACGACGGCCTGGGTTGCGCGCTGTTCGAAGCGATCTGCGAGCTCCCCGAGTATTACCTCACGCGCACCGAGCGGTCGATCTTCAGCGCGCACCGCGAGACGATCGCCGCGGTGGTCGGCCGCAACCGGCAATTCATCGATCTCGGCGCCGGGAACTGCGCCAAGGGTGAGTCCTGGCTTGCTGCACTGAAGCCCCGGCGCTTCATCGCCGTCGATATCGCGGCGGCCGCGATCGAGCCCGCTCTGACGCGGCTTGCCGCGGCCCATCCGGAGGTCGAGTTCACCGGCGTCATCACCGATTTTTCGCGTACGCTCGACCTGGCTGCGGATCTCGACGCAGGCGCGGTCACTTTCTTCTATCCCGGCTCCAGCATCGGCAATTTCGCTCCCGACGAAGCTCTCGAACTGCTCGCCCAGATACGCAAGCTCTGCGACCGCCGTGGCGGGCTTCTTATAGGCGTCGACGTGCCCAAGGATCACGCTCGGCTTTCCGCGGCCTATGACGACCCGCTCGGAGTCACCGCTGCCTTCAACCGCAATGTCCTCAACCACGTTAATGCGCTTCTGGGGACCGACTTCGATCCGAAGGCGTTCGCGCATGTGGCGTTCTACAACGCCGCCGCGAACCGGGTCGAGATGCATCTCGAAGCGCGCAGGGCGCAATGCGTCGCCATCGGCGGCCGTGAGCGCGTATTCGCCGCCGGGGAGCGCATCCACACCGAGAATTCGTACAAGTATTCGCCGGAGCAATTCGCCGCGCTGCTGCGCCACGCGGGCTTTTCCGACGTCGCGCTGTGGCAGGACGAAGCAGGCGATTTCGCAGTGTATTACGCCGAGTAGCGCGCGGTTCGCGCCCTCGCTTCCTCATTTGCCTCACCGCCCTTCGACGATTCCGGCCAGAATCTCCGCGGCCCGCTCGCATTGCTCGCGCGTGACGTCGAGGTGAGTCACGGCGCGCACGGTGCGCGGGCCGAACGCGAAGATCAGCAGGCCTTGCTCGCGGGCGCGGGCGACCACCGTCGGCGCATCCGGTGCGTCGGAAGCGAGGCCGAAAACGAGAATGTTGGTCTGTGCAGCGGCGAGATCGATGACGACGCGCTTGCTGCCGGCAAGCCGTTCGGCGATCAGCCGCGCGTTGGCGTGATCCTCGGCGAGACGTTCCATGTGCCGCTCCAAAGCGTACAGGCCCGCTGCGGCGAAGATGCCGATCTGGCGCATCGCGCCGCCCGACATTCGCCGGTAGCGCACGGAGCGCTCGATGAGCGCGCGCGAGCCGGCAAGCAGCGAGCCGCCCGGCGCGCCGAGACCTTTCGATAGGGCGACCGCGACGAGATCGAAGGGCGCGGCGAGCTCGGCGAGCGAGCGGCGGCTGGCGATGGCGACATTCCACAGCCGCGCGCCGTCGAGGAAGGTCGCGATGTCGCGCTCGCGCGCCGCGGCACAGATGCGTTCCGCTTCGTCCTGCGGAAAGATGATCCCGCCTGCGCGGTTGTGCGTATTCTCGATCTCGACCAGTGTCGTCGGAGGGTAGATGACGTGGCCGCGCGGCTTGCAGGTCGCGGCGAATTCGGCGGCGGTGAACACGCCGCGCGCACCGATTTCGGTGAATTGGACTCCCGCGTTGGCCGCCCCCGCGCCGGTTTCGTGCCAGACCGCGTGACTTTCGCGGCTGACGATGACGTCGTCGCCCGGCCGCGTCAGCACGCGCAACGCGACCTGGTTGGCCATCGTTCCCGATGGCAGCCAGAGCGCGGCATCCTTTCCGAGCAATTTCGCCACGCGCTCCTGCAGCGCGTTCGCCGTCGGATCCTCGCCATATTGATCGTCACCGACGGCAGCCGCTGCGATCGCCGAGCGCATCGCGGCGGTCGGCCGCGTCACGGTGTCCGATCGCAGGTCGATCATGGCGTCAGCCGCCTCGGCCATGCGGAGTCTCCCCTGTATCGATGAATCGCTCGATCTCCCAACATGGTCGTGCTCGACCATTGGCCGTCGAGATCGGGCAGCGCTGGTTCGCGCTCGCATTATTCCTATGTGCTGGTAGTATCGCAACCCACGGCGACCCAAATGCCGACCTCACAGGCTCGGGCTTTGTCGTGGCGCCGTTTATTTCGTGAAAGGAGGAATGCGACCATGGGGACTTCAATCGACAAAAAGCTTGCTGTTACTCTAGCTCTGATCTCCTGCGCTGTGCTCGCGGGTCCGGCGCTGGCGCAGGGAGCAAGCGACGCGCAGACTTTCATCAACACCAAAGATATCAAATGGGCCGACGCGCCGCCGTCGATGCCCAAGGGCGCGAAAATCGCAGTGCTGCAGGGCGACCCCGGCAAGGCAGGACCGTTCGTCATCCGGATCAAGACGCCCGCCGGCTATAAAGTCGCGCCGCACTGGCATTCCCAGGAGGAGTACTTGACGGTGATTTCGGGCACGCTCTATCTGGGCATGGGCGACAAGCTCGACATGAAGAGCGCACACGCGCTGTCCTCCGGCGGGTTCCACTTCGTGCCGGGCAAGGCGCACCACTATGCGTTTGCCAAGGTGCCGACGGTCGTGCAGGTCAACAGCAACGGACCCTTCGACATCACCTACATCAACCCCGACGACGACCCGCAGAAGGCAAAGAAATAAGCGCTATACGCGGGGATGATCAGCGAGTATCGCGGCAGCATGTTAATGCTTCCCGGACTCGCTTCAAGAGAGCTCGGACTTGACCAATCCATTCTTCAAGGCGGATTTGAGCCGCAGCTTGGCATCGTCGTCGAGATAGCCCGACGAGTCGATAAACTTCTCGATTCGCGCGGCGTCATCGCCTGCACCCGTACTCGATCTTGCGGCGGTGTCGAGACGTGCCAGCTCTTGAAACAGGCGCTCGCGCTTTTCAAGGAGATAGTTGAACTGCTCGTCGCAGCGCGGAATAGGCGTCGGATAAGCACGGATTTCGTCGTGTATCCGCCCCCCTTCGCTTTCCAGGAAGGTGCTGATTCTGCCCCAGGGTTCTCCGCGAAGCTCTGATCGCTCGTCCATCGCTTGCCTTCTTCCGCGCAGCGTTCCGACAGTTGCTCAAGTCTACGCCGCACGGCAGCATCCCGCACGTCGGCGCTCTACCCGCGCGCGTTCCTCGACGCTCGTATTCATGCGGCCAGCCTGGCCGCAGGCTGCGCCGGATGCGCCCCGTCCATAGCTGTCCGCCAGCGCTCGTGCGCGCCGGGCGACGTCCACACCGCCACGTGCAAATGCGACAAAAGCGCCGGATCGCCGATGATGCACATCTGCTGCGCCTCGGAAAGAGCTGCGGGACCCTGTGTCAGCGCCATGTGCAAGAGCTGGTGATGGTCGCTGCGCATTGCGGTTGGCCGGTGGTTCCGCGCGGTACCCACGGCGCATATCAGAGCGTTGGTCACCGGATCGACCACGGCATCGACGAAGCCTTTTGGTCGCGGCGCATCCCGGGTGGCGATGATCGTCGCCCGGATTTCCTCCGGCGGCGCCAGCTCCTCGGGAATCACGAACATGCCGGCAACGCGCAGCCTTCGCCCGAGCGCAACGCGACTCGTATATACCGACACCGGAATCGACACGATCAGCGCTCCGGCGACCGGCAGCAACCACCACAGGAACGACGGATTCAGCCAATACACGCCGCCGGCCCAGAGCACCCCCAGAAGCGTGTGCGATCCATGGCGCGCAAGCGCCTCGCGCCAAGTGGTTTCGGCGTCGCCGCGGCGCGGCGACTGCCACTGTAGATTCCAGCCGAGGAACGCGAGCACCACAAAGCGCGTATGAAAAAGCATCCGGATCGGCGCGAGGAGCGCGGAGAGCACGAGCTCGCCCGCGACGCTCATCGCCAGTCGCGTGGTGCCGCCGAACCGGCTCGCGCCGCTTACCGACACTGCCAGCACGCTGAGGATCTTGGGGAGGAAAAGCAGCAGCGCGGTTGCGCCGAAGAGCGCGATCGCCCACTCCGGATGCCATTCCGGCCAGAGCGGGAAGAGCTGGTAGGGCTGCAGGAAATATTTCGGTTCGCTCAGCGTATGCACCGCCAGGAGCGCCGTGGACAGGATGAGGAATAGAAACCACAGCAGCGCTGACACGTATGCCATGACGCCACTCATGAACACCGCGCGATGCGCGATGTGCAGGCCCTTGAGCAGGAAGAGGCGGAAGTTCATCAGGTTGCCCTGGCACCAGCGGCGGTCGCGCGACAGCTCGTCGACCAGGTTCGGCGGCATCTCCTCGTAGCTGCCGCGAAGATCGTAGGCGATCCACACCGCCCACCCGGCGCGGCGCATCAATGCCGCCTCGACAAAATCGTGCGACAGGATGTCTCCGGACAGGCTGCCGCGGCCCGGCAGGCGGCGCAGCGCGCAATGGCGCATGAACGGTGCGACGCGAAGGATCGCGTTATGTCCCCAGTAATGCGATTCTCCAAGCTGCCAGAAATGCAGGCCGGCGGTGAACAGCGGACCGTAAACCCGCGTTGCGAACTGCTGCATGCGCGCGTACATCGTTTCGCGACCCACCGCGCGCGGAGCGGTCTGGATGATGCCTGCGCCGGGGTTGGCCTCCATCAGCCGCAGAAGCTGCATGAGACATTCGCCGCTCATCACGCTGTCCGCGTCCAGGACCACCATGTAGCGGTAGTTCCGCCCCCAACGGCGGCAGAAATCGGCGATGTTGCCGCTCTTGCGCTTGATGCGGTGCTGGCGCCAGCGATAGAAAATGCGCCCGAAGCCGTCAACGGCGCGGCAAAGCGCGTGCCACGCATCGAGCTCGGCGACGCGCGTGCTCGGATCGCTCGTGTCGGAAAGCACGAAAAAGTCGAAGTACGCAAGCCCTTGTGCGCGCGCCACCGATTCGTAGATCGCGCGCAGCCCTGCGAAGACGCGCGCGACGTCCTCGTTGCGGATCGGCATCACGACCGCGACGCGCGCGCTGGCATCGATCGGCGCAGCCACAGACGTGGTGCGCGAAATCGCATAACGATCGCCGCCGAGGAGCTGCAGGACGAAGCCCGCGATCGCTGTCCAGAAGCCGGCGGAGATCCATCCGAAAAGAACCGCGAACAGCGCCAGCATCGCGATTTCGAGGGGCTGCCGGCCGTGGTAGGGCAGCACCGCGATCATGAAATTGGTCGCGACGTAGGTTTGCGCCACGATGAGCCCGAGCAGAACGACCCGCCGGAAATTGCCGGCCGCGTGCCAGCGGCCGAGCGGATCGGGCGACGTCGCGTCGTCTCCGCCCATCGGGCGTGGCGCATCGGCCTCTGCTCCGGGCGGATCGCCGCGACGTCCGATGAAGCGCCCGAAAGTGCGGGACCACGGCGGCGGGACCATCGAGGTGCGGGCGAGCGGCGGCACCGTCGGCAACCGGACTCGGCCTTGCGCGTCGTGAACGAGTGGCGCTGCCTGGCCGGCCGCAAATTCCAGCCGCCGCGCGATCGAGCCGCGGGCGGGATCTTCGGGATTGACTGCAGGCCCGGCAAGGAGGCCATGCAAGGCCGCGAAGGCCCCATTCGCGCCCGCCGCAACGGTGTCGGGCGCTGCGGCAATCCGCAGCTGCAACTCGCGGCGTTCGTCCGCAGTGAGCGGCAGCCGGTCGAGGTAACAGCTGCACCCCTCGGGCGCAGCGCGGCGATCTTCTTGGTATACGGCGCTAAGGTCAGTCATTCGCCTGTTATTTTTCGCGGACCCTCGAGAAGCCTAGTCTGGCGGGAGGACGTAGCTCCAGGTCTCCGACAGCGTGGTCGTTTGACTGCGCAGATACGCCCGCAGTTCGAGTGGCTTCGCCGCGTCGACGCGCGCAAGGCGCAGCACGAGCCGCCAGCCTCCTTTTGCGTCGTTGCGGTGCGTAACCACCTCGCGCACCGTGGCGTTGGCGTCAACCGTCACCACGCCATCGACCGCGGCGTCGGGAGGCAGTTTTCTGAGCGCCGGACCGTCGAAGTCGATGACCAGGCCGAGACTGCCGTCGTCATTGGGCGCATAGCCGCGGCCGCGCCGCGTCTGGATCACCCACGACGACGGGGGGCGCGTCGCGGGGTCTTTCTGCCATAGCACGCGGTACTCGAAATCCAACGGCGTCTTGAGCGCCGGCGGCACGTCCGGCACCCAGTACGCGACGATATTGTCATTGGTTTCGTTGGGGCTGGGGATCTGCACCAGCTCGACGCGTCCGGCGCCCCAGCTGCCTTTCAACTGCACCCAGGCGCTGGGCCGCAGGTCGTAACGCGCCTCGAGGTCCTCGTAATGATCGAACTCGCGATCGCGTTGCATGACGCCGAACCCGAGCGGATTAGTGAGAGCAAACGATGTGACGAGCAGTCGCTTCGGATTGACCAGCGGCCGCCAGATCCATTCGCCGGTGCCCGAGTGGATCGACACGCCATCGGAATCGTGGACTTCGGGGCGATAGTCGTCCCGCGCCGAGCGCTGATTTTCGCCAAACGAGTACATGGTCGTCAGCGGCGCCAGACCCAGCTTGGTCAGGTTCTCGCGCAGGAACAGCCGCGCCTTGACGTCGAGAACCGAATCGATTCCGGGTTTGAGCACGAAGCGGTACGCGCCACTGGCGCGCTTGGAATCAAGCAGCGCGTAGAGCGTCAGCTCGCTAGCGGCCGACGCGGGACGCTCGATCCAGAACTCCACGAAATGCGGAAATTCCTCGCCGGAGGCGAGCGCAGTGTCGATCGCCAGCCCGCGCGCCGAGATGCCGTAGACCTGCCCCTTGCCGAGCGCGCGGAAGTAGCTCGCACCGAGGAACGCCAGCACCTCGTCCTTGTATTTCGATGTGTTGACCGGGAAATGCACGCGGAGGCCGGCGAAGCCGAGGCCGCTCATCCGCTGCGGATCGATCCTGTTGGCACCGTAGTCGAAGAGCGCGGGGTCGAACTTGATCTCGCGCACGGTCGCGCCATTGACCTCGTTGATTTTCACCGGCTGAACGAAATGAAGGCCGAGATGGAAGAACGCGACCTCGAAGGGAAGCTTGGCGTCGCGCCAGAGCGCGCGGTCGGGCTTGAAGCGGATGTCGCGGTAGCCGTCGTAGCCGATGCCCTGCAGCTCCTTGGGCAGTTTGGAATTCGGCTGTTTGAAAGAAGTCGAGGCGAGCTGCTGCGCGCGGCTGGCCACGTCATCGAATCCGAAGCCGAGCGCGGCGAACGGAATGACCGCGGTAAGCAGCGCGATGAACAGGGTGTGGCCGCGCCGTCGCCATTGCGAACCGCGGATCGTCACGAGTCGCGCGCGAGCCTGAAGCCGCTGAACTGCCAGCGCGCCGTCGCCGGAAAGAAGTTCCGGTAGGTCGCGCGGATGTGTGCGTGCGGGGTGGCGCAGGAACCGCCGCGCAGCACGTACTGATTGCACATGAACTTGCCGTTGTATTCGCCGATGGCGCCCGCCGCCGGGCGAAAGCCGGGGTAGGGCGCATACGCGCTCTGCGTCCATTCCCAGACGTCGCCAAAGAGCTGTGCCAACGGCGCGCCATCTTGCCGCGCCGGCCGCGGATGCAGCGCGCCGTCCTCGGCGAATCGGCCCTCGACGGGTACGGTCGCGGCCGCGAATTCCCATTCGGCTTCGGTCGGCAGCCTTGCGCCCGCCCAGCGCGCGTAGGCATCGGCTTCGAACAGGCTGACGTGGCACGCCGGCGCGTCGGCGTCGAGCGGTAGCATCCCGTGCAGCGTGAACTGGCGCGCGGCGCCGCCGCTGTCTTCCCAGTACAGGGGCGCCGCGATGCCATTCGCGTTCACCCAGTCCCAGCCCTCGGAAAGCCACAGCTCGGGCCGGCGATATCCGCCGTCGGCGATAAATGCCGCGTATTCGGCGTTGGTGACCGGTTGGCTCGCGAGCGCAAACGCCTCGAGGTATTGCCGATGCCGCGGCGTCTCGTTGTCGAAAGCGAAGCCGCTGCCGTCGTGGCCGATCTCGACCAAGCCTTCGCGAAACTCGACCCATTCGAGCGGAGGCGCGCTTGCGGCTGCGTCCGCCGTCTGCGCAGGCGCGTACGCGGGCTTGAGGGGATTGCACGACAACAGGTGCTTGATGTCCGTAAGGATAAGCTCCTGATGTTGCTGCTCGTGATTGAGCCCCAGCTCGACCAGTGCGAGGCGGCTCGCGGGCCCGGTGCGCGCGAGCAAAGTATCCATCGCCGTGTCGACGTGCGCCCGATAGCTGCGGACCGCGGCTAGCGACGGCCGCGACAGCAGTCCGCGCTGCGGGCGCGGGTGCTTGTCGCCGATCGCGTTGTAATAGGAGTTGAACAGCACGCGAAACGCGGCGTCGTAGACCCGATAACCCGGAACATGCGGCTCGAGCACGAAGGTCTCGAAGAACCAGCTCGTGTGCGCGAGGTGCCATTTGACCGGGCTCGCATCGGGCATCGACTGGATCGCGCAATCCTCCGCCGACAGCGGTGCGGCGAGCGCTTCGGTCGCCGCGCGGATCGTGCGATAGCGCGGCGCGAGGGCAGACGTATGCGTTGGCTGCGCGAGATCAGCCGCAGGTGCGCGGTCGTTCATGGTTTGCGAGCTGTGCCGGAATAGGTGGAATTAGACTACCGTCACCTGCGGTATGCCAGGAACAATTTGGCCTATTGCCCTTGCGCGCTCGAAGCCTTCGTTGCGAAACACCGCCAGCACCTCGTCGACGGCGTCCGGCACACAGGCGACGAGCAGCCCACCGGAGGTCTGCGGATCGGTGAGGAGCGCGCGCGCCGCGCCGTCAAGGCCGTCAGCGAGCACGACGTCCTTGCCGCAGCCCGTCCAGTTGCGATTCGACGCGCCGGTCGCGACGCCGTTGCGCGCGAGCTCGAGCACGCCCGGGTGAAGTGGCAGCCGCCCGAACTCGATGCGCGCGCCAACTTGCGAGCCGCGGCACATCTCGAGCAGGTGGCCGAGCAGTCCGAAGCCCGTGACATCGGTCATCGCGTGGACGCTGCGCATGCGGCCAAGCGCGATGCCCGGCGTGTTGAGTTGGGTCGTGCTGGCGAGCATCGCCGCGTACTGGACGTCATCGAGCCGGCCCTTCTTCAGCGCGGCACTGTAGATGCCGATACCAAGCGGCTTGCCGAGAACGAGCGCATCGCCCGGCCGCGCGCCGATGTTGCGCTTCAGATGCTTCGGATCGACGGTCCCAATCGCCACCAGACCGTAGATCGGCTCGACCGAATCGATCGTGTGCCCGCCCGCAACGGGAATGCCGGCTTTGGCGCAGATCGCCTCGCCCCCTTCGAGTACCCTGCGGATAGTTTCCACCGGCAACCGGTCGACCGGCATGCCGACCAGCGCCAGCGCGAACAGCGGCGAGGCGCCCATGGCATAGACGTCCGAAAGCGCATTCGTTGCGGCGATCGCGCCAAAGTCGAACGGATCGTCGACGATCGGCATGAAAAAGTCGGTCGTCGCGACGATGGCTTGCGTTTCGTTGATCTGGTAGACCGCGGCGTCGTCCGCGGTCTCGATGCCGACGAGAAGCTCTTTCGGCACGATCCCGGGCGGCGTCCTGGCAATGATCTGCTGCAATACCGCGGGTGCGATCTTGCAGCCGCAACCGCCCCCGTGGCTGAAATGGGTGAGGCGCATGGCGGCGCGATCCGGGGCGTTCATTTCGACAGCGTCCAAGGGCCCATTCTGTGCTTGACTAACGGCGGAATCGCGGCTGGTCGGCTGGGGTGGCGCGCGAGCCTCAAGTGTAGTGTACGGGCCGGCTTGAGACCATACTTGAAAGCGTCCAAAAACCCTATCGCTAGTAATTGAAAGCAAAAGGCTTTTCAGGGAACCGCCGGTAGCGTAGGATGGCGCCACTTTCGGGGCGTCGTCCCGGTCTTGAGACCTCGTGCAGCAAAAAGGGAAACGAGGCGGTCAAAATCGAAGTGACCGGACGCGTCACACACGGAGGAGAATTGAAGCAAACGGATATCGCGAATCCCGATTACTTTCACAAGGTCGTCGATTGCCAGTGGGCTTGCCCAGCCCACACGCCTGTTCCTGAATATATCCGGCTGATCGCTGCGGGGCGCTACAGCGACGCCTTCATGATCAACTGGCAGTCGAATGTCTTCCCCGGCATTCTGGGGCGGACCTGCGACCGGCCATGCGAGCCCGCATGTCGCCGCGGGCGCGTGGAAGAGGGATCTCCCGATGCGAACGGTGAAGGTCCGGGCGTCAAGCCCGAGCCGGTGGCGATCTGTCGCCTGAAGCGCGTCGCTGCGGATCTGAAGGACGATATACGCCACCGGCTGCCCAAGCGCGCCGCGAAAATGAACGGCAAGCGCATCGCGCTGGTCGGCGCGGGGCCCGCGTCGTTGACCGTCGCGCGCGACCTGGCGCCGCTCGGCTACGAGTGCGTGATCTACGACGCGGACGCGCAGGCCGGAGGCATGATCCGCAGCCAGATTCCCAAGTTCCGCCTGCCCGAGTCGGTGATCGACGAAGAGGTCGGATACATACTGGGCTTGGGCATCGAGTTTCGCGGCGGGCAACGCGTCGACAGCCTCAAGGCGCTCCTCGCCGGAAACGGCATCGGTGCGTACGATGCCGTGTTCGTCGGCAGCGGCGCGCCGCGGGGACGCAATCTCGACCTTCCCGGGCGCAAGGAAGCGGCGAAGAACATCCACATCGGGATCGACTGGCTATGCAGCGTTTCGTTCGGCCACGTCGACCGCATCGGCAAGCGCGTGATCGTGCTCGGCGGCGGCAACACCGCCATGGACTGCTGCCGCAGCTCGCGGCGCCTCGGCGGCGAGGACGTGAAAGTCATCGTGCGCTCCGGCTTCGACGAGATGAAAGCTTCGCCGTGGGAAAAAGAAGACGCGATGCACGAGGGGATCCCGATCATCAATTTCCACGTGCCGAAGGCGTTCCTCCACGAAGACGGCAAGCTGACGGGCATGCTCTTCGAGAGAGTCGAAGCGAAAAAAGACGAAGAGGGGCGTCGCCAGCTCGTGCCCACCGGCGAGCCCGACGTGCACTTCGCCTGCGACGACGTGCTGATCGCCGTCGGGCAGGAGAACGCGTTTCCCTGGATCGAGCGCGACGCCGGCGTCGAGTTCGACGACCACGGGTTGCCCGTGGTCGACAAGACGACGCTGCAGTCGACACATCCGAAGGTCTTCTTCGGCGGCGACTCCGCGTTCGGCCCGAAGAACATCATCTGGGCGGTGGCCCACGGTCACGACGCGGCGATCTCGATCGACGCCCTCTGCCGCGGCGAGGACTTGAGGAAGCGGCCGCCGCCGCTCTTCAACCTGCTGTCGCAGAAGATGGGCATCCACGAGTGGAGCTACGACAACGACGTTTCGAACGACCCGCGCTTCAAGGTGCCGCTGAAGGACATGGTGATCGCGCTCAAGAACATCAAGGTCGAGGTCGAGCTGGGATTCGATGCCGCGCAAGCCTTCGCCGAGGCACAGCGCTGCCTCAACTGCGACGTGCAGACCGTGTTCGCGCCGAGACTCTGCATCGAGTGCGATGCCTGCGTCGACATCTGCCCCATGGACTGCATCACGTTCACGCCCGACGGCGATGAGCAGGAGCTGCGCACGCGCTTGAACGCGCCGTCGCGCAACCTGACGCAGGACCTGTACCTCGCCGGCGGCTTGAAGACGGGCCGGGTGATGGTCAAGGACGAAGATGTGTGCCTGCACTGCGGACTGTGCGCGGAGCGCTGCCCGACGGGCGCCTGGGACATGCAGAAGTTCTATCTCGAACCGGCGCAGGCGCACGATTGCCACCGCCGCGCGCCTGCGGTCGTGCAGCCCGTGCGCCGCGCCGTTCTCGGCGGGACGGCCGACTGATGAAGCAAACCGTCGCACCTATAGAACGGGTCAATGACTTCGTCGTCAAGTTCGCCAACGTCAACGGCTCGGGCTCGGCGTCGGCGAACCTATTGTTCGCCAAGTCGATCCTGCGCATGGGTATTCCGGTCGCGCCGCGCAACATTTTTCCGTCCAATATCCAGGGCCTGCCGACCTGGTTCGAGGTTCGCGTCAACGAAAACGGCTGGCGCGGCCGCCGCGGCGGCGTCGATCTCATGGTGGCGATGAATCCGCAGACCTGGGAACAGGACGTCAAGGAGATCGAGCCGGGCGGGTATCTCTTCTACGACTCGACCAAGCCGCTGCCGGCGTCGAAATTCCGCGACGACATCACGGTGATCGGCATGCCGCTCACGGGGATCTGCAACCGCGAGTACACCGACGCCCGGCAGCGGCAGCTGTTCAAGAACATCATCTATGTGGGAGCGCTCTCGGCGCTCCTCGAGATCGAGCCCGAGGCGATCGCCGAGCTGATCGGCGAGTTGTACAAGGGCAAGGAGGCGCTGCTCAAGCCCAACGTGCAGGCGATGCGCATGGGCCGTACCTACGCGCAGAACGAGCTCGACTGGCCGCTGGGGATCCGCGTCAAACGCGCCAACGCAGTCGGCGAGAAGATATTCATCGAAGGCAACAGCGCCGCGGCGCTGGGCTGCGTCTACGGCGGCGCGACGGTCGCGGCGTGGTACCCGATCACCCCGTCGTCGTCGCTCGCCGAAGCCTTCGCGCGGCACTGCCGCAGGTTCCGCACCGATCCCGCGACCGGCAAGGCGCGTTACGCGATCGTCCAGGCAGAGGATGAGCTGGCGTCCATCGGCATCGTCATCGGCGCGACCTGGAACGGCGCGCGCGCGTTCACCTGCACGTCCGGGCCAGGCATCTCGCTGATGCAGGAGTTTATCGGGCTCGCGTACTTCGCCGAGATTCCCGCCGTCCTGTTCGACATCCAGCGCGGCAGCCCGTCGACGGGCATGCCGACGCGCACGCAGCAGGCCGACTTGCTGTCCTGCGCGTACGCTTCACATGGCGACACCAAGCACGTGCTGATCTTTCCGCAAGACCCGAAGGAGGCGTTCGAGTTCGCCGCGCTTTCGTTCGATCTTGCCGATCGGCTGCAGACGCCGATTTTCGTGATGATGGATCTCGACATCGGCATGCAGGACTGGTTGTGCGAGCCGCTTGCCTGGGACGATTCGCGCAAGCTCGATCGCGGCAAGGTGATGACCTACGCCGACCTCGAGGCCGGCAAGGACTTCGGCCGCTATCTCGACGTCGATGGCGACGGGATCCCGTATCGCACGTATCCCGGAACGCATCCGAACCGCGGCTCGTACTTCACCCGCGGCTCGACCAAGGACCGATACGCGCGCTACACCGAGGACGGCGCGACCTACGTCGACAACATGCAGCGGCTGCAGCGCAAGTTCGAGACGGCGAAGCAGTACCTGCCCAGGCCGGTGCGGAAAGATGCCGCGCAGAAGACCCGCTGCGGCGCGATCTATTTCGGCTCGACGGCGCCGGCGATGGAAGAGGCGCTTGCGGTGCTGGGGGATCAGGGCATTCATCTCGACACGCTGCGCATCCGCGCGTTTCCGTTCCACGACGACATCGTCGATTTCATCGCCGAGCACGAGCAGGTTTACGTCATCGAGCAGAATCGCGACGCGCAGATGCGCATGCTGCTCGTCAACGAGCTCGCCGTCGATGCCGCTAAGCTCATTTCGGTATTGCACTACGACGGCACGCCGATCACGGCGCGGTTCATCCAGCGCGAGATCGGCGAGAAGCTCGCCATGTTCAACGTAACGCCGCTGCGGAAGGTCGCACCGTGACTTACCTCGCCAAGCCCAGACTGCACCATCCCGAGTTGCCCAAGAACAAGCTCGGCTATACGCACCGCGACTACGAAGGCACGGTGTCGACTCTGTGCGCTGGCTGCGGGCATGACTCGATCTCGGGCGCGATCATTCAGGCGTTCTTCGAGCTCGACGTGCCGCCGCACCGCGTCGCCAAGCTCTCCGGCATCGGCTGCTCGTCGAAGACTCCGACCTACTTCCTCGGCAACTCGCACGGCTTCAACAGCGTGCACGGCCGCATGCCGTCGGTGCTGACCGGCGCCAATCTCGCCAACCGCGAGCTGATCTACTTCGGCGTCTCCGGCGACGGCGACTCGGCGTCGATCGGGCTCGGGCAGTTCGCGCACCTGATGCGCCGCGGCGTCAACATGGTCTACATCGTCGAGAACAACGGCGTTTACGGGCTCACCAAGGGGCAGTTCTCGGCTACCGCCGACAAGGGCTCCAAAGCCAAGCGCGGCGCGGTGAACAACGACGAGCCGATCGACATGGTGATGCTCGCGCTGCAACTGGGCGCGAGCTTCGTGGCGCGAAGCTTTTCCGGCGACAAGGAGCAGCTCGTGCCGTTGATCCGCGCCGCGATTGCGCACCACGGCGCCGCTTTCATCGACGTCATCAGCCCCTGCGTCGCGTTCAACAACCACCCCGGCTCGACCAAGAGCTACGATTTCGTGCGCGAGCACAACGAAGCGGTCAACCGTCTCGACTTCATGCCCGCGAAGACGGAGATCACGACCGAATACGCTCCGGGGACCTTGCAGGAAGTGGTGCAGCACGACGGCTCGGTGCTGCGCCTGCGCAAGCTGCACGAGGATTATGACGCGAGCGACAAGGCCGGGGCGATGAATTATCTTTTGCAGCGCCAGACAGCGGGCGAGATCGTTACCGGGCTCCTGTATCTTCGCGCGGACGCCGACGACCTGCACCGGCTGCTCAACACCGTCGACGTGCCGCTCAATCAGCTCGGTGAGAAGGAACTGATCCCCGGCGCCGCGGCGCTGGAGAAGTTCAACGCGTCGCTGCGCTGAGGCTCACCTCCGCCGGTGGGGCTCGTAGGGCCGAATTCATTCGGCCGCGGCGCCATCCGTCGCGAAAGCGTGCGAAATGAATTTCGCACCTACGAAATACCCCAGTGGCCCGCTCCACTGTTGCCAAACCCCGACACTTTCGCGGCGTAACTCGCACCGCAAGCCGGCGCGATACAATTCGGCATGCGTATTTTCTGGCGCACCCTGGCCGTGTTCGGCGGCGTGGTCGTGTTGTTGCTCATCGCGGTCGCGATCGCCGTTCATACCGTCGACGTCAGGGAGTTCATCGGCCCGATCCAGCAGCGCGTCAAGGACGCGACCGGGCGCGATCTCGAAGTGCGCGGCGGCATCGATCTCAAGCTGGGGCTCGAGCCCAAGCTCGTGCTCGACGATGTGACCTTGGGCAACGCGCCTTGGAGCAAGCAGCCGCAGATGGTCACCGCCAAGCATGTCGAGGCGCAGATCGCGCTCCTGCCCCTCCTGCGCAAGCGCTTCGAGGTTATCCGCTTCAAGCTGATCGAGCCGACGATCGTGCTCGAGACCGATTCCGGCGGCAAGGGCAACTGGGAATTTCCTGCGCTGCCCGCCGCCGCGCAGGGCAGCACTCCAGCGCCTTCGGGCGGGACGCTGGGTGGCTTCGCGGTCGGCGATATCGCGATCTCCAACGGCGCGGTCACCTTCCGCGACGGCAAGACCGGCAATATCACGACCATCGTGGTCGAGGATCTGACGCTGCACGCCCGCGACGCGGCGTCTCCGGTCAGCGGTCGCTTCCGCGGCAAGGTCAACGAAACGGCCGTCGCGCTCGAAGGAGACTTCGGCCCGCTGGATCAGCTCATGCGCCAGCGCTGGCCGTATCCGGTCACGGTTCAGGGCGAGATCAACGGCAAGAAGGCTTCGGTCGGCACGCAGGTGACCGTCCAAGGCAACGTCGTCGGACTCGACGAGCTGAAGATCGGCTCCGGCTCGAGCGCGATGACCGGAAAGATGGCCGTTGTCACAGGCGGGCCGCGGTCGAAACTGACGTTCAAGCTCGACGCGCCGACATTCTCGCTCGCTGATTTCGCGTTCCCTGCCCAAGCGGTCGCCGCCGCCAAGGCAGCGGCACCGTCGAAATACGTATTCAGCGACGTGCCAATCGATGTCGCAGCCCTGAAAGACTTCGATGCCGAAGGAGAGATCACCATCGGCGCGCTCTCGCTGCCTGACAGCCGGCATCTCGAAAAAGTGCACGTACAACTCACGCTGGTGAATGGCAAGCTGGATGTACCCGTAGTGCAGGCGACTGCGCTTGGCGGCACCGTGCTCGGCCGCCTGCAGCTCGACGCGAGCCGCGCACCGGACGCGGCGCTCTCGCTGCACGTCGAGGCGAAGAACCTCGATCTTGGCGCGCTGCTTGCGGCGGCGGGCGTTAAACGTGAGCTGCACGGCGGCAAGACAGAAGTCAAGGCCGACGTCAGCGCGCACGGCGCATCGCCGCGGCAATGGGCGAGCAGCGCGAACGGCAACGTCATCGCCGTGGTCGGGCCCGCGACCATTGTCAATCCCAAAGGCAGCACGGATGTCCCGCTGGATCGCCTGCTGGAAGCGGTCAATCCGTTCCGCAGCGTCGATCCGTCGACGCAGCTGCAATGCGCCGTCGTCCGGCTGCCGCTCAAGAACGGCGTGGCGACGATCGAACGGAGCATTGCGGGAGAGACGAATAAGCTCGGTGCGACGGCGAGCGGCACGCTGGATTTTCGCAGCGAGACGCTCGATCTCTCGATCAAGCCGCAGGTTCGGCAGGGCATCCCGATCGCCGTGCCACAGGTCGCCGAGCTCGTGCGCTTTCACGGACCCTTCACTTCACCGTCGGTCGGCATCGACGCGACGGCAACCGCCGCGACCGTCGCGAGGCTCGGCGCCGCGGTCTACACGGGCGGCCTGTCGATCATCGGCGAATCGCTGATCGCGCAGGCGACGGCCGATCCGGCCGCGCCGTGTCAGATCGCGCTTGGGCGTGGCGCCGCCCTGACCACGGCCGCGGCGAAACCCGCTGCCAACCCGGC
Organism: Casimicrobiaceae bacterium; assembly: GCA_036506975.1. GTDB lineage: Bacteria > Pseudomonadota > Gammaproteobacteria > Burkholderiales > Casimicrobiaceae > PALSA-1003. Next base: position 19,432 of record DASXQW010000001.1, on the reverse strand, counting down.
CGCGACCGCGGTCCAGGACGTCGGCAAGGCGGTCGGGCGACTGCTCGGCCGATAGGCGGCAGACAACAGGCACGGGAGCGGTCGCGCGCGCCGGTACGGCGCCTTGTGCGAACGGGTCGCGCGCGATAGGATCGACAAGTTTCTTCGAGGGATTTCGTCACATGCGTCGCAGCCGGAAGCGTATCGCGGGGCTGATGCTACTGGGTTGGCTGTTCGCCCAGTTCGTCACGATCGCGCACGCCTGTCCGGCGCTGGACACCAACGCACCAGCTTCGAGCGCGGCAACGATGCCAACCGACTGCGCTGCTATGGCAAAGCTAGCCGGCTCGAACGCCAATGTCTGTCAATCGCATTGCGTCGCCGGCGAGCAGGTCGACACACAGGCTCAAGCGCCAGCCGCCGCGCTGTCGCCACAACCCGCGCTGACGATACGTGTCGCGGAGCCGCAGTTTGTGAAGTTCGTTGAGCGCCATACGGCCGACGCGTGCGGCAGCGATCCGCCCGCGACACTGCTTTTCAGTCGTTTCCTGATCTGATCTCCGTCTCGCGTTGAATCCGGCGCGGCTCTCGTCTGCGCCGGCGTCGTCTTACGCGCATGCGGAGGTCCTATGGCAATTCAAACGGTCGCTCGAGCGGCCATCCAACGCGTCGCCGCGCTTATTGCGCTTGCGGCCTTAATCATCATTGCCGTTCCGGTCAGTGGCGCCGACGCGCCATTGACGGTCGCCGAAGCGCAACGCCTGGCGGTGGAGCGATCGCGCATGCTGGCGGGCCAGGACTCCGCGGTTGCTGCATCCCGCGAAATGGCAGCGGCGGCCGGCCAGCTGCCCGATCCCATGCTCAAGCTGGGTGTCGACAACCTGCCGGTCGACACCTCCGATCGGTTCAGCCTGACGCGTGATTTCATGACGATGCGTCAGATCGGCGTGATGCAGGAGATCACCCGCTCGGACAAGCGGCAAGCACGCGCCGAGCGCTTCGAACGAGAGGCCGAGAAAACTCTCGCCGAAAAAGAAGCGACCGTCGCCGCGATCCAGCGCAATACAGCGCTGGCCTGGCTCGATCGGTACTACGCCGAAGCGATGGCAACGGTGGTGGCCGAGCAGAGCCGGGACGCGCGCGCCGAGATCGAAGCTGCCGAGGGCGCTTATCGTGCAGGACGCGGCAATCTTGCCGACGTCCTGGCCGCTCGTGGTGCGCTGATCGGCCTCGACGATCGCGCCAGCGAGCTCGGGCGCAAAGTGCGCGCGGCCAGAATCGCCTTGGTTCGATGGATCGGCAATAACGCGGACGCCCCGTTGGCGGGCAAGCCGGCGATCGACGCGATCCGGCTCGATCCGGGCACGCTTGAAACCGATATTTTCCATCACCCGGAACTCGCAGTGCTCGCCAAAAAGGAAGACATCGCGGCCGCCGAAGTCAGGGTGGCGCAGGCGAACAAGAAAGCGGACTGGAGTGTGGAATTGATGTACAGCCAGCGCGGTCCCGCTTACTCGAATATGGTTTCCATCAATGTGTCGGTGCCACTGCAGTGGGATCAGAAGAATCGCCAGGACCGCGAGATAGCGTCCAAGCTCGCGATGTTGGACCAGGCGCGGGCAGAGCGCGAGGACATGGTCCGGGCACACACCGCCGATGTGCGCGCCATGATCGCCGAATGGGAGAACAACCGCGAGCGCCAGACCCGGTATGAGCGCGAGCTGCTGCCGTTGGCAGCAGAGCGGACACAGGCAACATTAGGCGCCTACCGTGGGGCCAAGGCCGGCCTCACCGACGTGCTCCTCGCGCGCCGCAACGAGGTCGAAGTGCGCATGCAGGTGCTGCAACTCGAAATGGACATCGCTCGCCTCTGGGCCCAGCTGAACTTCCTCGTCCCCGAAGGCGACGCGATGCGCGGGACGCTCATTTCGACCAAGGATCCGAAATGAACAAGACATATCTTTTTGTTGTCCCGGTCGCTGCCATCGTCATCGGCGCAGGCGGTTACGGCGTCTACCGCCTCGGCATGAATCGCGGCATGGAGTTGCAGGGCACGGCATCGAATGCCGCTCCCGCGGCGCCGTCGGCAGCGAGTGCGCAGAAGGCGGGCGACGTCGACGCGAAGACGGGCAAGAAGGTGCTCTATTGGCACGACCCGATGGTGCCCGGTCAGAAATTCGACAAGCCCGACAAGTCGCCATTCATGGACATGCAGCTCGTGCCCGTTTACGCAGAGAGCGGCAGCGATGAAGCTGCAGTCGCGATCAGTCCTCGCATGCAGCAAAACCTCGGCGTGCGAACTGCGGAAGTCAAGTCGGGCTCGCTGACATCGACGGTCGAGGCCGTCGGCAGCGTCGCTTACAACGAGCGCGATGTTGCCGTGGTGCAAGCACGAAGCAACGGCTTTCTCGAGCGACTCCATGTACGAGCGCCGCTCGACCCGGTGCGCAAGGGACAGCCATTGGCCGAGCTCTATGTTCCCGATTGGGTCGCCGCGCAGGAAGAGTATTTGTCGGCGAAGCGGATCGGCGCGCAATCGGATTCGAAGAGTCTTGCCGGACTCGCCGATGCTGCCAGGCAGCGGATGCGCCTCGCCGGTATGAGCGACGCTCAAATCGCCGCGGTCGAGGCCGGGGGGAAGGTACAAGCACGGTTCACCATTACCGCACCGATCGCGGGCGTGATTGGTGAGCTCACCGCACGCGAGGGCATGACGGTGATGGCAGGCGCACCGCTGTTTCGCATCAACGGCCTTTCGACCGTCTGGGTGAACGCGGAGGTGCCGGAGGTCTCGGCGGCGCAGGTACGTCCGGGCAATCCCGTGGAAGCCCGAACGCCGGCCGTGTCCGGCGCGGTATTCAAAGGCAAGGTGAGCGCGATCCTGCCCGAAGTAAACCCCGCGACGCGCACCATCAAAGCGCGGATCGAGCTTGCCAATCCTGGCGGCCAACTGGTTCCGGGCATGTTCGCCACCGTCAGCTTCGCGCCGGCGGCGCGCAAGGACGTGTTGCTTGTGCCTACTGAAGCCGTCATTCAAACAGGAAAACGCAGCGTGGTTGTCGTGGCGCAAGGCGACGGCAAATTCGCCCCAGTCGATGTCGAAGTCGGGGTCGACAGCAACGGTCAGACCGAGATCCGCAAGGGTTTGCAGGCCGGGCAGAAGGTCGTGGTCTCGGGACAGTTCCTGGTCGATTCCGAGGCGAACCTCAAGGCCTCTACGACGCGCATGGGCGACATGCCGGCACCGGCAGCGGGCCAAGCGACCGACGTTACGCATCGCGGCGAAGGCAAGGTCGAGAGCATCGGCAAGGAGGAGATCACCATTTCGCACGGCCCGATCGCATCGCTGCAGTGGGGACCGATGACCATGGGGTTCAAGCTGCCTGCGACGGGTCTGCCGCAGGGCATCGCCGTTGGCAGCAGCGTCAATTTCGAGATCCGTAAAACCAGAGACGGGACATTTCAAATCACGTCGATTGCACCTGCCCAAGCGAGTAGGACAGCGCCGACCGACGCGGCCGCGAAGGGTGCTATCACGAAGCCGCGAGAAAACGCATCGCCAGGAGTCAAACCATGATCGCCAAGCTCATCCGCTGGTCGATCGCCAATCGTTTTCTCGTGCTGCTGGCGACGCTGATGGCGACGGCGTGGGGCGTGTGGTCACTCTACCGCACGCCGCTCGACGCTATTCCCGATCTCTCGGATGTTCAGGTAATCATTCGCACGACTTTTCCGGGGCAGGCACCGCAGATCGTCGAGAATCAGGTCACGTACCCGTTGACGACGACGATGCTTTCGGTGCCCGGCGCAAAAGTGGTGCGCGGCTACTCGATGTTCGGCGATTCGTTCGTCTACATCCTGTTCGACGACGGCACCGACCCGTACTGGGCGCGCTCGCGCGTGCTCGAGTACCTGAACCAGGTGCAGTCGCGCCTGCCGGCGCAGGCCAAGGCGTCGCTGGGGCCGGATGCGACGGGCGTGGGCTGGGTCTATGAGTACGCGCTGATCGACCGCACGGAGAAGATGGACCTTTCGCAACTGCGCGCGCTGCAGGACTGGTTCCTGAAATATGAGTTGAAGACGGTGCCCAACGTATCCGAGGTCGCGAGCGTGGGTGGCATGGTGCGCCAATATCAGATCGTGCTCGATCCCGATCGGCTGCGCGCCTACAACATCCCGCACGGCAAAATCGTCGACGCGGTACGGAAGGCGAACCAGGAGACCGGCGGGTCGGTGCTCGAGTTGGGCGAGGCGGAGTACATGGTGCGCGCCTCCGGTTACCTGCAATCGCTCGACGACTTCCGCCAGATTCCGCTGACGACGACCGACGCCGGCGTTGCGGTGCGACTGGGCGACGTGGCGCGCATCCAGATTGGCCCGGAGATGCGTCGCGGGATCGCCGAGTTGAACGGCGAGGGTGAGGTAGCGGGCGGGATCATCGTCATGCGCTCGGGCAAGAATGCGCTGGAGACGATCGACGCCGTCAAGGCCAAGCTCGAGGAGCTTAAACTCAGCTTGCCGCCGGGCGTCGAAATCGTACCAACCTACGATCGTTCAAGCCTTATCAAACGGGCGGTGGACAACCTTCAGGAAAAGCTGATCGAGGAATTCATCGTCGTTGCGCTCGTTTGCCTCGTGTTCCTGTTTCACCTGCGTTCGGCCTTTGTCGCGATCGTCTCGCTGCCTTTGGGCGTGTTGATGGCGTTCATCGTCATGTACTACCAAGGAGTCAACGCCAACATCATGTCGCTCGGCGGGATCGCGATTGCCATCGGCGCGATGGTCGATGCGGCGGTGGTGATGATCGAGAATGCGCACAAGCACATCGAGGTGTGGCATCGCGCGCATCCCGACCAGAAGCTCGAGGGCGACGAGCAGTGGCGGATCATTGGCGACGCCGCTGCGCAAGTCGGTCCAGCGCTGTTCTTCTCGCTTCTGATCATCACGCTGTCGTTCATCCCGGTGTTCACGCTGGAGGCTCAGGAAGGCAGACTGTTCTCGCCGCTGGCCTATACCAAGACGTACGCCATGGCTGTCGCGGCCGGTCTGGCAGTGACGCTGATTCCGGTGCTGATGGGATACCTCATCCGCGGTCGGATCCCGGAGGAGAAGAAGAATCCGCTGAATCGCTTGCTGATCGCGATTTATCAACCGCTCTTAAGGAGTGCGCTGCGCTTTCCGCTGTTGACCTTGGCACTAGCCCTGATCATCGCCGTAGCGACGCTATGGCCCGCGAGCCAGATCGGCGGTGAATTCATGCCGCCACTCGATGAAGGCGACCTGCTCTACATGCCTTCGGCGTTACCAGGCATCTCGGCGGGAAAGGTGACCGAGCTCTTGCAGCAAACGGACCGGCTGATCAAGACGGTTCCCGAAGTGGCGAGCGTCTTCGCCAAAGCGGGGCGGGCGGAGACCGCGACCGATCCCGCGCCGCTGGAAATGTTCGAGACCACGATCCAGTTCAAGCCGCGCGAGGAGTGGCGCGCCGGGATGACGCCGGAAAAGCTGGTCGAGGAGCTCGATCGCACGGTCAGGGTGCCCGGGCTCTCCAACATCTGGGTACCCCCGATTCGCAACCGGATCGACATGCTGGCCACGGGTATCAAGAGTCCCGTGGGGGTGAAAGTGGCGGGCACGAACCTGCAGGAGGTCGATCGCATCGGGGCGGAGATCGAGCGCGTGGTGAAGCAGGTTCCGGGCGTGACCTCCGCCTTTGCGGAACGGCTGACGGGGGGACGCTATATCGACGTGCAGATCGATCGTCGCGCCGCCGGACGCTATGGCCTGAACGTCGCTGACGTGCAGAGTGTGGTCTCGGCGGCGATCGGGGGCGACAACATTGGCGAGACGATCGAGGGTCTGCAGCGCTTCCCGATCAATGTGCGTTATCCGCGCGAAATCAGGGACTCGGTCGAGATGATTCGCGATCTCCCCGTGCTGACCGAGCGCGGCGCACAGATACGCCTGCGCGATGTGGCAGCCATCCGAATCAGCGACGGACCGCCGATGTTGAAGAGCGAGAACGCTCGCCTCTCAGGGTGGGTCTACGTCGATCTGCATGGGCGTGACCTGAGCTCGGCGGTCCGCGAAATGCAGCGCGCGGTCATGCAAGAGGTCAAACTGCCCCCCGGCTACTCGATCTCGTGGTCGGGGCAGTTCGAGTTTCTCGAGAGGGCGACGCAAAAGTTGAAGATCGTGGTGCCGGCGACACTAGTGATTATTTTCGTCTTGCTCTATCTGATTTTCCGCCGTTTCGCCGACGCGTTGCTGATCATGGCGACGCTGCCCTTCGCGCTGGTCGGTGGCTTCTGGCTGATGTATCTGCTCGGCTACAACATGTCGATCGCGTCCGCCGTGGGCTTCATCGCGCTGGGCGGCGTCGCGTCGGAGATCGGCGTCGTGATGCTGGTCTACGTCAATCAGGCGATAGCCGCCCGGATAGCGGATGGAAAGCTCAATAGCCGGAGCGAGCTTGTCGATGGAATTGTGGAAGGTGCGGCGCTGCGCGTGCGTCCGATCGCAATGACCGTGGCCGTCATCATCGCGGGGCTGCTGCCGATCATGTGGGGTAGCGGCACCGGATCGGAGGTCATGCGCCGCATCGCCGCGCCGATGGTCGGCGGGATGATCACCGCGCCGCTTTTGTCGATGTTCGTCATCCCTGCGGCCTATCTGCTGATCCGGGGGCGGCGTTGGGCTGCTCCAGCGCGACGATTGGGAAGCGTGCACCAGACGGCGCTTTGAGGTCCGGTCCCTATAATAGCGGTCCCTCCCTGGCGCTCGATGCATCAACAAACTGAGATTTCCATGTCAACGCCTACGCATCACCACCACCCAGCGGCCACGCGACACCCGGGCGCGAGCGATGAAAAGCACGAGTCAGGCGCGCTGATCGATCCCGTGTGCGGCATGCGCGTCGGTCCGGATGCGGCCGAATCCGCGACGTATCAGGGAACGCTGTATCGCTTCTGCAGTCGGTACTGCGCCGAAGCGTTCCGCAAGGAGCCGGGCAAATACGTCAAGCCGGCGAGTCCTTCTGCAAAGCCAGCCGCGGCTCCATCCCCGGCGGGAACGGTCTACACGTGCCCGATGCATCCGCAGATTCGGCGGAGTGCACCGGGCAACTGTCCCATTTGCGGGATGGCGCTCGAGCCGCTCGTGCCGACGGCGGAGGAAGGCGAGAATCCAGAATTGCGCGACATGACGCGGCGCTTCTGGGTGGCGCTGGTATTGTCGGCGCCGCTGCTCCTGCTGGCGATGGGCGAGGGCATGCGGGGTTTCGATCTCTCCGGGGTTATCGAGCAACTGGCGACACGGTTAGGCTTGCCTCACTTGATGTCCGTCACGTGGACGCAATGCGTCGAGGCGGCGCTCGCGACGCCTGTCGTCCTCTGGGCGGGCTGGCCATTCCTCGAACGCGGCGGGCGCTCGTTTCTCACGTGGCAGCTCAACATGTTCAGCCTCATCGGACTGGGCGTGGCCGCGGCGTACTTCTTCAGCATCTACGCCATTTTCTTTCCAGAAAGCCTGCCGCAAGCGTTTCGCGGCACGCATGGCTTGCCGCTGTACTTCGAGGCGGCTGCGGTCATCGTGACGCTGGTGCTGTTGGGACAAGTGCTCGAGCTCCGCGCACGGTCGCGAACGTCGAGCGCGATCAAGAATCTACTCAGCCTCGCGCCGAATACGGCGATCCGCGTGAGGCCGGACGGAACGGACGAGGAAGTCGGGCTCGAGCTTGTTGCGGTCGGCGACATCTTGCGCGTGAAGCCCGGCACGAAGATCCCGGTCGACGGCTTGGTCACCGCGGGCAAATCGAGTGTGGACGAGTCGATGATCAGCGGCGAACCGATTCCCGTCGAAAAGCTACCTGGCAGCAAGGTCACCGGAGGCACGGTCAATCAGACCGGCTCTTTCGAGATGCGCGCCGAGAAGGTCGGCTCGGAAACGCTGCTAGCGCGTATCGTGCAGATGGTCGCCGAAGCCGGGCGAACGCGCGCGCCGATCCAGAAGCTCGCCGATCTCGTCGCGGGCTGGTTCGTACTCGCGGTCATGGTCATCGCCGTTGTTGCCTTTGGCGCATGGGCGCTGGTCGGGCCTCCGCCGGCACTGGCCAACGGACTCGTCGTGGCGATCTCGGTGCTCATCATCGCCTGTCCCTGCGCGCTCGGGCTTGCCACACCGGTGTCGATCATCGTCGGCGTCGGGCGCGGGGCGAAGGAGGGTGTGCTGATCAAGGATGCCGAGGCGCTCGAGCTGATGGAGAAAGTTGACACCCTGGTGATCGACAAGACGGGAACGCTGACCGAGGGCAAGCCGCAGGTGCAGGGCGTGACCGCGGTTGCGGGATTCACCCAGGACCAGGTCATCGCGTACGCAGCGAGCCTCGAGAAGGCAAGCGAGCACCCTCTGGCTCAGGCCATCGTCTCGCATGCCGAAGCCGAGCATGTGGCCTTGCTTGAAGGGCGCGACTTCGCCTCGGTCACCGGCAAGGGCGTGCGCGGTGCGGTCGATGGCCAGAGCGCACTGCTCGGCAACGCGCGCCTAATGGAGGACAACAACGTCGAGCTCGCGCAGGCGGCCTCGGCAGTGGAGGAGTTGCAGGCGCAAGGCCAGACGGTGATGTATCTCGCGGTGGGCGGGAAGCTCGCGGGCTATCTGGGCGTTGCCGACCCGATCAAAGCGACGAGCGCAGAGGCGATCGAGCTGCTGCGAAAGTCGCGTGTTCGCATCGTCATGCTCACCGGCGACAACCCAGTCACGGCCGCGGCCGTCGGCAAGCGGCTGGGCTTGGATGAGGTCAAGGCCGGCGTCCTGCCGCAGGACAAGTACAAGCACGTGCAGGCGCTGCAGCAAGAAGGGCGCATCGTCGCGATGGCAGGGGACGGAGTGAACGATGCGCCGGCGCTCGCTCAGGCGAACGTCGGTATCGCGATGGGAACCGGCACCGACATCGCGATGAGCAGCGCGCGCATCGTGCTCGTCAAGGGCGATCTGCGCGGCATCGCCAAGGCCCGGCTCTTGAGCGAACGCACGATGCGCAACATCCGCCAGAACCTTTTCTTCGCCTTTATCTATAACTTCCTCGGCGTTCCGATCGCCGCGGGCGTGCTCTATCCGTGGCTAGGATTGCTGCTGAGCCCAATGATCGCGAGCGCCGCAATGGCGGCCAGCTCGGTCTCGGTCATCGGCAATGCGCTGAGGCTACGCACGGCTAGCGTCTAGCCCGGCAGCGTCGTCGTCATCCCGTGCTTAGGGCGTCGTAACCCAGATTTGATCTGACCGCGCCGAGATGTCCGGCAGGGTCGACCGAACAGACCCCGCCGGACAGTGACCTCGCAGCTACTTTCGAATCACTTCGTAGAGCCCACCAGCCAGGTTGTTGCTGCCGAGCGGGTTGTCTCGCTGATTGACGATGAACTGAATGTCCTTGAAGCCGCCAACGAAAATCCTATCGCCGGATCCATTGGTATTAATGGAAGTATAGAAGATGGGCTCGCCCGGGTGGAGCCCGACTTCGGAAAGGTCCACGTTGAAGAGCTTGACGAGTTGAGCCTCCTGGAGGTTGTCTCGGTTGACAGCAGCGTGCATCAGCAATCCCTGCGGCGGCGTCCTTGCAAAGGAAACCCAATCGGTGAAAACGAGTTGACCCTTCAGCCCAGGAATGCTGTTGCCAACGTAGAGAGCCGAACCCGTATTGGCATTCGGACCCAAGACCGGATCGAGATGGGTATATTGCACGAGTGGACGGTAGAAATTCGGCAAGCGCGATGCCTCGAGCCCATAGGCAATCACGCGAGTGTCCTCGTCCTCTTCGAAGGCGGTGGGGAAAATTCCTTCCCACGGCCGGAAACCAAAATTGATTCCATAGCTGTCGAAGCCGTGAATGAACTCGATGGTATCTTGTCCGGTGTTGGCGAGATATTTGATCCAGCGCTGTCCGCCGCCACCCGCTTTCTTGTCGTCGACTACTTCGTAGTGCACCTTGCTCGGATTGCGCATTCCTTTCACGAGCGGCGTGAACGCCCCGGTCGGCACCTGTTGGTTTTTCAGGTCAGTAAACGTCGCTACGGGCGCGTTGTTCGTAAAATCCTTTCCGCTCAGCTTGTTGAGATCGATCTTGAGCAGCTTGCCCGACAGCTGGTCGTCGTCCTGTGCAATGTTGTTTGGATCATACTCACTGCCGCCGTCGCCAAGGCCAAGAACCAGCGTATTCAATTCGGGCGACCAGACGAGGGACTGGAATCCCGTATGGTTGAAATACGGCCGCTTGATCTTGAGAAGCGTGCGTCGGAACTGGGGAACACCGCCGACCACTTGATATTCTTCGACATGCCCTACATGGTTGTATTCAGCCATGTTCCAGGGGTCGGAGGTAGAAACGAGCCACTGAAAGAAGTTGGGCTGGGAAGCGGTGTGCTCGTTAATGTTGGTATACCAAACCCAGAATCTACCGTTCTGGCGGAACGCTGGATCAGCGGCGAAGCCGATGAGGCCCCGCTCGTCGTACGTCCCCGGGACTGGATAGCCGAGGCCAGGAAGAGCCGGGATCCCAGTGCCGAGCGCGCCAACTTTCGTGCTTAGATCGAGAAAGACGGAAAAATCAGTCGTACTATTAGAAGAGAGGCTCTTCCGGAGAAGTAGTCCGGGCTGCGTACAAATGAAGACGGAATCGTCGATAACGTTGATGTCTGTGACGACGCCGATCTTTTCCGCCACCGGCCTCAATATGACATCGATGTCAGCGGTGATCTCTTGGGCCTTTACCGGAGAAGGACCTGTCAGTGCGAAGGACAGCAAAAACGTGAGTAATGTCAGCTGTCTCATGAACGCGAAGTATCTTGCCCGCATGATGGCCTCCTTTGCGAATCCTGAGGTTAAGGCGCCATGGCGGCGCCCATTGCACAACAAAGTGCGCAACTTCGCATAAGTGCGCAACTTCGTGTCGGACACCTAACGCAAAATCCAACACTCTGCATCGGCCCGACATCGCGGCGAACAGCGGCGGCGAGATGCCTATTCCAGCCGCATTGCGCAAAAGCCACGGACGATTTGGTTGCGCGTGAATCGGCTGATCATCGACTACTAGTGCAGACGCCGCGATTAAAAATGCGCATTTGCGGAACGTGTAAGAATTACAAATGGGCGGGCCATGTCGAAACGGTTCTCCACCGAGCAAGCCCGCCGAGCAGCCGACGACGTTCGGGCTGGCGATAAGCGTCAGCGCCCGTGATCCGGCGCGAGGAGGGTCGCTAACGCGCGCAACACGGCAAAGCCGGCGAGGCCGAAGAGGGCACTGAGTACCGCGTCCACCGTCGCGATGCCAAGCGCGAAGCCTGATGACAGCCAAATCCTCCGACGCGGCGAAGTGCCGTGTCTGTCGCACTGGCGGCCAGCCCGGCAGCGACCGACAGCAGCGGATAGGAGCTCGGTGCGATGCCGACGACGAGCCCCGCGACCGCAACCAACGCGATCGTCAACGGCGTCACCGTTGTGACGTTTTGCAGCAGGGGCTCGAGATCATCAAGGTTTTGGCTCGGAAGCCGGTTGGCCCGGTCTGAGAAGCGGCGATGCCGTGTGCGGCATGGTTGGAAGCGTTGCCTGCTGCGACTCATAGTTCGGGCCGTCGACGATGCGTCGGCGATAGGAAACCGCTGCCGCACTGCCCGGGGGCCACTGTGCGTCGAAATCAGCAAGAAAGCGGTCGTGGTCATAGGCAACCGCGAGCGCCTCCACCATGACGCCCTCGATTTCGACACCGTACGACGGCGTCGCGCATGGGGATGGATTGATTGCAATGCGGGTGATGATGCCGTAACGCGCGGCCGAGAAATTCGGCATGCCGGCGGCGCCGTTGTTAACGACGACACCGGTGCCGATGCGGCGAAGCAGCGGTAGGCAAGTGTGGGTGCAAGCGAAGATGTCGGTGTCGGCCTCATCGAACCAGCGGGCCGCTCGATCGACGCCCGATGCGTCGGATAGGGCCTCGATCCCGAGACCCCAGCCCGCCAGCGAGGAAGGATCACCGTGAATGACCGCCACTCGTGCGCCGCCGACATCGATTCGCCGCCACATGGGCAGTCGCGCCAAATCGCTTTGTAGCCGTGGGAAAAGCATGGCGCTCGCTCGTAGCCGTTGCATGATGGCGTTTGAGCGCTCGACCACACCCTCGTCGACGAAATCTGGATACCCGCAGCCGCATCCCGCTTCGGCAATGACGGCAGTCCTGCCAAGCTCGGTTTCGACGTTCCCGCGAATGGCGTCATGCGCGAGGACCGATTCGTTGACTCGCCGGAAGCGCTCGGGGGCGATGTTGAACCAGTTGAAATCGCCGTTGAAGACAAGATGCTTGGTGCCGCGTTCGCCGTCGAACATCGTGATGATCTCGTCGAGCGCCGGCTCGTTGCCGTACAGCCCACCGACCACGTACAAGGTATCGGTCGCTATCGAAGCGTGTTCCCGGAATATCGACGCATCGTACCGATAGTCGAGTGGGCACGTGCGGCCGGCCGTCATGGATTCACCTCGCGAAAGCAACTGGGGTTCATCGAGCTTAGTCCGGCGGTGGAACTCTGCGCGAGTCGTTGATCGTCCAGTCGTAGTCGATAAAGTCGACCTTGTATCCTTGGGGAATCTTCGTTTCCCTATGCCGATTGATGTAGGCGATCAAATCGGGGCTCGTGCGCAGGAAGTCTTCGCGATAGAACTTCAGGATTTCGGAAACCTTGATTTCCCTGGCATCGCTCCAGATCGTGAGATTTCGCTTCTCGCTGAAAAATAGCTGTGCCGCGGCGGCCAGCTCGCGGTCCAGATTGCCGGTCGTAAATGGCGCTCGAGGAAGTCGCGGGCAGCTCACAACCATGCAGTTCAACGCGAAGTGCACCCGCTCTTCTTGCAGGGGGCGAATCACTTCGTTTTCGAGAGCGTACAGCGACATCGAGCGGCCGCCGATCGAGAATTTCTTCACCCAGAAAAAGGAAAACTTTTGCAGTCCCGCGAGCGACCGGGGTATCCCCGAGTCGACGACATTGAACATCGCCAGCGCATTGTAGGCGTTGATGTAATACGCGAGCCTCGCTTCGCGGTTTGCAAACAAGGAAGGATTCGCTTCAGGGCTGGTCGAGGCAATGTAGGCAACGGCCGAATCGAGGTCTGCCGGAGCTTGCGCGATACCTTCAAAGTCAACCCTGCCGTAGTCGTCGACGAATCGATTGAGAACAGCGGCCCATCCGGGCGGCACCGCCGGGTCGGAAGCCTGTCCGGTGGCCAGACCGGCGAGTCCGGCGGCGAGCAACAAACCGAGGACAAGTCGCTGCACGCGCAGGCTGGTGCCCATGACCTACCCGTCGGTCCTTGCGCGTGCAGCGCCGGCGCCGCGCTTCAGGAGGGCGTGCTGGCGCGTCCGACCTTTCATCCTCTTGAACGGATGCGCGTTCGGATCGGCGCTCACGCGGCCGGGGTCCTGTTTGCTGAACTCGCCCGTCATGGGATGCCAGAAAACCACCGTCGGCCCTTCGGTCAGCGGTACCGGCCGGAGGATGAAGCTGTCGCGTTTGGCATTATGCATGCACATCGATATCGGTCCGTCGCCTGTCATGACCTTGAACACGCATGCGCGGATGCGGTCTTCCTCGAGGGCCTGCGCATCCATGAAATTGTGGATCACGAAGGAAAGCGTCCTGACTCGGCCGCGAGATCTCACCAGGTCGCCTTTCATCGCCCAGACTTTCGCGGCCAACCACTTGGCTATGGGATAGAGAAAGCCCGGGTGCAAGGCGAGCCACGCGGCGAAGTTCCTTAGCGCCGCCAGGCGATCATTCCGGGGCAGCGCCATTGCCGCAGTTGCGGTCTGAAGCCGGGTGATGAAGCTTGCGTCGGAGAACGCGTCATAGAGCGTGCCGTTTGCCTCCAAACAGAGAGCGTAGCGGTTGCACCTTGGATGACCGATGCGCGACGCCTCGAAATTCAGCGAAGTCCCCGCGCCAACCTCGATCTGGCGCCAGACGCTTTCGGGCGAGATGACCGTCCCACGCTCGCGCTGCACACCGCGTCCTGCAGCGGCCTGGAGCTGAAAGGATGCGGTGCGTATCGCTCCGGCATGCGCTCGAAAGAATCCGACCAGTTCCGGGATCTGTGCAAAGTTCTCATCGTGCACGGTCGTGTTGAACATGACCGAAAGTCCAAGCCCTCGCGTACGATTAAGATATTCGGTGCGGACGCGATTCAGTGCCTGCTCCGTCGCGAAGCCTTTCCGCTGCTGCGTCGTGTCGACATGAAACACGACGTCGACCAGCCCGTGCGCCGCCAACGCCGTCAGCAGCGAGCGGCTCGCTCGGATCCCGTTGGTCATCAGCGTCGGGCGCATCCCGAGCGAGCTGATGCGGGCGACGATTGCCACCAGCTCGTCGCGATCGCGAAGCGTCGGATCGCCGCCGGTGACTTGAACATCGGTGTGCTTTCCGTAACGGCTGAAAATCAGATTGATGCGGCGGAACACTTCCTCGAGGGGCACGTCCTTCACCGCCTCGGAATTTTCCGAGAGATAACAAAGGGAGCAGTCGAGATTGCAGCGTTGAGTTACTTCCAACGCGACGCAGCCAATCGGCCAACGCAACCCCATTTGTTGCCCGGCGGAGGCGCATCCGGCTGATGCGACGGCCGCCCGCGCTCGATCCATGGCCGACTCCCCGGGGCGTAACGCAGCGTCGGCCGGAAATACGTCGATCTCGGCGCGAGTCATGAATCCCACGCTGTTCTCATATTCACGCACAATTACCGCCGACCGTGCTCGGCGTCGGGGAAAGCGAGTCTTCCTCAATCATGAAGCACCGAGCGTGGGCCGGTAGCAGTGCACCGGGTGGGCGCAGCAACCAGCTTAGATCCGAGGCAATTTATCACGCTTTCTCGACCGAACGAGCGTAGCGGTAGCCCCTACTTCTTGATTCGTCTGAACGGCTCTCAAGGTTACGTGGGGCGAAAAAATATTGCTGGCAGCCCAGCCACGAGCCAGGAGGAGTCGAATGGGCGTCATATGTGGCACGCTTCGGGCCTCGGCCCACGGAACCGGATGGGGTTCGGGTCGGGAAGCGCAGGCAAGAAGCGCGGCCGCCAGGAATTTGATGCCGTACGCCGCTCGTACGCAGACAACGATCGGGCGCGAGCGTCGACGGACGCGAGCACCTTCGCCCGTTGCGTCATCGAATTGGCTCCGGAGCTTGACTCTGTACTATGGTACGGGCATTAGAGTACGTTCGCCCGCGTGCGTTCGGAGCATAAAGGTGTCGGAAACCGCGACAAAAAAAGCGACGCTTATCGGCGGTGTCCTCGCGGATAACGCACGCAACCAAATCAGCTTATTCAAGGTGCCGCTCTGCTGCGAAGCCGCTGCCGGCTTGGGTTGCGGCGTGAAAGCGAAGCCGATACTGCACGCCTTGACGCGCCAGCCCGCCGTAGCGCAGGCGTGGCTCAATCGTGGCGGGACGATTGTCGCGGTGTTGTGGAGAGAAAGTGTTGTTCCTGACTTGCGGGGCGAACAAGTGCGCTCGATCCTGGCGGAGCATGGCCTTGCCGCACGGGAACTCGCGGGTGCTGCTCGGGAAAGCGCGCTGAAAGAATTCTCCTCCGGCGCAGTTTGGTATCGTGGCGATGCGGTGGATCGACTGAGTGCAGAAGAGGCCGCCATCATCGCCGCCAGGCTTGTTCGCCGCGTGACGGCCAAGGTGCCGTTGTCCAATGGAACGGTCAAAATATTGTTAGCCGCTTTTTCGGAAGTATGCAGACATCAACTCACCGATCGCCCTTTAACGTCAGCTCGACTGCGGCGCAAGCTGATCGCGAATAAGATCCTGCAAGCCGGACGCCGCCGCCGGAGAACGAACTGCAGAACCGCGAGATCGCTGCGTTCCTCGATATCGTTACGGAGAGAGGGCGCAAGATCCAGTAAGAAGGAAACGGCGTACGGCGGTAGTTAGATTGGAGCTGGCACATGGTGGCCAAGGCGTTTTGCGTCGCTCTTTGTAATGGCGCTGCATTCCTGCTGGGCGTGTCGGCATCGGTCGCGTGGCCGCAAGCTGCAGCGAGCGCCGCGTCATCTTATCCGGCGAAAGCGATCAAGCTCGTCGTGCCGTTCACGCCGGGCAGCGCGTCCGATATCCTCGCCCGAGTCGTCGGCGACAAGCTCGCGATCGCGTGGGGCCAGCCCGTCATCGTCGAGAACCGGCCCGGAGCGGGTGGCACGATCGGCGCCGCGGTCGTCGCCAGGGCCGAGCCCGACGGATATACGCTGGTCGTCGTCTCTGTGGGCCATGTCGTGAATTCGCAGCTCTACAGCAGCCTGCCGTACGACACGCTGCGCGACTTCGCCGGTGTGGTGCCGCTGGGGAACCTGCCGAGCGTCCTGGCCGTGACACCGTCGCTGGGCGTCAAGTCCGTGGCCGAGCTTGTGTCGATGGCCAAAGCGCGGCCGGGCGCGCTCAATTACGCGTCGGGTGGCGTCGGTAGCGCTTCGCACATCAATGCGGAAAAGTTTCGCGCGGCGACCGGCATCGACGTCGTCCACGTGCCGACGAAGGGCGCCCAGGAGATGATGGTCGAGACGATGACCGGACGCACGCAGTTCGGCTTCTATCCTGTCATCGCCACGCTGCCGATGATAAGGGACGGCAAACTGGCCGCGCTCGCCGTCAGCTCTGGCCGACGCTCGGCGGCGCTGCCGGATGTGCCGACCATAGCGGAAGCTGGCGTCCCGGGCGGGGAGTTCGAGTTCTGGATCGGTTTGCTCGCGCCCGCGAAGACCCCGCGCGAGATCGTGACCAAGCTCCATGACGAGATCGCGCGGATCCTGGCCGAGCCCGAGGTCACGCAGCGGCTGGCAGCGCTGGGTGCGGACCCGATGCCAATGAGCCCGGCTCGTTTCGACGCCTATATGCGCGAAGAGCACCAATCGCTGGGCCGCGCCATGAAGGCTGCCGGCGTGACGACTAATTGATGAGCTCGGGGCACATGGCTAACGCCAAGCCGCTACGGTGTGCCGATTGCCACATGCCGCAATTTCCAGAAAGGTAACCCCATGGCTCGACTCGCGCCGCTCCCTTCCGGCAGCGTCCCCGAACTCCAGGAGGCGTTCGCCGTATACCGCAAAGGACTCGGCTTCGTACCGAACAGCGTGCTGATCATGCAGCGCCGCCCGAAACTGGTGAAGGCGCTGTCGGCAATGGTGGCGGCGGTGATGGATCCGGAGGGCAGCGTCAGTCCCGGCTTCAAGCGTCTGCTTGCGCATGTCGCCAGTCGCGCCCACGGCTGCCTGTACTGCATGGCGCACACGGTCGGCGGAGCGCTGCGCGCCGGCATTGACGAAGAAAAAGTCGCGGCGATCTGGGAATACAGAACGAGCCCGCTGTACTCGCAGGCCGAGCGGGTCGCGCTCGATGTGGCGATTGCGGCGTCGTCGTTGCCGAACGCCGTGAGCGATGCGATGTTCGCGGAGCTGCGTCAGCATTGGAGCGATGAGCAAATCGTCGAGATCCTCGGCGCGATCGCCTTGTTCGGGTTCCTCAACCGCTGGAACGACACGCTGGCGACACCGCTGGAGGAAGAAGCGATCGAGGTCGGCGAGCGCCTGCTCGCCAGAGGCGGCTGGCGCGTCGGCAAGCACCGCAGTTAATGCATCAGCGCGCGACGAAGACTTCGGTCGTAGGGTAGAACGCCGACCAGGCGAACCAGTAGGCAGCATACGCCGGCAGTTCGCGCCCGGAGCTGTCGAATGCCTGCGCAGCGCGATGCTCGCGGTCGAAGCGGATCGAAACCGTACTGCCGCCAAGTCGATCGTCGATCGTGCCTTGCGGGCGGTTGCCCAGCGCCTTGGCGAGCTCGCTGAATGCATAGGCCTTGCGTGCACCGTTAAGCTCGACGCCGAGCACCAGCTCCTTGGCAGGGAAGCGATCGCTCGCGGCAGCGGTGGGAAACATGATGCGGCTGCTCGTGGCGTAGCCGGCGTAGGGATCGCGGCTGTAGTCGCGGCTGAATCCAGTCTCGGTCGAGAGCACGAGCGTCTCGGGATGGCGCGCCTTCCAATCGGCCCAAGTCGTGTGAACCAATGCTACGGGGGTCAGCTTCTCGCCTTTGAGCGGACCGCTGATCGCCTGCGCCAGCATCTGCGACCAGAGTGACTGCGTAGCACGATCGTAGAGAAGCAGGTCGTTGTTATAGAGCAGCCCCGAAACGCCGAAGGTCGTCGGCCGGCCTCCGACTCGCCCCAGGTACGCGATGCCAGTGCCGCACAGCGGGCAGTAGGTGATCGCGATCGGCTCGTCGCCGAGACGATCGTTGACGATCTCGTGCCAGTTCAGAATCCTGACCGGGTAGGCTTTCACTACGCCATTGCGGGCGAGGCCGAGCACGCGGTCGCTGGGAGCGAGCGGTGCTCCGCTCGGCGGGAGGAACTTGGGCGCGTCGATCGCGGGGATTCCGTCCCTCGCCGGCCCACCGTGCAGAATCTGGTCGCGCGGCACCAGCGAATCCTTGAGATCGAATCCGTTAAGCGTCTGCGCGGGCGTCGCCGGGGTCAGCATCAATCCTATGAGCGCCGCTGCAAAGTAAACGAGCCGTGCGTTCATGTCTCTAGTTGCGATAGCTTGACCAGGATTAATCTGTTCGTTGGATTCGTCCGTCTGGTTACGGCCTTGGCGAAAAATAAAGTTGAAACTTTGGCAGAGCAGAGGCGCCTCATGAAGACGAGACGGGTGGTTCGAACGGAGGACCTCATGGCGCAAACGTTGATACACGGAGCGAATCAGGAAGTGCACCAAGTGACCGATTGGAAAGCCGCGGCGTGGGCTGGCTTGATCGCAGGGATCGTGTTCATGATGGCCGAAATGCTCATGGTGATGGCGTTCGAGGGGCAAAGCCCGTGGGCGCCCCCACGAATGATCGCCGCCATGGTACTCGGGCAAGGCGTCCTGCCCCCGCCCGCCGATTTCGATCTCAAGATCGTGATGGCGGCGATGGGCGTCCATTTCCCGCTGGCGGTAGTCTATGGCTTACTTCTGGGATGGATCGTGCATCGCGTCGGCGCGGGAGTTGCGCTTTTGATCGGCGTCGCATTCGGACTTGTGATCTACCTGATCAATTTCTACCCGATTGCCGCCGCGGCGTTTCCGTGGTTCGCGATGGCGCGTGGCTGGATCGGCGTTGCGAGCCACATCCTGTTCGGGCTGGTGGCAGCGGCCGCCTACGTGAAGTTACGTAAGACGTAACAGTCAGATCGCGGAGTCTGCACCTTACGCCCTGTAACCTTCGCGCGCGCAGCTCAATGAGCTCAATGGCTGCGCGGGGCTGGATGCTGCGGCAACCACGCGAACATTTTCCGGCCCAGCAGGGTTCCCAGCCCGACGAGCAACACCGCCGACCCCAAGTTCCACATCAAGATCATCACGGTCGCATCGAATGCGTGAAACAG